>JBDLTH010000135.1:0-16757 GCA_039799165.1 Bacteroidota bacterium
GTCAACACCGATATAGCACTAGCTCCCCCTTGAGCATAGTGCGATACCACATCGTCAACCTTTGCCTGCTCAAATATCCATCCTCGAGAGGGAGACCGTCTTTTAAACTCGGCTATAATACCTGTTGACGAATTGGCTAATGATTTCTTAAATAAATTGAGGTTAGCTGTACTTGCTATTTTTTGCTCTAACTGGGCAATGCTAATCTCCTGTTTTTGCAGTAATACCTCTTTATGTTTATTTGCTATTATTTTATCTAAAATATTCTCCATACTACTAATTTTTAACTATGCCCCAATGCTTTTTTCTCTTGCTCTATAAATCCTCTAATCATGGTTCTAAATATATCTTCGGCAATACTTGGATTTAAGTTGTTAGCTTCCGCCAAGTTCTTCACTTTCTCAATCACCTGCTCCACTCTTTGAGGTGCATCTACTTCCTGCTTATTTGTTTTAAATTTAGCTGCCTGATTTACATATAAGCTTCGCTTGGCTATCAGATCTACTAACATCGAATCGATACGATCAATATTAGCCCTAACTTCGTCTAACGATTTGCACTGAGTAATTTCCATAAGAAAGGATTAACTATTTAGTTCCTAAAAAAAACTGATCTAATGTTTGCTATATATCGGTATAAACGCTACTTTTTTGCAAGGCTTTCAATCTGTTTTAACCAAGCAGTTCGCTTTTCGAGGCTCGATTTCTTTACTTCGCCTAAATAACTTGTACGAATATTTTTAATTCCACAAAAAGCACCTGCCTCTTTTCGCATCATTTTACCTCCTATATCTCCCGTTATCCACTTATAATACCACACAGGACTATCCATTGTACTTATTATTTCGGACGTTTTTCCTGTTAATAATTTTTTGGGGAAAGGGGAATTATCTCTGTATTCAAAAGCAAAACCAGGTAACCACAAGCGATCTATAAATCCTTTGAGCAAGGCAGGTGGTAAAGCCCACCATGTAGGGTAAATCCATACAATATGTTCAGCCCATTGTATTTTCTCCCAAGCTTGTATCAAATCAGGTTCTAATTCGGTTCGTTTACGGTATCCGTACGCCAAGTTGATCGAAAATTGCATATCTGCCAAAACAATTTCTTTTACTTCGTTACCTTCTTGCAAGCACCCTTTTTTGTAAGCTTGATGCAAAGCATAACAAAAACTGTCTTTATCAGGATGTCCATTTATAATTACAACTCGTTTCATGTATAGCAATATTAACTATTTAATTCCAAGAACTGTTGGAAGGTCTGTTTAAGTTTACCGCTCTCTATGGCCTCCCTTGCTTGAGCTATACAAGCTTCGATGGAAAGGCTTGGATTGATTATTTGAATAGCAAATGCGGCATTGGCAATTACTGCATCGGTTTGAGCATGGGTTGCTTTATTATTGATAATATTGTCAAAAATAATTGCAGCAGATTCGGGCGTACTTCCCGCATCCAAATCAAATTCATTGTATTTTGCAAAGCCAATCGATTGGGGTGAATACACATCTTCAGACTGTTTGGTTATAACTTTGAAGTCGCCTGTTAACGAAATTTCGTCGTAGCCATCCAAGCCATGTACAATGGCAAAGTCTACGCCTTCCATCTGTTGATAGATATAATTATACATGCGTGCCATTTTTAAATTGAAAACACCCAACATGCTTCGCTTGGGACGAATGGGGTTCACGATAGGACCTAGCATATTAAAGAAAGTACGTACTCCTAATGCTTTACGCACAGGTGCAACAGCTTTTAATGCACTGTTAAACAATGGTGCATGTAGATAGGCAATGTTAGTTTTATCGAGCGAACGCTCTAGCTTGCTAACATCTGATGTAAATTTTACGCCATGCTGCTCCATTACATTCGATGCACCACTTACCGACGTTGCACCATAGTTGCCATGTTTAGCCACCTTATATCCTGCTGCGGCAACTGTAAAACAAGATAGTGTAGAAATATTGAATGTGTTTTTATTATCTCCTCCTGTACCCACTATATCTATGGGGTTATATGCTTGCAAGGCATCTACATTTGTTCGTAAATCAAGCAGAGCATCTGTAAAACCCAAAAACTCTTCAATGCTAATAGTTCGCATCAAATACACACTTATAAAGGCAGCAATCTGCGAATCATTGTATTCACCAGCAGCCATTCGGGTCAGTATATTTTTTGACTCGGCACGTGTCAGATGCTGGTGATTGAATAATCTATTTAATATTAATTTCATGCTAATTTTTCTAATATATCTCTGGTTTTTGCGATCTCCTCATCAGTCAAAATATGATTTTTCATTTTACCGCTAAAATGCTGATCGTAAGCTGTCATATCAATAAGACCATGTCCAGACAAGCAAAACAGAATATTTTTTTCTACACCTTCTTCTTTTGCTTTTAGAGCCTCTCGTATCACGCTGGCAATAGCGTGCGTAGACTCAGGAGCTGGGATGATGCCTTCGGTATTGGCAAAAAGCCTTCCTGCCTCAAATGTTTCCAATTGAGGAATATCCTGAACCTCTATGTATCCATCTTTACGCAATTGGCTTACAATTGTGCCTGCTCCGTGATACCTCAAGCCTCCTGCATGAATGTCTGCTGGCTGAAAATCATGTCCCAATGTATACATGGGTAGTAAAGGTGTTAGACCAACTGTATCGCCATAGTCATATTCAAAACGACCTTTGCTTAATTTAGGACAACTTGCAGGTTCTGCTGCAATGATGCGAATATCTTGCCCTTTAGTTATTTTATGGCGTAAAAAAGGAAAACTGATTCCCGAGAAATTAGATCCTCCACCAAAACATCCAATTACAATATCTGGATAATACCCAGCAATCTCCATTTGCTTCTCGCTCTCTAGTCCGATAACTGTCTGATGCAATGAAACATGATTGAGAACACTACCTAGCGTATAACGAGCCTGAGGGTCTTTAAGAGCCATTTCTACGGCTTCGGAAATAGCAATACCTAGACTACCCGAATTGTGGGGATCTTTGACTAGGATACTTCTTCCTGCATCGGTTCTATCGCTTGGCGAAGGTATTACATTGGCACCCCACGTTTGCATCATCATTCTGCGGTATGGTTTCTGATTGTAACTTACCTTTACCATATACACATCTAAGTCGAGACCAAAAACACTCGTCGCAAAACTCAAGGCTGCCCCCCATTGTCCTGCTCCTGTTTCGGTTGTTAAACGTTTTATGCCCTGCTTCATATTGTAATATGCTTGAGGCAATGCCGAATTGAGTTTGTGCGATCCAACGGGGCTTACTCCTTCGTTCTTAAAGTAAATACGAGCAGGCGTATCCAAGGCTTTTTCGAGCCTTGTAGCCCTTACCAAAGGGGTTGGTCTCCATATTTTATACAACTCTCTAACTTCATCTGGAATTTCGATCCATCGTTCTTGCGACATTTCTTGCTTAATAAGTTCTTGTGCAAAAATAGGTTCGAGATCGCTGGCTGTTAAAATTTCTTTTGTTGCTGGATTAAGAGGAGGAAGAGGCTTATTAACCATATCTGCCACAATATTATACCATTTGTCGGGTATATCATTCTCACTCAAAAGTATTTTTTTGCTCATAATATTATAAGGTTATCTTTATTTTGACAGAAAATTACGTACTATTTGTTTTCCGAATGGAGTCAAAACAGACTCGGGGTGAAATTGTACACCATGTACATCATATTCTTTGTGCTTCATAGCCATTATTTGCCCGTTAGCATCTTTGGCTGTTATCGTAAAACAAGGGGGGAGTTGTGCCTCGGCCACAATCCAAGAATGGTATCGTCCTACCTCTATGGAGCTTTCCATATCATCAAAAATATAATCTTTTTCGATAATATCTATTTGAGAAGCAACCCCGTGATACACATCTTCGAGATTGAGCAAATTTGCTCCAAATGCTTCTCCAATAGCTTGATGTCCTAAACAAACACCTAATATGGCTTTAGTAGAAGCATACTGCTTAATCAAAGGCAATAATAATCCTGCTTCGGATGGAACACCTGGACCTGGAGACAAAATAATTTTATCGTATTTTGCCACCTCTTCCAATGCTATTTTATCATTCCTACATACATCTACATCCGAATATCCGAGTGCTTTCACTAAGTGTACTAAGTTGTATGTAAACGAATCGTAATTATCAAATATCAATATTTTCATAAAATCAACTTTTTGTTACCGCAGCATCCACTGCTTTTTTTAATGCACCAAGTTTGTTACGCACCTCCATTACCTCAGTCTTAGGATCAGATTTGGCTACAATACCACCTCCTGCTTGGTAGTAGAGGACATTGTTTTTACTCAAAAACGTACGTATGGTTATAGCCTGATTAAAATCGCCATTGAAGCCTACATAGCCTATACATCCACCATATACACCACGCATCGAGTGTTCGATATCTCTGATTAGTTGCATAGCACGCACTTTAGGTGCACCAGATAGTGTACCAGCAGGAAATGTATCAGCAAATAATTGTATACTATTTGCTCCTGTGTCAACGGTTCCGCTTACACGAGATACTAAATGGATTACATGCGAGTAGAACTGAACATTTTTATAAAAATCGACCTGCACATCGTGGCAATTACGACTCAAGTCGTTACGTGCCAAATCGACAAGCATTACGTGTTCTGCGTTCTCTTTCTCATCTTTTAATAACTCTTCAGACAAAACACGGTCTTTATCATCATCGCCTGTGCGGAAATACGTTCCTGCTATGGGATCAATATATGCTTTTCCTTTTTTTATTCGGCAATGGGTTTCGGGCGAAGAACCAAAAACACGGAAAGAGCCAAAATCAAAATAGAATAAATAAGGCGACGGATTGATAGAACGCAAGGCTCTGTATACATTAAATTCGTCTCCACTAAATTGTTGTGTAAAGCATCTTGATAGAACAATCTGAAACACATCGCCACGTTGACAATGTTTGATTCCTTGCTTAATCATATCCATATGCTCCTCGTCGGTTATATAAGAGCATTCGTCTCCAATACTTCTAAACTTATAAACAGCAATATCATTATTATTCAGAATCTTTTCAAGATTTTCGATCGTTGATGTTTCCCCATCCAACAAGTTTTCGACTATTGTAAGTTCATTTTTCAAGTGGTTTACAACAATAATAAAACGATAAAGGATATAGTAAAACTCGGGAACATTGGCATTATCGAGTTTTTTATTCACTGGATCAACTGCCTCGAAATAACGGATTGCATCATACGATGTGTAACCAAAGAAACCGTTGATTGCGGTAGGATTATCTCCGCTTACATCAAACTCACTTATAAAATGCTGGAATGTAGCGGTTAGTTGTTCCGATTCTTGCAATTCTGCTTTTTCGATTACATGATGTGGATATTCTTTTGTGATAGTTCTACCTTCTAATTTAAATCGAGCGATGGGATCAAAAGATATAAACGAGAAACCATCTTCTCCTGCATGATAGTCAGAACTTTCAAGCAATACCGATTCGGGATATATATCTCTAATTTTTAAATAAACCCCAACTGGTGTTTGAAGATCTGCTAAAAGTTTCTTTGTGTGTGTGTGTATTTTAATTTTCATAAACCTGTTTCTTCTTTAATTTTCACATAAGTTTCCATATCCTTATCACCTCTTCCTGATAGACAAAGTACTATTACATCATCTGCATTGAATTTTTTTTTAGCAAAAACGCCTAGTGCATGTGATGACTCTATGGCAGGAATAATACCTTCAAGTCGTGTCAGTTCAAAAGCCGCTTCCACCGCCTCATCGTCGGTAATAGCCAACACTTCCGATCGTCCTGTTGATGCTAAATGTGCATGTAGAGGTCCTATTCCTGGATAGTCAAGACCCGCCGAAATAGAGTAAGGCTCTTCGATTTGTCCATCTTCTGATTGCATAATCAAAGTCTTACTTCCGTGTATAATTCCCATCTTTCCGAGATGAATAGTGGCAGCAGATTCTCCAGAATCAATCCCTCTACCAGCAGCTTCTGCTAATATAATTTTGACATGTGCTTCGTCTAAAAAATGGTAAATCATACCAGCTGCATTACTTCCCCCTCCTACACATGCTATCACATAGTCGGGTGTTTCTCGACCCTCTTTCTCAAACAATTGTTTGCGTGTTTCTTCACTTATTACAGCTTGCAATCGAGCTACCATATCGGGATACGGGTGAGGACCAACGGTAGAGCCTATAATGTAATAGGTATTGGATGGGTTGCTACACCAATCACGAATAGCCTCATTGGTAGCATCTTTAAGTGTCATATTGCCACTTGTTACAGGTATTACCTTTGCTCCCAACATCTCCATCTTCTGCACATTGAGTTTTTGACGTTCAACATCAGTTGCTCCCATGTATACTATACATTCCATATTCATCAATGCACAAACGGTAGCCGTAGCCACCCCATGCTGCCCTGCACCTGTTTCGGCTATTATTCGGGTTTTCCCCATTCGCTGAGCTAGCAAAATCTGCCCAATCGTATTGTTTATTTTGTGGGCTCCTGTATGATTTAGATCTTCACGTTTTAGGTATATCTTGCAACCATATTTTAGTGAGAGCCTTCTTGTAAGATACAAAGGCGAAGGACGTCCTACATAATCACGAAGTAACTGATGGTATTCAGCCTGAAAAGTGGGATCATTCAATATTTCTAAATATGTGTTCTTCAGATTCTCTACATTATCGTAAAGAATCTCAGGTATATATGCACCTCCAAATTCTCCATAAAAGCCATTTGAGTCTACTGCAAATTTTTCCATTATATCGTTTTATTTATTTTCTCTATTACGCTTAAAAGTGAAAAAGCCTATCGTGAGTACGATAGGCTTTTATTATTTTGCTTGTATTTCATTTGATTAATACATTAATATCCTTCACTCACTACTTTTTAAGTTGTAAGCTCCACCACCAATATGTATTTGTCAACTGAAAATTCATTCTTTTTTCTTTTTGATAGATGCAAAGTTATAAAAAAATTGGAATTATCAAATATTAATCGCTATTTTTTGATGTAAATTTCAATTATCTTATTTCTCTTCCGATTCGGCTAAAAAACGCTCTACTTTTTCTACCATGTTTTTACTTCCACAATAGAAGGCTACTCGTTGGTGCAACTCGGTAGGTTGTAATTCTAGAATACGATTCTTTCCATCGGATGCTGCTCCACCAGCCTGCTCGGTGATAAAAGCCATGGGGTTACACTCATATAGCAAACGTAACTTGCCTTTGGGCGATTTAAAAGTAGATGGGTACATATAAATACCGCCTTTCAATAGGTTTCTGTGGCAATCGGATACCAAGCTACCAATATAACGCAATGAATGGGGGCGATTTTCTTTTTCCTCCTGACAATAGCTGATATAGTCTTTAACTCCTTGTGGAAAGTGAACATAGTTACCTTGATTTACTGAGTATACATTCCCTTCTTTAGGACATTGCATGTTGGGGTGTGATAAATAGAAACTGCCGATAGCCGAGTTTAGTGTAAACCCATTTACGCCTCTGCCTGTAGTATAAACAATCATAGTAGAAGTTCCGTACAAGATATAACCTGCCGCTACTTGGTGGATACCTGGTTGTAAAAAATCTTCCATTGCTACAGGTGTACCTACTGGGGATAAACGTCTGTAAACCGAAAAAACTGTACCTACTGATACATTGACATCTATATTGGATGATCCATCCAACGGATCCATTAATACCACATACTTATTGTTATGTGCATTGTCTAAACCTTTTATGGTAATAAAATTATCATTTTCCTCAGAAGCTATTCCACACACGATTTCTCGGTTAACCAATGTTTCGATAAAAACATTGTGTGCATACAAATCTAATTTTTGCTGATCTTCACCTTGTACATTTGTACTACCTACTGAACCGATAATATCGATAAGTCCAGCTTTTCTTACCTTATGACTTACAACTCTTGCTGCCAATAGGATTGAATTGAGAAGACGTGATAACTCTCCTGTCGAATATTGAAAATGATCTTGTCTTTCAATAATAAACTCGTCTAGCGTTTTTCTAGTATCATTACTCATATGCGTTTGTATTTTAATTATAACAAATCAATTCAATAAAAAAAACAGATATAATTGGGGTTGTAGTTTATACTCGCTTGTTTTCATTAGGCAAAGCCGATTCTACTTGCAAATAGACATTTTCTACTAAGCGTTCCAAATCTGCGGATGTTAAGTCTGCTGTTGGAATAGGATCGTGAAAGGTAAGCGTTATTTTGTTGCGAAACATCTGCCACGAATGTGCTGGAAGTACTCGGTAGGCTCCATCAATAGTTATGGGAACAATTGCTAATTTAAGGCTCATAGCTGTCTGAAAGGCTCCTTTTTTAAATTCTCCCATCTTGCCATCAGGTGTACGATGTCCTTCTGGAAATACGAGTGTCGACATCCCATCTTTTAGGGTATTACGAATATTTTTCATGGTCTCAACAATGCCTTTACGACCTGTTTGATCTACAAACACATGCCCAGCTTTGGCTGATGCTAGCCCCACTAAAGGCATTTTTTTGAGAGTTTGCTTCATCAACCATTTAAAGTTATGGCCTAAGTATCCATATACCAAAAATATATCAAATGCTCCTTGATGGTTAGATACAAACATGTATGACTGATTTTTATCTAAGGCTGGATTTTTGTTGACCTTGATCCTTAGTAAGGCTACTGCACAGACAAAACGCCCCCAAATAACACCTGGGTAATATCCCCAAAAGCGGTTATTACCTAAAGTGCTTCCAATAATAATGGTGAGCGTACACCAAATGGTAGACAATATAAGTAAGGGTACAAAAATAAGCCATTGATAAACAAAATAGAGACTATCAATCATTACTAATGTATTAAAGTTGAGTTTGAAATTCGACTATTTAATTTTTATAAAACAATCTTTACATATTCATACCGCCACATACCGAAATTTCTTGTCCCGAAACATATGCCGATAAATCGGATGCTAAGAACACTGCTACATTGGCAACATCTTCGGGTGTACCTCCTCTACGCAGTGGTATTTGTTCTGCCCATTTTTGTTTCAACTCGTCAGACAAACCTCCTGTCATATCGGTGCTTATAAACCCTGGGCAAATGGTATTGGCACGAATACCTCTCGAACCTAATTCTTTTGCTACCGATTTGGTCAATCCAATCATACCTGCTTTTGATGCCGCATAATTAGCCTGACCTGCATTACCTGATATACCTACAACAGAACTTACATTGATGATGCTACCCGATTTTTGCTTCATCATCACAGGGGTCAACGCATGTATAAAGTTAAACGCTGATTTCAGATTAACGTTTATTACCGTATCCCACTGCTCCTCGCTCATACGCATAAGAAGCCCATCACGCGTAATACCTGCATTGTTTACCAAAATATCTACTCGTCCAAAATCTCTTACTATTTCAGCCACAAGTTTATGTGTACTCTCAAAATCAGAGACATTACATACATATAGTTTGGCTTTAACGCCTAAAGCTGCTATTTCTTTTTCTGTTTGTTTTGCTTCATCATCAAGTACCTGAGCTGTAAAAGCAATGTTTGCACCTTCTTTTGCTAACTGCATAGCAACTGCTTTACCTATTCCTCGTTGTCTTGCAGCACCTGTTATAATCGCTATTTTTCCTTCTAACAATCTCATAATTAGTTATTAATTTTAGTCTTAAATATTATATAGTTTAGTCTGGTTTCTTTCTAACTCCATTAAATAAAAGATGGTATATATTAAAATATCTTTTATTGTTATCTGAATCAATGGGGTTTATCAATCCTCGAATGTAAGGCACTTCAAGCCCTCTGAGGGCATGGTGCAATATATCTGCAGTGAGGTCAACATCGGGTACAAAGAGCGAACCTTCATCAACGCCTTTCTGGAGAATGACTTTTAATATCTCGGTCTCTTTTCTGTCAAATGCCTTTCTCACATTCTGAACACGCCATATGTCTCTAAAAAAATCAGCACGCAGTGTCCCATTCCTCGTTACTACTTTTTTCACAGCATCGAGTCGTGTATAGAAAAAAAGCATCAACTTCTCATCAGCTGGCAATTTTTTATTTACAACCTCTTGAAGGGATTTAATCATATCATCAAGCTCTGACTCTACAACAGCTTTATATACTTCATTCTTGTTATTGAAATAAGTATACAAAGTACGTCGTCCTTTGTGAGAAGCCAAGGCAATGTCATTCATAGTCGTATTTTCGACACCCAACTTTGCAAAAAGCTGCCGTGCCACATCAATCAACATATTTCTTGTCTTAACTATTGCCATATCTTTAATAACTGCACAATAAATGATCTTATGTGCAAATTTAATAGAATTTATTAAAATACTTGCACCCTCAAGCTCTTTATTTGGGCTATATGAGCGATGAATGGAGTAAATAGGTTCACCAAATTACACAATGTCTACAATATTTTGTATATTATAAACTTACAAGATAACTATTGAATATAAAAAATAACTATCTTTGTTGTCTGGTATTAAAGACAAGTTTTGAACAGTATTTGTTGCTGGTTCTTTGATATTGAACAATAATTAACTCATGGGGCTGACTGGTTTTGACAGCGAGATGAAGTGGTTTGTAAGCATGCAGTGCGTAGTCGGCTAGCACTATAATCTCAGACGTCAAAAATTCAACTGGCGAAGAAAATTACGCTCTTGCTGCTTAATCGAAGTATAGTAGATATAGCTTAATCTAGGCACATGTGCTTAGACAAGACATCACCCGAAAGCTGTGGCTTCGAAGCGTTTCGATACGGTGGTGTAGATAAATCGGAGATAGGATGGTAGATTCTTTGGCTACTTTCTGAAATAAAGAAGATACGGTTTGAGTTGGTAGCTTTGGTCTTGCTCACTCCCGACAATTGAAGCAAAGATAAGCATGTAGAAAGCTAATTAGTTCCTTGTTTGGACGAGGGTTCGACTCCCTCCAGCTCCACTATAAATACTGATTACCAGCTATTTAAAGCAAAAAAGGGCTTAATCGAGAACTGATTAAGTCCTTTCTTTATTATTATTGATTACCAAAAGTGTGTATTTCGCATTTAAAGAACATGAACAAAGACGGACTTAAAGTGAGTATTCAAAGGCAAATTACTTGAATTGAGGAAAATCATAAACTCTTATGATTTAATGCCTGATGCTCGATGTGACCAATTTTGAGGCACTAAACCACAAAATACTAAGCAATCTAGACAAAGGTGCAGAGTTGGAGAAGATAAAAAGAGTCATAGATAGCGAACTTGTTTCTCAATATGGCTTATTTCGTAATGAAGTAGAGACAGACAAACTTGCTTCTGAAATTATGGAATACTGGAACCCTTAATGCAATTTCTTTAAAGGAAAGAAGGGTAGGAATGTGCAATATCACATAGATTAAACCAACACCTATCATGCTTATGTAATTGATTATAAATATTTTAAATAAAGAAAATAAGCAAATAAATTAAACTACTGATTCACAAAACTAATTGACAAACATTTTTTTTAACATTTTATTGAAAATTCAGACTGGCTCTAAGTAGTTTAAATACATTGAATACTCAATAAAGGATCATCTTTCTTTAAAAGTTTTAGCTATTTTTGTAACCCATTCCTAGATAAAAAACATAAGCATTCAATAAAATGAGAGGTATATTAATTGTAAATACAGGAAGTCCCAGAACAAAAGCACGAGAAGACGTTAAATTTTTTATTGGAGCCATGCTATCCGACCCCTTAGTTATGAGTGTTCCTGATTTTATAAGAAAAACATTAGCAACCAAAATAATAGCACCTTTTAGAGCATCCCGATCAGCAGCCAACTATTCATTGATATGGGATAATGAACGAGACCAATCGCCATTGTTATACAATACAAGGATGTTGGCACAAAAAATACAAGAATCAACAGGAATGCGTGTTGAAATAGCAATGCGTTATGGGATACCTAGTATTACTGATGCTCTTAACCGCCTGAAGGATAAAAATGGAACGCTACGAGAAGTTGTTGTTGTACCATTATTTCCGCAATATGCACAGTCGTCTTATCAAACTGTTGTAGATGAAGTTGAGAAATGTTTCTCGGAAGCCCCCTACCCTTTCAAAATCAAAACTTTAGAACCTTATTATAAAGAATATGGATATATACATGCTTTAGCAGAAAGCATTAAACCTCATATTATAGATGGATACGACCGTTTGGTATTCAGTTTTCACAGCCTCCCACTAAGCCATGTTGATGCAGGTTGGAAAAAGGGAAAAGAATTTGATTATGTTTACCAGATAAAAGAAACAATACGTCTGGTGAGTAAAGAGTTAAATATAGATCCTCAAAAAAATAGGATTGTATACTCTTCAGCTATTGGCAAAAAATGGCTTGAACCTGATCTTAATAAAACTATGTTGGAACTACCTAGAAATGGGGTTAAAAAAATAGTAATCATCACCCCTGGTTTTCCAGCTGATAATCTCGAAACACTTTATGATATTGATATTGTTGCAAGAGAAAATTTCATGAAAGGTGGTGGTGAGAAATTTACATATGTACCTTGCCTGAATTTTGAACAGTACTGGATTGATGGACTCATACGAATTATAACTAGCGTTGTTTGATATTTACATTTAACATTATAAGATATATAGATAGGATATAGAAAATATCGCTATTGATAAAAGCTCTATTTAACATAACTACTAATTTTGAAGCTGAAAAGAATCGTTACATTTGTCAAAAACAGTTTTATAGTTAAATGAAGAAATATATTTTGATATTGTGTGGAACAATAAGTTTGATTTTAGGCTTGTGTGGGATTTTTACACCAGGACTCCCTACTACACCCTTTATATTGCTAACAGGTACTTTATATGCAAAAAGCTCGCCTAGATTGTATAAGAAACTAGAAGAAAATAAACTGACAGGTATGTATTTGAAGCGAATGCAGAATGGCTTAAGCTTAAAAGCTCGTTTGCTTTCTATTACATTTATGTGGATTATGATTGGTATCACCATATTTTTTATTTTTGATGCAGATAGTAGAATGCGTTATATCATGCCTTGTTTGGGGATTATAGGCACATTTGCTCAACTTATTGCATTACGAAAAAGAAAGCCTAAAGTTAGAATATAAATTGATGGTTCAATAACAACAAATGAACTTTTCAGGTAAAGTGCTCGTTTAAATGTGGTGAACTTTAATAAATTAACGAGAACTCCCTCTCATTTATAATTTTGATATGAAAGATTTAGATAGAATACTGAATCAATTAAAAGATTCGCATGGTGAACTTATTACTAATGCACATATGTTAGATGAGATAGTTCCTGTAGAGGAGCAAATGAAATATTTTCAATATGCCAAATATATCGCAAAAGATAAGGACAAAGAAAATTTAGACAGAAACTATCTGATAGCTCGACTCTTTACGCCCGAAGTTAACATCGAAGATAAGCGATATTACCTCTCCGTATTGGCTGGTATAGTAGATGTAGCAGCATACAGGGCAATAGAAGCTTATCACAGTAGCCCACTTGAACCTGGTTTAACCAATTGGTCTGCATTGGCACTGACTGAAAGTAAAATTTTATTAGACGCTGAATTTTCTGGTCAAAAACAATTTTTCGTTTCGACAGGATTGGGAGGCAAGAATAGAAAACTGCGTTATTTTTCGGTAATAGCTACAAACAATAGAGAAAATTTTTCTGATTTTCAAAAAGAAATATTTCTTCGTGAGCTACACTTCCAATTCGAACACCATCATATCGAAATAGAAACCCTTCAATTCAAAGGTAATTATTTAAAGATAATCATATTGTGTGGTCTAAACTACGATGCACGACTATGTGTGCAAAATGCTATTGATGAAACTAACGATTTGGGGCATTTTATAGACGATCATTTTTTGCTTACAAATGTAAAACAAATTGACGATTTTGAAATTGTAAACTTGTTAATGAAAAAAGAAGAGGAAAAGAAAGAATAAGCTCTATCTTATTTATGACCTGACATCTGATCCCCATCTCCATCTTTTAATCCTCTAAAAACAGCAGATGAGCAAAATGTTATAATGCCTAATATCAGAAATGTATATTGAAACGATGCTTCAATATCTCCTCCCGTCAAATATTCGCTCGATTGTGTGGCACGCAGTATAGTAGCACCAACAGATACACCAAAACTCATCGATAATTGTTGAGTAATCGTTAACAAACTATTTCCTCCACTAGCCACTTCTGGCGTTAAGTCTGCTAATGCAATTGTATTCATTGCTGTCATCTGAACAGAATTGACCGACCCATAAACTACCAATATGGGAACAATTAATAACAAAGGTGTCGTTTGGTCAGTAAATGCGAACAGGCTTATAACAGCAGCCAAAATCATTGTGTTTATTACCAATACTTTTTTGTAACCAAAATACCTTACCAATGGGATTACTTGCGACTTGACTAATATAGTTGCTATTGCTGATGTCATCATAACCATTCCCGCTTGAGTTGATGTATGAAGAAAAGCGATTTGTAACATTTGTGGCAGCAGAAATGGAACACTCCCTATTCCTAGGCGTGTACATAGACTACCTAACAGGCCCACACGCAATGTTCTTATACGAAGTAGCTTAATATCTAAAATAGGATTTGAAACCCTGCGTGCATAGTACATGTATAAACCTCCTGCTAATAAGCTAATGCCAAAAACAAACGTAATACTCTGCCAGTCAAATTCACGTCCCCCACCTAACTCCAATACCAACGATAACGAAACTAAGGATATAGTAAATAATATGAAGCCAATAAAATCGAAATTTTTACCAGAACGTGTAAAATTGGGCATTACGTACTGAGCAAAAATAATTCCTGCAATACCAATTGGTATATTTATAAAAAATATCCAATGCCAACTTTTCACGTCTACTAACCACCCTCCTAAAAATGGTCCTACAAGTGGACCTACAAGCCCTGGTATAGTAACAAGATTGATTACAGATAACAACTTGTTTTTTGGATATGCGTATATCAATGCTAGTCGGGATACAGGTACCATCATAGACCCTCCGATAGCTTGCAAAATACGAGAGCATACTAACTGGCTAAATGTGGTAGAAACTGCACAAACTAAAGAGCCTAAGGTAAACAAAAACACAGCGATAGTGAATATTCGTTTAGTTCCATACCTATCTGATAACCAACCACTCAATGGTATAAGTAGAGCCAAAGTGAGTGCATAACTAACCACCACCGCCTGCATTGACAATGGTGAATGGTTAAGGTCTTTAGCTATTGAAGGCAAAGCTGTGTTGAGAATAGTAGCATCAAGAGATTGCATAAACATAGCCATAGCCGCAAGCCATGGTAGTTTAGACGGAACCGTTATTGATTGAGAGCTGCTATCTGTATTCATTCGATAAAATCGTGCTGATTTAAAGCACAAAGATACAAAACCTATGTAAGTCTAAAGATGTTACTATCATCAAATACAATTATGGATATTAATAATAAGGGTCTGCTCCGAAATTGGAGCAGACCCTTATTATTGATTTTATACATCAAAGATCGCAATTAAGCCTCTTCTGTATCTATAACTTTCCACGTCAATGCAGCTAGAACTGCACCTATACATGGTGCTACAATAAATAACCATAATTGAGAAAGTGCTTCGCCTCCTTGAAACAAAGCAGGTCCTATGCTACGAGCAGGATTTACCGAAGTTCCTGTAATAGGAATACATACAATATGAATAAGTACCAAGGCTAAACCGATTGCCAATCCCGCAAAGTTATTAGGAGCTCCTTTAGATGTAGATCCAAAAACTACAAGCAAAAAGATAAATGTAAATACGGTTTCGGCTACAAAAGCTGGCAATAAACTAGAATAACCATTGGCTCCTGTTAGAGTGGTTGTAGAACCAGAGTCTTGAGCTAATACATACAAGATAGCCGAACCTATAACAGCTCCGACAACTTGAAATATCATGTACATACCTGCATCTTTTGCCGATATTTTATTAGCAACTAACATCCCTAGTGTAATAGCCGGATTGATATGACAACCTGAAATTTTACCTATTGTATATGCCATAGCAATAACAGAAAGCCCAAATGCAAAGGCTACACCTAATGTGCCTACGGCCGCAAAAGGCTGAGCCGTTCCTGCAAAAACAGCGCTACCACACCCCATAAGAACCAATACCATGGTTCCTAACATCTCAGAAAGATACTTTTTCATTCTTATTTCAATTAATTAAGTTAGTTTAATTATATATGTATATATAAATTATTACTCTTCTGGTTTGATACCAAATACATGTTCAAGAATGGCTTTGGCTTTGGCTGACATTTTCTTTTTTCCCCCACCTGATAGATCTAGCCCCGAAGGCACAACCAATCCATCGACACGAGTGGTAGGATTAGCAAATATCCAATGCCCACCTGTAAATACAGGAACAACATATCCATCAGGTAGTTTATTTATAGACGTAGAACTGCTGTACTTTGTTACATGGGGGCTGATTTTGTATCTATCTTCAAACTCAGCACCACCCGATTTCAAACCTATTCTTTTATTATATTCTTCTAAACTCTCTTCTCTCACCGCTTTAGATGGAGTATGGCTCTGCCTCATATGTGAATGCGAGACATCTAATGATGGACTTATTTGTTTCAATAAATCTTTTCGAACATCATCCTTGATAGAAGACCTAAGAGATAATGGTATGTTTTGTGTTTGGATTGAGATAGAAAATAATATAAATGA
>JBDLTH010000136.1:0-10096 GCA_039799165.1 Bacteroidota bacterium
AGAAATTTCGGATCAGCTGTTTAAAGCTAACCCAGGGGCAATGCTTACTTTCAATCTGCCCACAAAAGCTGATTGCTTCAAATTTATAAATAAACTTCAAATTATCCGAAGAGCTACTAACTTGTTCGATAACAAGACATTGATAATACATCCTGAATCAACTATTTATGGTGCTTTTTCGCAAGAGATGAAACAAGTTATGGGTATTGAAGATAATTTATTGCGACTATCCGTTGGATTAGAGGATGTTGAAGATCTGAAAAACGATATTCTTCAGGCTCTTAAATAATTATATAATGAAGAAACTATTTTTATCCTCATCCTTTGCCGACGTAGCCGATCTATTTGTGAATTTTGCTCACGAAGACTTGCTTGGTAAAACAGTTACATTTATACCTACAGCTAGTATTAACGAAGAAGTTAAGTTTTATGTTGACTCTGCAAAGGCTGCTTTAGAAAAAATAGGTTTGATCATTGACGAACTGGAGTTAACCACAGCCTCAAAAAAAGAGATAGAGAATAAACTAAAGCTCAATGATTATATTTATGTATCAGGAGGCAATACGTTTTTCTTGCTTCAAGAATTAAAAAGAACAGGTGCAGATAAAACAATTATAGAGCAAATAAAATTAGGAAAAATGTATATCGGAGAGTCGGCAGGTTCTATCATTCTATCTCCCAATATTGAGTATGTAAAAGATATGGATGATTATAGCCGAGCATCTGATTTAGAAACATTTTCAGCTTTGAATATCATTGATTTTTATCCAGTACCACATTATACTAACTTTCCATTTGTAGAAGCTGTTGAGAAAATAATATCAAAATTTAACTCCGATTTCAGTCTATGTCCAATAACCAATGCACAAGTAATAGTAGTAAGAGGAGAGGTTGTCAGAGTAGAGAGTATCTGATTGTTGCAATTATGTAATCAATTTATGATTCGAATAAATTAGGTAATTGGGTCAATTCTTTGATTATTTGCATTTTACTTGTGTTGGGTGAGCTGTAAAATAGGAACATTAATAATTTAAAAACCTTTATTCTTTTAATACACTAAGGCTTAAACAAAATATTTGTCAAGTTTTATTCATATTTTATTTGTTCATAAAGAAAATAAATCATATTTTTGTATTTAAGAAAAAAAATAGGACAAAATGATACAATATAATTTAATTAGCAACATTATTATTATTCTCTGGGAAAACCTTAGAGTGAGTGATGCTGTCTAGTTGGATCGATTAACATATAACTAAAGCCTTTCTCACATTATGAGAAGGGCTTTTTTTCTTAAAGAAATAAGATATTCACATATTATAATTTAACCCGAGCATGGAAAAGTTATTTATTTTTGATACTACATTGAGAGATGGTGAACAAGTACCAGGTTGTCAGTTAAACACAATAGAAAAAATAGAAGTTGCAAAAGCACTCGAGTCACTAGGTGTTGATGTTATAGAAGCAGGATTTCCTGTGTCAAGCCCAGGCGATTTCAACTCAGTAGTAGAAATATCAAAAGCTGTTACATGGCCTACAATATGTGCGTTGACCCGTGCCGTAGAAAAAGATATTGAAGTAGCTGCCGAAGCTCTTAAATATGCCAAAAAGAAACGTATACATACAGGTATTGGGACATCAGATTTTCATATAAAACATAAATTTAACTCGAACCGAGAAGAAATTATAGAGCGAGCAAAGGCTGCCGTTAAATATGCAAAGCGGTTTGTAGAAGATGTTGAATTTTATGCCGAGGATGCTGGTAGAACAGACAACGAATATTTAGCTCAAGTGGTTCAAGCAGTAATTAATGCAGGAGCAACAGTCGTAAACATACCTGATACCACAGGTTACTGTTTACCTACCGAATATGGTGCAAAAATAAAATATTTGATCGATCATGTGGACATGAAAAATGCCATATTATCAACACATTGTCATCAAGACTTAGGTATGGCTACAGCCAACTCTATAATGGGTGTATTGAATGGAGCTCGTCAAGTCGAAGTTACCATAAATGGTATTGGTGAACGTGCAGGAAACACTTCGCTTGAAGAGGTTGTGATGGCAATAAAGAGCCACAAAGAATTGAATGTGGAAACTAATATCAATACACAAAAAATTTATCCGATGAGTCGCATGATTTCAAGTCTTATGAATATGCCTGTGCAGCCTAATAAGGCAATTGTAGGACGTAATGCTTTTGCCCACTCATCAGGTATTCATCAAGATGGTGTTTTGAAAAACTTGTCAACTTACGAAATTATTGATCCTAAGGATGTAGGTATCGATGACAATGCAATTGTACTAACAGCTCGTAGTGGTAGAGCTGCACTCAAAAACAGATTAGATATATTGGGGATTACTATCGACACCGAAGAATTGTCTGATATATATCAACGATTCTTAGAGTTAGCAGATAAGAAAAAAGATATTACAGACGAAGATATTTTTATTTTGGCTGGAAAAGAAACAGACAAAATGCACCGCATCAAGCTAGACTATTTGCAGGTTGTATCAGGCATAGGTGTACGCAGTGTAGCCCATGTTGGGCTTGACATTGCAGGCGAAAAATTCGAAGCTTCTGCTTCGGGAAGCGGTCCTGTAGATGCAGCTATCAAGGCGATAAAGCAAATAATTAGAAGAGAGACTGTTATCGAAGAGTTTCTTATACAAGCTATCAACAAAGGAAGTGATGACGTGGGTAAAGTACATATGCAGGTAGAGCATAACGGACAAAATTATTATGGCTTTTCTGCTAATACCGATATTATTGCTGCTTCAGCCGAGGCTTTTATCAATGCAATTAATAAATTTGTAAAATAAAAAGGATTTTAAAAAATATATAGAACAGATTATATGAAAACATTATTTGATAAAATTTGGGATACCCATACAGTATCAACAGTTGAGAATGGACCTACTCAGTTGTATATTGACAGGCATTTTTGTCATGAAGTAACAAGTCCTCAGGCATTTAATGGACTTAGGGCAAGAGGTCTAAGTGTACTAAGACCTGAAAAAACAACTTTGACAGCAGACCACAATACACCTACTATCAACCAAGATCAGCCAGTTAAAGACCTTATTTCACGTAATCAGTTAGATGCGTTATCGAAAAACGCACAAGATTTTGGTCTTACATTATATGCTTTAGGTAATAAAAAAAATGGAGTTGTACATATTATAGGACCCGAAAACGGCTACACACAACCAGGTATGACTATTGTATGTGGCGACAGTCATACATCTACCCATGGTGCATTTGGTGCAATTGCTTTTGGTATTGGAACATCGGAGGTAGAAATGGTTTTAGCTACACAATGTGTGCTACAATCTCGTCCCAAAACAATGCGTATTACATTTAATGGTAAATTAAGTAAAAACGTTATAGCTAAAGATTTAGCTTTATATATGATCTCTGAATTGACTACTGGAGGTGCTACTGGATATTTTGTAGAATATGCAGGCGAAGCAATTCGAAACATGTCGATGGAAGAAAGAATGACTTTGTGTAATTTAAGTATCGAGATGGGTGCACGTGGAGGTTTAATAGCTCCTGACGAGACTACTTTTGCATACGTTAATGGACGAGAGTTTGCACCAAAAGGAGAGGCTTGGGAAAAATCATTGGCATACTGGAAAACGCTAAAAACAGATGAAGGAGCTACATTTGATAAAGAACTTACTTTTGATGCTTCGACAATTCAACCCATGATTACCTATGGTACTAATCCAGGAATGGGTATGTTTATAGACGCATCAATACCTACACTAGACGAAATAGATGAAGCTGGTAGAGTATCTTTCCAGAAATCATTAGATTATATGGGCTTCGAGCCAGGCGAAAAATTAGAAGGTAAATCAGTCGATTATGTTTTTTTGGGAAGTTGCACGAATGGACGTATTGAAGATTTCAGAACATTCACTAATTTTGTAAAAGGAAAAAAGAAAGCTGATAATATTATTGCTTGGCTGGTTCCAGGAAGCTGGAAAGTAGAAGAACAAATCCGACAAGAAGGTTTATATGATATTCTTGTAGAAGCTGGGTTCGAACTCAGACAACCAGGGTGCTCAGCTTGTTTAGCAATGAATGATGATAAAGTACCTGCTGGAAAATATGCAGTATCAACATCGAATCGTAACTTTGAGGGTAGGCAGGGACCTGGTGCACGTACTATATTGGCTGGACCATTAGTTGCCGCAGCAGTGGCCATCACAGGCAAAATTACAGATCCGAGAACAATCTAATTATAAAAACTATTTCTAACAATGGAAAAATTTCAAACATTGACATCAACATATGTTCCACTACCTATAGAAAATGTGGATACAGACCAAATTATACCTGCACGCTTTTTGAAAGCGACTACTAAAGAAGGTTTTGGTGATAATCTTTTTGCCGATTGGCGTTACGACAAGGATGGTAAGCCTAAAGCCGATTTTATCTTGAATAATCCCAATAACAACAAAGGTGAAATATTGGTAGCTGGTAAAAACTTTGGTAGTGGATCGAGCCGTGAACATGCAGCATGGGCAATTACGGGTTACGGATTCAAAGTAGTTGTTTCTAGTTTTTTTGCTGATATATTTAAAAATAATGCTCTGAATAACGGACTGCTTCCAGTGGTTGTTAGCCCTGAATTTTTAGCGGAATTGTTTGCTAATAATGCCAGTGATGCAAAAGCCAGTTTGACTGTTGATTTAGAAAAACAAACTATAACCAACAACACAAGTGGTAAATCCGAATTTTTTGAAATAAATCCTTACAAAAAAGAATGTCTTCTAAAAGGATTAGATGATATAGATTACTTGATCTCAAAAAGGACGTTCATCGAAAAATACGAGCAAGAACATATTTTATAAATCAATTCAATATCCTGACCAGTTTGATACCAGTCAGGATATTCCTTCATTTAGCCACTAAATCGAGATTCTATATGATAGAAATAATGGATACTACTTTGCGTGATGGGGAACAAACAAATGGGGTTTCCTTTTCTTCGCAAGAAAAGCTGAGTGTTGCACATCTATTACTCGTTGATCTAGGCGTAAATAGAATAGAAATAGCTTCGGCTAGAGTGTCGGAAGGAGAATTTGCTACTGTAAAGAAAATAGCTGATTGGGCAAGGGGTGCAGGATATATCGATCGCATCGAAATTTTAGGTTTTGTAGATAGAGGAGCTTCAGTAAAATGGATAAAAGAAGTAGGTGGAAAAACAATTAATTTGTTGACTAAAGGCTCTTACAAGCATGTAACAGAGCAGCTACGTAAAACACCCGAGCAGCACTTAGAGGATATCAAAGCGGAGATTAATTTAGCCAAAGAGATGGGCTTGAATGTTAATATCTACCTCGAAGATTGGTCAAATGGAATACTCAATTCAAAAGAATATGTATATTTTATGATTGACAATCTTAAAGATATGCCTATTGATCGGTTTATGCTTCCTGATACACTCGGTATACTTACGCCTCACACTACAATGAGATCGTGTCGAAGGATGCTTAGGCGTTACCCTCATTTACATTTCGATTTTCATGCTCATAACGATTATGATTTGGCTGTAGCCAATGTAATGGTAGCCGTTGAAGTCGGTATACAAGGTGTTCATGTAACCATGAATGGTCTTGGCGAGCGTGCAGGAAATGCCACTCTATCGAGTGTTGTAGCCGTATTGCATGACCATCTGAAGGTTAAAACAACAATACGAGAAGATAAATTAAATCGTGTGAGCCGAGTAGTTGAAACCTATTCGGGAATGAATTTATCGGCAAATCAGCCTATTGTTGGAGAAAATGTATTTACACAATGTGCTGGAATACATGCTGATGGGGATAATAAAAACAACCTTTATTATAATGATTTATTCCCCGAACGCTTTGGTAGAGTAAGAGAATATGCTCTAGGTAAATTATCAGGAAAAGCGAATATCAAGAAAAATATTGAAGCTCTAGGTATTGAGCTTGATGAAGCTGATATGAATAAGGTTACGAATAGAGTAATTGAGTTGGGTGATAAAAAAGCAATAATAACACAAGAAGATTTACCTTACATCATTTCGGATGTACTCAAAGGAAATGAGAAAGAAAAACGTATCAAGATTATTTCATTTGCATTATTATTGGCAAAAGGGGTACGTCCTACGGCCAGTGTTAGGATTGAAATAAATGGTAAAGAGTACGAAGAAACAGCTCCAGGTGATGGGCAATACCATGCTTTTTCGAAAGCTATATGGAAGATATATACTAAATTAGACAAGCCTAAGCCTGACCTAACCAACTATTCGGTAATTATCCCCCCAGGTGGTCGTACCGATGCATTGGTGCAAACCGTTATAACATGGCGTTTTAATGGAAAATCATTTAAAACCAGGGGTTTGGATGCCGATCAAACAGAGTCTGCTGTAAAAGCGACTGAAAAAATGCTGAATATAATAGAAGATATGTAAGGTCAAGGCTCTTGTATTAGATTTCTAAATTATAATACATTTATGAAAATTGTAAACATAATCTCTGATAGGAAGCGTGCATCTTGGGTGAGCTATCAACTTATATTTGAATGGGAAGATAAATTATCAGAGCTACTGGATGTTCCAGTCATACATAATAAGATAAATAAAATAAATTTTAAAAGACATCTTCTCTATACTTTAAAGGAAAAAGCTCAATTCGTTACATACAGCATACTTGGGAAAAAATCCAAGTCATTTAGCTTGTATTTTCAGCTATTGGTACATACCAATGTATTAATACCAATGCACAAAAGAAAAGAGACAATCCCTGTAATCGTAGATGGCTTTATTGAAGAGAAAGCATTACCCGAATTTTATAAAAAATTTAGGGGCTTTCCTATTGTACTAATATCAAGTATTGAAACGTACAATCTTCTAAAAACAAAAAACTGTCCTCTCAATATAGGTTATTGGGGACTTAGTTTATCCGATGATTATAAATTAGATAAAAATATTTTATATCCTAAATCTTTTGATGTTGTACTCATTGGTCGACAGAATCATATACTACAAGAGTTTTTAGAAAAATATATTTTAGAAAATCCCGAAAAAGAGGTTGAAGTGATAACTGCCGATCACAGTAATCCAGAAAGATTAGCTTGCATGTCAAGTAAAACAGGAGAAATAGGTGTAATCAATGACAGGGCATCGTATATGGATATATTAAAGCAATGCAAAATAGCTCTATATGCGACACCAGACATTGATGGTGATGAGAAAAGTAGAATGAGGACAAAAGGATTTAATCCAGTAACACCTAAATATTTAGAATTACTCGCTTCTCAAACTAAAATATTAGCAAGATACCCTGATACAATAGAAACTAGGTTGTATGAATTAGACAAAGTCAGTCCACATATCGAAACGTATGAACATTTTGAGGAAATAATGAATGACTCTTTGAAAGATAAGCCAGTCGATCTTAATTTATATTCATCAATACTAGCAAAGCACTACACATCTGTTAGGGCCGAAGAGTTGACTAAAATAGTAGAAAATTTAAATTAAAAAGAATGAAAATAGGTATACTAGGTGCTGGAATTAGTGGATTGAGTATAGCTCGAATGCTTAGTGCAAAATTTGAAGTTGAAGTATTAGAAAAAAATCAGATACATGGGGGAATTGCCAGAACCAAAGATGTTAATGGAATAGCATATCACACCGTAGGAGGACATTGTTTTAACTCTAAACATGAGGATGTTTTAAATTTTGTATTTGACACTGTTTTACCTCGGAATGAATGGAATAAAATCAAACGAGATTCAAAAATAAAACTTCAGAATTATGAGGTTGACTATCCTATCGAGTTTTCGATTAAACAGATATACGAACACGATCAAGAACTAGCTCAAAGACTAACTTTTGATTTTATTCAGGCAACAGATGATGGCGTATATGCAAGCTTAGATGAATGGTTTAGGAAAAAATTTGGCAATGCTTTTGCCGAAGAATATTTTATACCATACAACACTAAAGTGTGGAATAAATTGCCTAAAGAAATGAGCCATTTATGGGTCGAAGATAAACTTCCGATGCCTAATAAGAAAATATTTTTCGATGGGCTTATGAATAATACACATGATAGTATGTCGCATTTCGAATTTTATTATCCAAAATCGAATAATCAAAATACATTTATCGATGCATTAGCTAAAAATATGAATGTACAATGCGATTATGATGTTACATCAGTAGCATATAATATTGAATCGAAAAAATGGATCGTAAACAACGAAAAGACGTATGATTTCATTATTAATACAACCCCTTTAAATAAATTTGTGCATACATTACAAAATACTCCAGAAAACATTAAAGATTTTGCTAACAAGTTGAAGGCAAATGGTATCTCGAATGTATTGTGGGAGACAAAGCCGACCTCAAAAACATGGACATATATACCTGATAAAAAGTCTTTATTTCACAGATATATACATATTGGTTCATTTTTTAGACCATCTTCAGCTCACGCAATATCAGAAGTTATTGGGCAACATCCATATGAAGAAATGACCAATCATGGACGAAACGATGATTTCTTGGTAAAGCCTTTAAGTTTTAATAATTCTGATTTAGCTTATGTTGTTTTTGATGATAATTATTTAAATGCAACAACTAGTATCAAAGATTATTTAAATGAAATTGGAGTATATACACTAGGTCGATTTGGCGAATGGCAATATTACAATATGGATATATGTATGAAAAAAGCAATTGATCTAGCTGAACATATTATAAAAACAAAATCGATATAAAAATGAAATTAAATCTTGCAATCCTTCCAGGAGACGGAATTGGTCCTGAGATTATCGGACAAGCATTGAGAGTTACCGAAGCTGTATGTGAAAAATTTGGGCATCAATTGTCATTCAAATATGGCATTGTAGGTGCAACAGCAATAGATCAAGTGGGTACTCCTTACCCCGAAGCTACACATCAGCTGTGTATGGAGTCGGATGCCGTTCTATTTGGAGCTATTGGAGATCCTAAATATGATAATAACCCTTCGGCTAAGGTACGTCCCGAACAAGGCTTGTTGAAAATGCGTAAAGACTTGGGCTTATATGCTAATTTACGTCCTATTACTACTTTTCCTTCGTTGATTCACAAATCACCCCTTCGTGCTGATCTTGTAGAAGGTGCTGATTTTATGTGTGTACGTGAATTGACAGGAGGTCTATACTTTGGTAGACCACAAGGGCGTAGCGAAGATGGTAATACTGCTTACGACACATGTGTATATACACGTGAAGAGGTTGAACGTATATTACATCTGTCCTATAAATATGCTCGTCTACGTCGCAAAAAACTAACTGTTGTAGACAAAGCTAACGTACTATGTACATCTCGTTTGTGGCGTGAAGTTGCCCAAGAGATTGAGAAGCAATATGCTGATGTTGAAACAGAGTATATGTTTGTTGATAATGCCGCAATGCAAATAATTCAATGGCCCAAACGATTTGATGTATTAGTTACTGAAAATCTTTTTGGTGATATTTTAACAGACGAATCTTCTGTTATTACAGGGTCTTTGGGTATGTTACCATCCGCATCAATAGGTATACACACATCTGTTTTTGAACCTATCCATGGGTCGTATCCACAAGCAGCAGGAAAAAATATAGCTAACCCTATAGCCACTATTTTATCTGCCGCCATGATGTTTGAGTATGCTTTTGATCTTATGGAAGAAGCCAAAGCTATTCGTGATGCAGTAAATGCTTCTTTAGAAAAAGGCATAGTAACCGAAGATATAGCTTCTGGTGGTAAAGTGTATACAACCACAGAAGTTGGAGATTGGATTGTGAATTATATAAAACAATAATATTGAAATAAATTGTTCGTAATTTATAATATCGCAGTAAAATAATTTTATTGCGATATTATGTTTTTTATCAAACTAATACCTTCAAGATAAGCCTGTCTGATACAAAACTCAATATAGTGGCTTTATCATTAGATACTATTTAGTCGTCCCTTAATAAGTCGAACTAGGATATAATTTATAAAACATACTTTTCAGTATTATTTCAATAATATGGGCAAGTATCTTTTTGTAGATGTTCATCCTCCTTTTGAAGTTA
>JBDLTH010000137.1:0-39969 GCA_039799165.1 Bacteroidota bacterium
GATTACACCAATGCTAGCAATACATGCACAATTTGCTCAAAGAAATTCGATACAAGTAGATTCAACCCAAACAAAAGTGCGTTTTGACCCTCGACAATTAACCTTTGGAGGAGGTTTTGGCTTACAGTTTGGTAATTACACATTGATAAATGTTGCCCCACAAATAGGTTATAATTTTTCAAAACTATTGAATGCTGGAGGTGGGTTTTCGTACACCTATTTCAGAGACGATTTTTATGTAGGAACTGAAAAATGGAAAGAAAGAAGAAGCTATCTAGGTTTTAATATTTATGCCAGAGTATATCCTGTTAGTTTTCTCGTATTTAAAGTTCAACCCGAGATTTATAGAATGTGGGAAACTCTTGAAAGTAAATCTGGTAGAGAGAAATACTCTAACACTAAGGTTATACCTACCACATTAGTGGGTGGAGGTGTTCGTTTAGGTCCTGTTGTGGCCATGTTGGAATATGACATCATTCAAAACAGATATTCGCCTTACGGAAAAAAATTGTTTTATAGTTTAGGCTATTCGTGGAGTTTCTAAAACGTACAACATATATAATTCTTTTGCGTATATTTGCAATCCACAAATCGAAAAAAAAATATTTGTCGATTTTAAACTTATAAGACAGTCTTTTAGAAGATGAATAAAATACGAAATTTCTGCATTATCGCTCATATTGATCATGGCAAAAGTACGTTAGCCGATCGTTTGTTAGAATATACCAAAACCGTCGAAGGTAAAGATTTACAGGCACAGGTGTTGGATAATATGGACTTGGAAAGGGAACGTGGAATAACGATAAAGAGCCATGCTATACAGATGCAATATGAGTATAAAGGCGAAAAGTATATTCTCAATCTCATAGATACTCCAGGGCACGTAGACTTTTCCTACGAAGTTTCTCGGTCTATTGCTGCTTGTGAAGGTGCTTTATTGATTGTATTTTCGGCTCAAGGTATACAAGCACAAACGATCTCTAATCTTTATATGGCAATAGAGCATGATTTGGAGATTATTCCGATTTTAAATAAAATAGACTTACCCAATTCGATGCCCGAAGAAGTCGGAGATCAAATCGTAGAACTGTTAGGCTGTAAACATGATGAAATAATCAGAGCCAGTGGTAAAACAGGATTAGGTGTTTATGATATTTTGGCCGCGATAATAGAACAAGTACCACCACCTAAGGGTGATCCGAATGCACCATTACAGGCACTAATATTCGATTCGGTATTCAATTCTTTTCGAGGTATTATTGCTTATTTTAAAATTGAAAATGGCTCTATTCGTAAAGGCGATTTAGTCAAGTTTTTCTCTACAGGCAAAGAGTATAATGCCGATGAAATAGGGGTGTTAAAACTCAATATGTTTCCAAAAGACGAGGTTACCTGTGGCGATGTAGGCTATATTATATCAGGAATCAAAACCTCGAAAGAGGTAAAAGTAGGTGATACTGTAACCCATGTTAAAAACCCATGTCTAAAAGCTATTTCAGGATTTGAAGAAGTTAAACCAATGGTGTTTGCAGGAGTTTATCCGATCGAGAGTGAGGACTTCGAAAATCTCCGTGCATCTTTAGAGAAGTTGCAGTTGAATGATGCTTCGTTAACCTTTCAACCAGAGTCTTCAATAGCTCTAGGATTTGGCTTTCGTTGTGGCTTTTTGGGACTTTTGCATATGGAGATTATACAAGAACGTCTCGAAAGAGAGTTTAACATGGATGTGATTACTACCGTTCCTAACGTTTCGTATATAGTATATGATAAAAAAGGAAATGTAAGAGAAGTACATAATCCCTCTGGACTGCCCGACCCTACGCTAATCGATTATATCGAAGAGCCTTATATCAGAGCATCGGTGATAACCAACACAACGTATATTGGCTCTATAATGACATTATGTTTGGGTAAACGAGGCATTTTACTTAAACAAGAATATATTTCGGGCGATAGGGTAGAAATTACCTACGACATACCTTTGGGCGAGATTGTGATTGATTTTTATGACAAACTAAAGAGTATTTCGAAAGGATATGCTTCGTTTGATTATCATATGCACGATTATCGTGAAGCCAAATTAGTAAAGATGGATATTCTTTTGAATGGCGAACCGGTGGATGCCCTTTCAACATTAACCCATCAAGACAATGCGGTGAATTTTGGACGGCGTATGTGCGAAAAGTTGAAAGAGCTTATTCCACGTCAACAATTTGACATTGCAATACAGGCCGCAGTAGGTGCTAAAATTATAGCCAGAGAAACAATAAAGGCTGTACGTAAAGATGTTACTGCCAAATGTTATGGAGGAGATATTTCTCGTAAACGCAAATTGTTGGAGAAACAGAAGGAAGGTAAAAAACGGATGAAGCAGGTGGGGAATGTTGAAGTGCCCCAAAAAGCATTTTTGGCAGTACTTAAACTTGACTAAAATACAATGTTGCTTATGAGATCTCTGTTCTCTTTATTATTAGTGTATCTTTCCATTGGTTGTTCTTCACAGACCAATAAGATGAAAGAATACAATACACCTCATTACAGAGCTAGAGTCGCTTGCTTCAATACCAATCCACCACCCAAAGGTTGTGTGCTTTATTTTGGAGACAGTTTGACTGAAGGCGGAACATGGCAATCTTATTATCCGACTGTAGCTGTAGCTAATCGGGGTATTTCTGGTGATAACACAGAAGGTATGTTGAATCGGTTTGATGAAATAACCCAAGCTCAACCTCAAGCAATTTATATATTGGCAGGAATCAACGATATTTCCCAAGGGATATCAAATCAAGCAATTTTAGCGAACTTCGATCAGATGATTAAGCGATTGCAGAAAGAAACGCCAACCACACGTATTTATGTCGAAAGTATACTACCTATAAATAATGATTTTGGTAGATATAAAAGGCTTATCGGAAAAGAGAATCAGGTGATAATATTAAATAAGGAATTAGAAAAACTAAGTAGTGAAAACAATGTTTTTTTTCTGAATATTAATCCCTTGTTTCAAGATGAAAAAGGTAAACTAAAGAGCGAATTAACTCCAGATGGCTTACATCTCAACGCACAGGGGTACAGTTCCTGGGTTGAGGCATTAAATAGAATATTAAAGGAAACTGAAAATTAGAACAATTGTAATTTGAAAGGCTTGTTTTGTGAATTTCGGTTACAAATAAACTAGTATCTTATGAAGAGCTTTAATGAGATAAAAATAAAGGATTTCAATATTGATCCTTTCGAATTGAAAATGGGGTGGGTGTTGGTTACTGCCGAAAAAGACGGAAAAGTAAACACCATGACAGCTAGCTGGGGTGGTTTTGGAGTGATGTGGGACAAGGATGTAGCGTTTGTTGTAGTTCGCCCCGATCGCTATACCAAAGAGTTTATAGATGCCTCCGAATTGTTTTCACTAACTTTTTTTTCGAGTGTATACAAGAAGCAATTAGGTTATCTTGGAAGAATATCGGGACGATACGAAAATAAAATAGAAGAAGCAGAATTGACTGTTTTATTCGAAGATAAGATTCCTTATTTTAAGGAGGCTGAAAAGGTTTTGATTGTAAAGAAATTATACAAGCAGTCTTTGGAAGAAAATTGTTTTATAGACAAAAGTATTATTGAGAAGTGGTATCCCGAAGGTGATTGCCATATTTTATATATAGCAGAAATAACCAAAATATTAGTAAAGTAAGCATAAGTTGAATTTGCTGAATAAACAAACAATTTAAAATTGGTGTATTTATAATAATGAGAAAATGGCGCATTGAAGATTCGGAAGAATTGTACAACATCTCAGGTTGGGGTGTAAATTATTTTTCAATCAATGAAAAAGGGAATGTTGTGGTAACTCCCCGTAAAGATGGGATGGCTGTTGACTTGAAAGAGTTGATCGATGAGTTGCAATTGCGTGATGTATCGGCCCCAGTGCTTTTACGTTTTCCTGATATTTTGGACAATCGTATCGAGAAAATGTCTACCTGTTTTGCTAAAGCATCTAAAGAATACGGGTATGAGGCTCAAAATCATATTATTTATCCTATCAAAGTTAACCAAATGCGTCCAGTGGTCGAAGAGTTGGTTAGCCATGGTAAGAAGTTTAATATTGGACTGGAGGCTGGCTCTAAACCCGAATTACATGCTGTTATAGCTATCAATACGGGAAAGGATTCTTTGATTATATGCAATGGCTATAAAGACGAAAACTACATCGAGTTGGCTTTATTAGCTCAAAAAATGGGAAAGCATATATTCATTGTCGTCGAAAAATTGAACGAATTACCCCTTATTACTCGAATAGCTAAACGTCTCAAGATAGTACCTAATATTGGTATTAGAATAAAACTGGCGAGTAGTGGCAGTGGCAAATGGGAAGAGTCAGGTGGCGATGGTAGCAAATTTGGACTTAACTCAAGCGAGTTGTTAGAGGCTTTAGCCTATTTAGAAAAAAATAATATGCAAGACTCGTTGCGTCTTATTCATTTTCACATAGGCAGTCAAGTAACTAAAATACGCCGTATCAAAACAGCCCTTCGAGAAGCATCTCAGTTTTATGTTCAATTGCACTCAATGGGATTTAAAGTAGAGTTTGTAGATATTGGCGGAGGATTAGGTATTGATTATGATGGAACTAAATCGGCAGGAAGTGAAAGTAGTGTCAATTACAGCATTCAAGAGTATGTGAATGACTCCATAGCCACGATGGTCGATGCAGCCAACAAAAATAATTTGCCACATCCTAATATTATAACAGAATCGGGTCGTTCACTTACAGCCCATCATTCGATATTGGTCTTTGAAGTTCTCGAAACTACAACATTGCCTGCATGGGAAGAAAACGATGAAATATCTGAAGATGACCATGAGTTAGTGCGCGAGTTGTATAAAATATGGGATGATCTCAATCAGCGAGGATTATTAGAGGCTTGGCACGATGCACAACAAATACGAGAAGAGTCATTAGACCTGTTCAGTTTAGGCTTGTTATCATTGAAAAGTAGGGCTCAGATAGAGCGTTTATATTTCTCTATAGCACGAGAAACTCGTCATATGGCAGGGCGTATGAAACATGCCCCCGAAGAACTTAAGCAACTATCCAAATTGTTGCCAGATAAATATTTCTGTAATTTTTCATTGTTTCAATCCTTACCCGACTCATGGGCGATAGATCAAATATTCCCCATTATGCCTATCCATCGTTTAGGAGAAAAACCTGATCGGATGGCAACATTACAGGATGTAACGTGCGATTCCGATGGCAAGATTGACAACTTTATACCGTCTAACAATCAGTCAGAATATTTACCAATGCACGCTGTTAAGAAAAATGAGTCTTATTATTTAGGCGTATTCTTAGTAGGAGCTTATCAAGAGATACTAGGCGATCTTCATAATTTGTTTGGCGATACGAATGCCGTCCATGTATCAGTAGATGAGAATGGTCATAAAATAGAACAGATAATAGATGGAGAAACGGTGGCTGAGGTTTTGGAATATGCACAGTATAATGCCAAGAAGCTCGTTCGTACGGTAGAAACATGGGTAACAACTTCGGTTAAGGAAGGCTCTATTACCATAGAAGAAGGGAAAGAGTTTTTATCAAACTACCGATCAGGTCTTTATGGTTATACCTATTTGGAGTAATAAGTCGATTTTAAAATTTATCAACAGAGGTAATAAAGTGTAAAATCTTTTTTACCTCTTTCGTTTTTTTTTAATCATTTAGTCAATCGATATTTGCGTATTCAATTCATAAACTTCATCAAGTTTTCTCTTTGTTGAAATATTTCCAAAATTTTTCTGTAATTTGCATTAAAGTTATCCATGTATTAAGCCATTTCTTAAATGGACAAGTGTAACTTTTTGATTGACAGCGGTAGGTTTTTTGTGCATAAATATATCATGTGTGTATAACGTAATATAGTAATAATGAAAAAAGGTAATGGGTTGATGGTGAGTATTCTTGATTGGGCATATGCTAAAGCACTGTCTGGAGTGGTAGGGGTTGACTCAGCATATCGATTAGGCGATAATTATTTAAAGACTCAAGGTACACTCGATCAGCAGGTCGATAGACTTATCAAATGGCAGATTACAAATGCTGCCACAGGTGGTTTTATGACTGGTTTAGGAGGTTTTGCTATGATGCCGTTTTCGATACCAGCCAATGTTGCAGGCGTAATATATATACAAATACGTATGATTACTGCCATAGCTTATATGGGGGGACACGATATTGAGAGCGATCGGGTAAAATCGTTAGTATATCTATCCATGATTGGTAATGGTGCTAAAGAGATACTTAAAGATTTGGGTATTAAAGCAGGAGAAAAACTGCTTACAAGTGTTGCTCAAAATGCTTCGCTAAAAACATTGACATTGATAAATGAGAAGGTAGGAACAAATGTAGTTTCATCCTTTAGCAATAAAGGATTGGCTAAGTTAGGCAAAGCGATTCCCTTGATGGGTGGAGTTGTTGGCGGTTTGTTTGATGGGATTACAACCAAGATGGTGGGTGCGGCCGCCAAAAAAATATTTATCGATGAGGGAAGCATAAAAGGCAATAGTACGAAGAGTGGAGAAGCTCTTTTTCGATCAGTTCAGTAAATTTTTGTACCTTTGTGTCTACAAAAGCATCTAAAAGTCAATATAACTTATATGGTACTTATTAATACATTCGAAAAACTAGGTCAGTATACATTACTGATGCGTAAGGTTTTCACAAAACCACAGAAGTGGGGAGCTTTTTTTCGTCAGCTCATAAAAGAAATAAGCAAGCTAGGAGTAGACTCTATTAGTATTGTTATTATTATTTCGTTTTTTATTGGAGCAGTTATAGTTATACAAATAGCACTCAATATTTCAAGTCCCTTACTACCTCGTTATACAGTAGGTTTTACGTCTCGTGAAATAATTTTGCTCGAGTTTTCATCCACCATTATGTGCCTCATACTTGCAGGAAAGGTAGGGTCTAATATTTCGTCCGAAATAGGTACCATGCGCGTAACCGAGCAGATTGACGCTCTTGAGATAATGGGAGTTAATTCGGCAAACTATCTAATCTTACCAAAAACACTAGGGCTTATGGCATTTGTACCAGTATTGGTTGTGCTAAGTATGTTTTTTGGGATTGTTGGAGGGTTTGGGGTTTGTTACTTTACCAATGCTGTACCTGTTTCTGATTTCGAATTTGGGCTGCAATCTTTTTTTAAGCAGTTCTATATTTGGTATGCCATTCTCAAAACCATATTTTTCGCATTTCTTATAGCTTCTATATCTGCATATTACGGGTATTTTGCAAAAGGAGGTTCGCTGGATGTAGGTAAAGCAAGTACCAATGCAGTAGTTGTTACTAGTATTTTGATCCTAATTTCCGATTTATTAATTACAGATTTGATGATGGGATGATAGAGGTTAGAAATTTAATAAAATCCTTCGAAGGAAGAGAAGTTCTTAAAAGTATAAGTCTAACTTTTGAGGCAGGTAAAACAAATCTGATTATCGGACGAAGTGGTTCGGGTAAAACCGTTTTACTCAAAAATTTAGTTGGTTTGATGCGACCCTCCAGTGGAAATATAATTTACGATAAAAGAGACATAACAAATCTATCAACCAATCAGATGAAAGATCTGAGGCAGGAGATGGGGATGATTTTTCAAGGATCAGCTCTTTTTGATGCAATGACAGTGTCTGAAAATGTGCATTTTCCGTTAGAAATGTTTTCGTCTTTATCGAAAGCAGAGCAAACAAAACGGGTGCAATTTTGTCTCGACAGGGTAAACTTGTCCGATGCAGGTCATCTGTATCCGTCCGAAATAAGTGGGGGGATGATGAAGCGTGCTGCCATAGCCAGAGCCATTGCGTTGAATCCTAAATATTTGTTTTGTGATGAGCCTAACTCAGGTCTTGATCCACAAACGTCGTTGGTGATTGACAAATTGATATATGATATAACCAAAGAGTACAATATTACAACAATCGTTAATACCCATGATATGAACTCGGTAATGAATATCGGCGAAAAGATATTTTTTATAAAAGAGGGACATTTGGAGTGGCAAGGTACAAACAAAGACATAATGGCGAGTACAAACGAAGCCCTAAATAATTTTGTGTTTGCTTCTGATCTGTTCAAAAAAGTAAAACAAGCCGAAATGGAAACACTCAAAGACAAAGGTTGATGAAGATAGTATCGTATAATGTAAATGGGATACGCTCTGCTATCAATAAAGGTCTTCTTGACTGGTTGCAAACAGAGTCTCCCGATATCGTTTGCTTTCAAGAACTGAAAGCAACTCCAGATCAGATAGATGTGATCGGATTACAAGCACTGGGCTATACGTATTGTTATTTTCATTCTGCTCAGAAAAAAGGATATAGCGGTGTTGGTATAATAGCTAAATCAGAACCAGACCTTGTTAAAATAGGAATGGGGATAGAGAAATATGACCAAGAAGGTCGAGTGATACGGGTCGACTATGGTGCTATGACCATTATTTGCGTGTATATACCTTCGGGTAGTGCAGGCGATGTTCGTCAAGATTTCAAAATGGAGTTTTTAGCTGACTTTACCCCTTTTATTCTCAATTTGAGAAAAGAACGAAAAGAAATTTTAATTTGTGGCGATTATAATATTTGTCATAAACCCATTGATATAAATCATCCCGAACGACATACTAAATCTTCTGGGTTTTTGCCCGAAGAAAGAGAGTGGTTCGATCAATTTATAGATACTGGGATGATCGATACTTTTAGAGAATATGACCAGCGTGCCAATCAATACAGTTGGTGGAGTTATAGAGCAGGAGCAAGAGCCAAAAACTTGGGGTGGCGTATCGATTATCATTTATTGTCCGAAGAGGCAAGGCTAAGATTACAAGGAGCTGTCATCCATAATGAGGTTACCTATTCTGATCATTGCCCTATCTCGGTGCATGTTGAAGTATAAGATATAGATATAATGTATCTATGATAGACCTCTAGTTATACTATTTTTTTATATCTTCGCTTATCTAATAAGTAGATAGTTTATATTAGGATATTCATTTACAAAGAAGCGTATTACCTTCTTTTAATCATATATATTACTTTATAATGGCTAATTTTTTACACATAAAAAACTTACATGCCAATGTTGATGGCAATGAGATATTAAAGGGATTGAATCTTGAGGTTAATTTAGGAGAGATTCATGCAATTATGGGACCTAATGGTGCTGGTAAAAGCACGTTGGCTTCAGTATTAGCAGGTAACCCAAATTACGAAGTAACTGAAGGCGAAGTAACTTTTGGAGGAAAAGACTTGTTGGATTTAGATCCTGAAGAAAGAGCTGGCGAAGGTTTGTTTTTAAGCTTTCAGTATCCTGTCGAAATACCAGGCGTGAGTATGGTTAACTTTATGCGTGCAGCAATAAATCAGACTCGTAAGTACAGAGGCGAAGACCCTATCCCTGCATCAGATTTTTTGAAATTGATGAAAGAAAGAAGAGAGCTTGTTGAGCTTGACAATACCTTGGCGAGCCGTTCAGTAAATGAAGGCTTTTCGGGAGGTGAAAAAAAACGTAACGAGATTTTTCAAATGGCAATGCTTGATCCTAAGTTAGCTATTTTGGACGAAACTGATTCAGGTCTTGATATTGACGCACTTCGTATTGTTGCCGCAGGTGTCAATAAGTTGAGACGTGCAGATAATGCTACTGTTGTGATTACCCACTACCAACGTCTATTAGAGTATATTAAACCTGATTTTGTACACGTTCTTTACAAAGGACGCATTGTTAAAAGTGCAGGACCTGAATTGGCTCTGGAACTAGAGGAAAAAGGCTACGACTGGATTATAAAAGATCTAAAAGACTGATCGTTAATTTCTCAACCGTTCAACTAGGAGTTTAACCTCCGTATGATATTATTTTTTTTCTGTAAATTTTACAAATGAAATTTCTATGATAGAAACTCAATATATAAACTTATTTACCGAACATCGCCAAGCGATAGACAGTAAATCAGTTGACGTTCTGAATAAGAAGAGAGATGACGCTTTTGAGATTTTTTCTAGCTTGGGCTTTCCAACTACCCGTCTCGAAGACTATCAATATTCAGATGTCGCAAATCGGTTTGCACCCGATTATGGTTTTAATATAAACCGTCTCCCCGTGCAGGTCGATCCTTATCAAGCATATAAATGTAACTTAGGTGGACTGAGTAGTCATTTATACTTTTTGTTGAATGATATGTTCCACAATCAAAATATACCATCAACAAATTATCCTAAAGGGGTGTTTGTAGGAAGTTTAAATGATTTTGCAACACAGCACCCTGCTATTTGTGCTAAGCATTATGGCAATATTGCTATTTTGGAAAACAATGCGGTAGCTGCTTTCAACACAATGTTTGCTCAAGATGGCTTTGTTGTTTATATTCCAGACAATGTTGTATTAGAAACTCCGATACAATTGATGAATATATTGACGGCGAATACCGATTTCTTGGTAAATCGTCGATTGTTGATCATTGTTGGTAAAAATGCACAAGTCAAATTATTGTCTTGCGATCATACGGTAACCGATTCTAAATTTTTGGCAACACAGGTTACCGAGATATATGCAGACGAAAATTCGCATGTAGAGCTTTACGAATTAGAAGAAAACTCAGATAAAGTTACTCGATTGGCATCAACCTATGTTCAGCAAGAACGATCTGCCAATTGCATGGTAAATAATATAACATTGCATTGTGGTTTTACACGCAACAACTATCATGTGAAGCTGAATGGCGAAAATGCCGAAGCAACCATTGCGGGTGTAGTTATTGCTGATAAAGCACAGCATGTAGATAATTTTGCATTCTTAGATCATGCAAAACCACACTGTCAGAGTACACAATTGTTTAAGTATGTGCTTCAAGATCATTCGGTAGGGTCGTTTTGTGGTCGTATATTAGTTGAGAAAGATGCTCAAAAAACAATGGCATACCAAACCAACAACAACTTGTGTGCATCGCCAGATAGCCGTATGTACTCAAAACCTCAACTCGAAATATACGCTGATGATGTAAAATGTTCTCACGGTCTTACAACAGGACAATTAGATGAGGAGGCTTTATTCTATTTGCAAGCTAGAGGTATACCAAAAGCCGATGCAAAACTGTTATTGATGCAAGCGTTTACAGGCGATGTTATTAATTTGATTAATATCGATTTGTTAAGAGAGAGGCTTGAAGAGTTAGTCGAAAAACGCTTCCGAGGCGAAGAGGCACGTTGTGGAGACTGTACTGTGTGTAAATAAGTTTTTATGCAACTAGATATAAATAAAATACGAGCTGATTTTCCTATCCTTTCTACTAAGGTATATGGTAAACAGCTCGTTTACTTAGATAATGGTGCTACTACTCAAAAACCGAAGTGTGTTGTAGATACGATCAGCAAGGTATATTGTGCATCTAATGCCAATATACACAGAGGTGTGCATCGCCTAAGTCAAGAAGCTACCGAGATGACCGAGAATGCTCGCAAAACTGTGCAACAGTTTATCAATGCAGCATCGGCATCAGAAGTAATTTTTACTAAAGGTACTACTGAAGGCATAAACTTGGTAGCATCTAGCTTTTGCAGACAGTTTTGCAACGAGGGGGATGAAATCATAGTATCGGCAATGGAGCATCACTCCAATATTGTACCTTGGCAGTTACAAGAGAGTAGTATGGGGGTAAAACTTCGTGTTATTCCTATCAATGACAAGGGAGAACTGATTATCGAAGAGTTTGAAAAACTGCTTTCTACCAAAACGAAATTAGTTTCTGTGATGCACGTTTCCAATGTGCTGGGTACAATAAACCCCATAGAACAGATTATAGAAATAGCACATCGTAAGGGTGTGCCTGTACTTATTGATGCAGCACAATCGATACAACATATCGAGATTGATGTTCAAAAACTAGATTGCGATTTTCTTGTGTTTTCGGGTCATAAAGTATATGGACCTACGGGAACAGGTGTTTTGTACGGAAAAGCGTCTTGGTTAAATCAGATGCCTCCTTATCAAGGTGGTGGAGAAATGATTGCGAAAGTTTCATTTTCGGGGACTACTTTTAACGAATTGCCTTTCAAGTTTGAAGCAGGAACGCCTAATTACGTTGATTTTATAGCATTAGGAACTGCATTAGATTATGTTTCGTCTATCGGATTAGATCGCATCAATGCTTATGAAGACGAATTGTTGAACTATGCAACTGCTGAGTTTCTTAAAATAGAAGGGCTTCGGATTTATGGAACTGCCGATGCTAAAAGCAGTGTGATTTCTTTTTTAGTCAACGATATTCATCATTACGATATGGGTATGTTGTTGGATAAGATGGGTATTGCTGTACGTACAGGACATCATTGTGCCGAACCTTTAATGCACACATTGGGTATAGAAGGTACGGTAAGGGCATCTTTTGCTTTTTACAACACAAAAGAAGAAATAGACATACTGGTTGCAGGCATTAAGCGAGCGGTTAGTATGTTTTGATAGAAATAGAGAAAGATAGAATAATAAAGGGCTATTTATGGTGTAAGATCATAGGTAGTCCTTTATTTTATTATTAAATTTGCCCTAATTATTTGTTTCAACTTATGAGGTTTATTTTGGTGTTTAGTCTACTATTATCAGTTGTTCTTTCTTTTGCTCAAAAGAAGTCAGAGGTGTATCCAATAGCTTTTTATAATGTAGAAAATTTATTTGATACCAAGAGAGACCCTCGTATTCAGGATGACGATTTTACCCCCAATGGGAAATATCAGTGGACTAAAGACAGATATCAAAAAAAACTTAATAATATAGGCTATGTTATCAGCCAGCTAGGGCATTCAGAGTCACATAGAGGCGTTGCCCTAATAGGTTTAGCAGAAGTTGAGAACCGTTTGGTGCTAGAAGATTTAATTAAAACAAAAACCCTGTCAAAGAATAGCTATCGGATAGTTCATCAAGACTCCCCAGATGCACGAGGTATTGACGTTGCTTTACTTTACAATCCCGAAGTGTTTACCTTAGGAGTCTACAAAGTATATCCGTTTAAGATGCCTGGAAAGAAAACCTATGTTAAGACACGCGATATATTAGTTGTTAGCGGTACTCTGGCAGGAGAGCCTCTGGCCGTATTAGTCAATCATTGGCCCTCACGTAGGGGAGACGACGCTGAGCCATTGCGTCAACGTGCAGCCGCTATTTGTAAACACATCAGCGATTCGATATACAAGGCAAACCCCCGTGCAGCTATTGTTATTATGGGTGATATGAATGACGACCCCAAGGACAAGAGTACGGCTATCGTTTTGTTGGCAAAAAAAAATAGTGAAGACGTAAAAGTGGGTGGGCTTTATAACACTTTGTGGAAAACACACAATACAGGTATTGGAAGCCTACGGTATCAGGGGCAATGGAATTTGTTCGATCAAATCATTATATCCGAAAGTTTATTAAGTAAAGGCAAAAGCCAGCTCGATTATATAAAAGCAGAAGTTTTTAATAAAAAATTTCTGATACAACAGTCAGGAAACTATAAAGGTTACCCCTTGCGTACATTTTCGGGTACTACATTCTTGAATGGGTATAGCGACCATTTTCCTACATTGATTTATCTTCGTAAAAAGTGAATAAAAATTCAGTCATTATATAACAAGTGCGATCTATGAATGCAGATTCTAACATAAAGGTTCGTTTAACGATCATGAATTTTCTCCAGTTTTTTGTCTGGGGTAGTTGGATCATAACGGTAGGTAATTATTGGTTTCAAACACAAGGTTGGGAAGCAAATAAGTTTGGAGCTGTTTTTTCCACTATGGGCTTATCTTCCCTCATAATGCCAGCATTGATTGGTATCATTGCTGATAAGTGGGTAAATTCAGAAAAACTTTATGCTGTATTACATCTATTTAGTGGTATTTCATTAGCCTATTTGGTTAGCGTAGACGATCCCAATACCTTTTTCTATGTTATTTTGGTGGCTATGATATTTTATATGCCTACCATTGCATTGTCTAATTCGATCGCTTATTCTTCGTTGATTAAGAATAAAATGGACCCAGTTACTTATTTTCCACCCATTCGGGTATTTGGCACCATTGGGTTTATTGCTGCCATGTGGCTTGTTAATCTGTCAGGAAATAAAAGCTCCGAAAATCAGTTCTATATTGCATCCATAGCATCATTTGTGCTGGCAGCCTATTCTTTAACACTACCTAAGTGTCCACCATTGTCAGATAATACCGAAAAATCGTCATTAAGCAAAGCACTCGGCTTAGAGGCATTTAAACTTTTTAAAGATAGGCAAATAGCCGTTTTTTTTATCTTCTCTATGTTATTAGGGGCAGCATTGCAGCTAACCAATGCCTATGGCGATGTGTTTTTAGATGACTTCAAAAAAGTACCCGAATTTGCAGATTCTTGGGTTGTTAAGTATTCCACTATAATGTTATCAGTATCGCAAGTGTCAGAAACCTTGTTTATATTGGCTATACCGTTTTTCTTAAAACGTTTTGGCATTAAAAACGTCATGCTGATAAGTATGGTTGCTTGGGTACTTCGTTTTGGCTTATTTGCCTATGGAGACCCTGGTGCAAATGTTTGGATGATTATTCTTTCGTGTATTGCATATGGTATGGCATTCGATTTCTTCAATGTTTCAGGCTCTTTATATATCGAGACTACCAGTCCACCAGCTATGCGCTCAGCAGCACAAGGTGTATTTATGATGATGACCAATGGCATTGGAGCTATTTTAGGCAGTTCGCTTAGTGGCATCTTGATTCAAGAATATTTTACCGATTCGGCAGGGACTAAAGACTGGCATGGTATATGGCTTTCTTTTGCAATCTACGCATTGGTTATTACCATTGCTTTTAACTTTTCTTTCAAATATAATAAAACCGATAAAACACAATAGCCTTGAAACAACCAAGTTCATCAGGTATATTATATATAATTCCTACACCAATAGGCAATTTAGAAGATATGACCTTTAGGGCAATACGATTGCTAAAAGAGGCTGATCTGATTTTGGCTGAAGATACTCGGACGAGTGGTTTTCTGTTGAAGCATTTTGATATTGTAAATAAGATGCAATCTTACCATAAATTCAATGAGCATAAAACCATTGCCAATATTGTTGATCGACTGAGGTTAGGCGAAAGTATTGCATTGATTTCTGATGCAGGTACACCTGGCATATCCGATCCAGGATTTTTAATTGCTCGTGAATGTATAAAAGCAGGTGTAGAGGTACAATGTTTGCCTGGAGCAACCGCTTTTGTACCCGCATTAGTATCGTCAGGTATCCCTTGCGATAAGTTTTATTTCGAAGGTTTCCTTCCTCAAAAGAAAGGGCGGATGACTCGCCTTAAACATCTTGCTGAACTTGACACTACGATCGTGTTATACGAATCGCCTTTTAGAGTCCTAAAAACATTTACTCAATTAGTTGAGTATATGGGTAAAGATCGGTATGCAGCGGCATGTCGCGAAGTATCCAAATTATACGAGGAAACAGTGCGTGGAACACTTGAAGAACTAGTACTACATTTTACAAATCATCCTCCCAAAGGTGAATTTGTCATAATAATATCTGGAAAATATGAATAAATGACTAAAATTTACTATTTATCCAATAAAAGGATTATTTTTACTGGACGATAAAAAAACTAAAACAGAACTATCAATTGTTAAACCAAGAGGAAACAAAAAAGCAAATAATTATGAGAGGATTATTATTAGGATGTTTGAGTCTAGGTATTCTAGCATCATGCAACGTGAAAGATTCAACAGAATACAAATCTTTACAGGCTGAGAGAGACTCACTTCTGCAAATTACGGCAAGTGATCAATCGAACATTTCTGATTTGATGTCAATTATTAACGAGGTAAACGCAAATTTTGACCAAATTAAAGAAGCTGAGAAATACTTGACAGTGCAGGCAGGAACAAAGGGTGAGCTGTCTTCTGATACAAAGAGCCGTATTTCTGACAACTTCAATATGATAAATGAAATATTGAAGAAGAATAAGGCTGATATTGCCAATTTGAATCAAAAATTGAAAAATGCAGGAGGGCAAGCAACACAATTGAAACAAACAGTAGAACGTTTGACTGCAGAGCTTGAAGAAAGAAGTATAGCTATTGTAGAACTTAGAGATGCTTTGACTACCAGAGATGTTAAAATTGCGAGCTTGACGGGTACTGTTGAAAGACTGTCTACTGATGTAAAAGATTTGACTGATAAGAGTGTAGAGCAGTCAGGGAAAATAAAAGAACAAGAAAAAGCACTTAATACGGGCTATTATATTTTTGGAACAACCAAAGAGTTGAAAGAAGCAAAAGTGGTTTCGGGAGGCTTTATATCTTCACCAAAAGTATTGAACGAGTCTATTGATAAATCGATTTTCATCAAAGTTGATATTCGTGATGTAAAAGACATCCCAGTATATTCTAAGAAAGTGAAAATATTGTCAGATCAGCCAAAAGATAGTTATACAATCTCCAAAGATGCTAACGGACAGGTTGTCGTTAGAGTGTTAGACTACAAACGATTTTGGAGTTTAGGACAATTCCTTATCATGCAAGTAGATTAATCGCACAATAATAGTATATTTATATATAGAACACTGGTAGACTAATAATCTACCAGTGTTTGTTTTTAAAAATACAACCAAGATGAAATATACCACCGTTTTTTTTGATTTAGATGATACTTTAGTTGATACACTTCAAAACAGTAAAGAGGCATTAATCGAATTGTACGCAGAATATAAGATAGACAGGTTCTTCGTGTCATTCGAAGCATTTTTTGAAGTGTTTGTTCGCACTAACATCCATCTTTGGAATTTGTACGAACACAATCATATTGACAAACAAACCCTGAAGGAAGAGCGATTTAAACAAGCTTTAGATGGATTTTGGTATTTAACATCTAAAGAATCGTTTGAAATGAATGAGGATTTTCTAACTAAAGTATCGAATAAGAGAAATATTATACATGGAGTAAATCAAATGTTGGAATATTTGTATCCTAAATATCAACTATATATTCTATCTAATGGTTTTGAAGAGGTGCAAGCTAAGAAATTGGATAGTGTAAAATTGACACATTATTTTAAAAAAATAATTTTGTCCGATCATATTGGTATCAATAAACCAGATGCTCAACTATTCATTCATGCTTTGAATGAAGCCAAAATTTCCAATGCTCAAGCTATAGTGGTTGGAGATAACATAAATACCGATATTATAGGGGCTAAAAATAGCAATATTGATCAGGTTTGGTACAATCCACGCAAAGTGATAGACCATACAGGTGTAAAGCCTACTTACAGCATACATGAGTTATGCGAATTGAGGGATATTCTTTAGCTAAATCTCAATTTCTAAACCATCGAAAGGTATAAATACGTTTTGAGGTAGTATCTTTTTTACTTCTGCATGTAGTCCCATATGATGACTCATATGCGTTAAATATGTCTTTTTAGCACCTATTCTAGCAGCATTTGCGAGAGCCTGTTCTAAGCTCTGGTGAGAATTATGCTCCTTTATCCGTAATGCGTCAATAACAAGTACATCTAGGTTTTCCAGCTTTTTGTATTCCTGTTCGGGTATTGTCTTTACATCAGTAAGATAAGCAAAATTATGTATCCGATAACCAAATATGGGTAACTTTGAGTGCATCAGTCTGATAGGGACAATTTCTATAGTATCCACATAAAATGAATTTTCGTCTATGTCGATCAAATTAATATCTGGAACTCCTGGATATTTATTTTCGTTAAAACAATATGGTATTCTTGTACGCAAGGCTTTTGCGACATACTGCTCAGCATATATATTTACATCTTTAAACTTGCAGAATGGGCGTAGATCGTCAATGCCTCCCACATGGTCATAGTGTTCATGCGTAATGAGAAGAGCGTCGATTGGTAAAAAATCAGATCGGATCATCTGTTCCCTAAAGTCAGGCGTACAATCTATTAATATGTTTTTTCCATTATTGGTATACACCATTACGGAGGCTCTTAGCCTTTTGTCTCTACTGTCTGCTGATGTGCATACGGCACATAAGCAACCCACTTCGGGGACGCCTGTTGAAGTGCCTGTTCCTAAAAATTTTACACGCATAATGTTGATTGCAACTAAAAGGCTATTCCTAATTGAATGGAATAGCCTTATTATATTTTATCAAGGAAATAAGGGTTAGATCTTAATATTTTCTTTGCAATATCCAAAGATCGTCAAAAGGGATGCCATATGTTTTTCTTAGAACATCATTTGTTCCTTTAGCTTGATATTTATTTCGGATGTCATTTTTTACATTTACGGCAGCCGCCTTGTCATCATGGCTTGCAATAATTACACGATACATACCTTGTGTGTTTTGGGCAAGTATCACTCTATAACCTTCTTGTTCCATTCTTTTTTTCAGAACTTCGGCATTGGGTTTTACACTTAACGATGCAATAACTACACTATAAGCTCTTAACCCTTCTGCGTCTTCGTCATATACTGCTGTGATCTGTTCAGATCTGACAGGCTCATTCTCTACGTTAGAGGTATATGCCGGATAGGTAGGTGTAGATGGTGTAGTTTTGTTGTCTTCTAGCTCTCTTTCTTTTGCTGCCTGATATACTGATTTATAGGCACTTTGCTTTGGCTTACAAGATCCAAATACGACTAAAAGGGATAATGCTAATCCAAATCCTAGAAATTTATTCATAATTAGTTACTTAGTTATGGTTATACTCACAAATATAATAATTTAGTTTTTAAGATGTAATGCCTAAACTCTAAAATAATGTCATATTTATATTGTTTTTTGGTTTGTTCTAATATTTTATGAAAGTATAGATTGTACTCTCTGACTCAAGTTCGAGATGCGATGTATTCAGCTCTCTAATTGAATATTTTTCAATATTCGTATCCCAGTCAAAGCAAGATGAGCAATCTTTGGGTTCAAACGAATTGGTATCAATTTCAATAGCAAGTTGAGAATCTACGATCCTATAATTGCCAAATATATGGAAGTATTGGGTAGGCGTAGTTAACTTAAGATACTCAAATACATTTTTTCTGAAAGAATAAAAAACAGTGTCTACTCTTTTTATCACTCCACCACTTGTTCGTATCTCTGTTAATTGCCATCGCCCTTCTATACTTTTATGGGCATCGTTATTTGAACATGCCCCGATGCCTAAACCAAGAATAGTTATAAGCGTTAAAACTTTATTTTTAGTAAGCATGTAAGCTATTGCTTTAGTCTATTTTATGAAAACCTGTATAAGGTATCAATACTTTAGGGATATAAATGCCATCTGGTTTTTGATTGTTTTCAAGAATAGCCGCTACAATCCTTGGTAATGCTAATGCACTACCATTGAGTGTGTGTACAAGTTGTACTTTTTTGTCAGTAGAGCGATACCTACATTTCAAGCGGTTGGCCTGGTAATTTTCGAAGTTAGAAACAGAACTTACTTCCAGCCATCTTTTTTGAGCTGACGAAAATACTTCAAAGTCAAATGTTAGAGCTGATGTAAAACTCATATCACCACCACACAGGCGTAAAATACGCCAAGGTAACTCAAGTTCGGTAACCAAAGATTCTACATGGGCAACCATTTCTGTAAGAGATTGATAGGAGTGTTCGGGTGTATCAATGCGTACAATTTCTACTTTGTCAAATTGATGCAAACGGTTTAGCCCTCGCACATCTTTGCCATATGATCCTGCTTCTCTTCTAAAGCACGCTGAATAGGCTGTGTTTTTTATAGGTAACTCTTTTTCTTCTAAAATAACATCTCTATAAATATTGGTTACAGGTACTTCCGATGTAGGTATAAGATACAAATCGTCAGCAGTTGCGTGATACATTTGACCCTCTTTGTCGGGTAGCTGACCTGTGCCATAGCCCGATGCTGCATTTACCAGATAAGGGGGTTGTACTTCGAGATATCCAGCTTCGTGTGCTTTGTCCAAAAAATAATTTATCAAGGCACGTTGCAATCGTGCCCCTTTGCCTTTATACACGGGAAAGCCTGCACCGGCAATTTTAACACCCAACTCAAAATCGATAAGATCGTATTTCTTAGCCAAGTCCCAATGAGGCAATGCGTCATCTGGCAAACTAGGCATAGTACCTCCCATTTTTTCAATTACATTATCTTCTGGCGTTTTTCCTTCTGGTACACTATCGGCAGGCAGATTGGGTATTGTTACCAACAGATCGTGTAACTTGTTTTCCGCAAGTTTTAGGTCAGCTTCCAAAAGCTGTATACCCTCTTTTAGGTCTTGTACAAAGCGACGTACGTTATCAGCTTCTTCTTTTTTACCTTCTTTTATTAGTGTGCCAACGCTTTTTGATTTCTCGTTCACACTAGCCAACAGGTTGTCTAACTTGTTCTGTACATCCTTACGGCTTTTATTCAGCTCTATAACTTGCAAGATTATATCATTTCCATCAAAATGTTTTTTTGATAGCTTTTTTATAATCTCATTCGGATTTTCGCTAATGGTTTTGAGTGTTAACATCTCAGTTATTTCTATTTTTTGTATAAGCAAAGGTATAAATATTTTGAATGGGATAAACATTTTCTCTTATTAAATATTTGCTGCTAGTGCTATCTTTTTAAATACGAAGAGGCTGTTTGCTACTCATTAAAAATATCACCCTTGGTGCATTTAAGCAATTTGCATTTTTGAGTTGTTACTATTGTTGTAATTTAGTAACTATTTCGATTTTCTTTTATATGCTGTTCAGTATAATTTTATCATCACCCATTTGATCGTCTATTGTCGTTTATTTGTCAGATATTCAAGATTATTAGGTGGTGTTCTGTAGGGTTTATATCAAGAATATGTTTTTTCCACGATCCATCGTTTAGGTAATATTTCAAATTTTCCAGTATCTTTTCTCGTTACAGCTTCCATTATCCATACCTAAGAGCACTTTATATTGTCGGCTAAATTGCTCCCATAGTATCCATCAACTATTATTTTGACTAATTATGTTTTAAGCAAATCTAATATGGTATATAGTGGATACTTTCTATTGCGACTATCATCCAAAAGGTGTACTATTACACCTCACTAGGTATCAGTTAGGTTAGTTGGATACTTTATTATATTGATCTAAATTAGTGGCAATCCTAATGTTATTGGTATGTGGTTGGTTGAGATTCTGATATGGTGCGTTTTTGTCTCTGAAAATACAATCTCAATAACGTTTTATTGCAACTTTAAGCAGTTGCTGAGTACTTTGTACATAAGTGAGCGTGGTGATGATTAGTTGTTTAGCGATTACTAAATCAACACTTCTTTGTTGTTTCAACAACTTTAAATGAGTCAAGATGATCTAAGATTCAAAAGAGAATCTTATCTAAAATAATGGAAAAAAAAACAAACATTTTAAAGAAAATGCTCCTTAACAAAGATTTTTCGTAGTTTTGTTATCTCTAATGATAAATTCATAATCAATGCGTTCATATTTTACACTACTATTTTTTGTCATAACTTCCTTTACCTTAATTAACGCACAACCTGCTTCCGAAAAATTGATACGCAGAGGTGTTGCCCTTCATGATAAAGGACGTTATCAAGACGCTATTAGTTATTATCAACAGGCATTAAAATTGAATCCATCGTCCATGTCAGCGACTTACGAAATGGCCTTGTCTTACCTGCAACTCAAGAGTTATGATAATGCTTTAAAATATAGTACTAAGGTTATAAATACCGATTTTAAACCTCTATTGGTCGATGCCTATTGTGTAAAAGCCACCGCCCTAGCCGATATGAACAAGTTGCCACAAGCAATAAAATTGCTAAATGAAGCATTAGAGCGTTGTGGAGATGAGTATCTCTTGCACTACAATTTGGGCTTGAGTTATTTTAAGGCAAAAGATTTGAAATTGTCTATATTTCATTTACAAAAAGCCATTGAGATAGATACCACTCATCCCAGTGCTTTTTTGCTCTATGCTTATGCTTTGAGCGATGCTGATAGATGGGTGCAGAGTATACTATCGTTTCATTTTTTTCTTTTGCTAGAGCCAAATACCGATCGGTCTAAAGATGCTTTTGGTGAAATGTATGACCTGCTCACTCAAAAACTGGCTACTAATTCGCCTTTGCTGACCCCTGAGGATGGTATTGATCGAAAGGCACTCTATGAGCAGTTGGTGAAATTACAACCTAAAGTAGACGACCAACGATTTCAATATGCTTTTTTTGAGCAAGCCTCTAAGCTATTGTTTTTAACATTAAGCCAAAAACAAGATGATAGTCGTAAAGGTTTAGTTTGGGATTTTTTTGTACCCATTTACCACGAAATATTAGAATCTGGTTTTTTTGATACCTATTGCAGATATGTGAGTGTTTCTTACTTTCCAGTATCACTTCAGTGGTGGAAAGCAAATACACCTAAAGTAGATGGTTTTATCTCGTGGTTTGAGGAAGGACAGGGTTCGAGTTCCGAAGAAGAGGATGATCTAGGTGACGATTCGGGTATATAATATCCCAAGAATAAACAGATGCAATTATCAGTATGACAGAGAGTGAACAAAAAGAGCTGGTCAAGCGTCTACAAAATAAAAATACACAGCGGGGAGCTTTTTCTGATTTGGTAAAAACATTTAGCGAACAATTGTACTGGCAAATACGAAAAATTGTTATTTCGCATGACGATGCACACGATGTATTACAAAACACATTTATCAAGGTCTGGACCAATATTTCTCTTTTTAGAGGAGATTCTAAATTGCGAACTTGGTTGTATAAGATAGCTATTAATGAAAGTATTACTTTTGTAAATAAACAGAGACAGCAACAAAAAATAACATTAGATGATGGAGATAGTTTTTTAGCATAAAAGTTGGAGAGCTATCCTTTCTTTGATGGAGATCAAGCTCAATTTTTATTACAAAAAGCGATACTTACTTTGCCCGAAAAACAACGTGTAGTTTTCAATATGAGGTATTTTGATGAAGTAAAGTATGAGGAGATGTCAGAAATGCTAAACACCTCTGTTGGTGCCCTTAAGGCCTCGTATCATCATGCCGTAAAAAAAATAGAAGATTTTTTATTGCTAAAGAATTAAACCATTCCTTGTTTTCTTAGTCTAACGAAGTATATAAAACCAACATAAGGTATGCTAAATAATATAGATAGAAAGAATCCATTCATTGTACCTCAAAATTATTTTGAGAATATCAATGATCAGATCTTGCATAATCTGCCTTCAGAAGAATTGGAAGTAACCAAAAAGGTTTCTCTATTTAGACCTATTGCTAAGTGGGCATCTATTGCGGCAGTCATCTCAGGATTGTTGTTTCTAGGTGTCGATTATTTCCAAGACGACACACGTGTCAATTTTGGGGTCGCATTGTCTAGTGCCAATGAAATAGGAAAAGAGTCTGTAGCTATTGAAGACGAGTATTATCTTTTTTTAGAAGATCAAGCTGCTCGCATCGCCTACAAAGATGATTATTATAGTGATGATACGTTTTAAACCTTGATAGATATGTTTAGTAATAACACAATGCGTAAGTACACAACTTTATTATTGTTGACTTTGACCATGCTTTCTGCTCTGGCACAAAGACCACCATCGTCAAGAAAAGGTTTTGATGTTAATAAGTTTAAAGAAGAAAAAGCAACGTACATTAAAACCGAAGTTGGTTTGACCGAAGAAGAGGCACATCGATTTATACCATTAATGAATGAGTTGATGGACAAAAAATTTGAATTGAATCGTTCTACTCGAATAAGTACAAAGCATATAGAACTGTCAAACCCCAATGCTGATAGCGATTATAATAAGCTGATAGAGGCTAATTTTGACATGCGTGGCAAAGAGTTGCAGTTGGAAAAAGAATATTATGCAAAGTTTAAAACAATACTTTCGTCCGAAAAAATTTACAGATACCAAAGAGCCGAATCTAAATTTATGAGGCGTATGGTAGGCGGAAAACGAGATCATATTCACAAAAAATAGGCTAAATCGTTATTTATACTTTTTTTTATTTATATTTGCACAAATGCTATAAATATAAGGGTATTGCAAGTCTTAGTTCTATTACAACATGATACAAAACTTAGATCTTAGATGTATTTGTGATAGTATAATCTGTGTGTGTATTTCTTGTTTTTTTAACGAAATGCCTAAACTTGCCTCCTAATTAATTGTGGCAAGTATTCTTATGTTTTAATAATACAGAAGTGATAATATGTTACGTATTGCAATACAATCGAAAGGTCGACTATTTGAGGAAACGATGGAACTCCTAGAGGAGGCTGGAATCAAATTAAACAACAAAAAAAGAACATTACTTGTGCCTGTTACAGGTTTTGATGTTGAGATACTGTTTCTTCGAGATGATGATATTCCACAAGCAGTAGCCACTGGCGTTGCTGATGTAGGGATAGTTGGAGAAAATGAATTTGTAGAAAAAAATGAAGATGCTTTTATTTCTAAACGTTTAGGTTTTAGCAAATGTCGTTTATCTTTGGCTATACCTAAAGATGCTGATTATAACGATATCTTGTGGTTTAAAAACAAAAAAATAGCAACCTCTTATCCATTTATTCTAAGCAATTTTTTATCCGAAAATAATATACATTCAGATATTCATGTTATAACAGGATCGGTAGAAATAGCTCCGAGTATTGGTTTAGCCGATGCTATATTTGATATTGTTAGCTCTGGAAGTACATTAGTTAGCAATAGACTGAAAGAGGTAGAGGTAGTTATGCAGTCAGAAGCATTGTTGATTGCTAACAAAAGTTTAACCAACGATAAGTTGAATATTTTAAATGAGCTTATTTTTAGGATCGAGTCTGTGCAAACGGCTCAAGGAAAGAAGTATATATTATTGAATGCCCCTAAAGATAAGTTGGATCAAATCATACAACTATTGCCCGGAATGAAGAGTCCTACTGTTTTGCCTCTGGCTCAAACGGGTTGGTGTTCAGTACACTCGGTAATAGAAGAAAAGCAATTTTGGGAGATAATAGGTAAACTCAAAACCTTGGGTGCTGAGGGTATACTCATTATTCCGATTGATAAAATGATTTTATAAAACAACACAAACATGCAAAGCACAAAAGAGTATTTAGCCTTTGTTTGGATCATTCATATTTCGATGTTTTTGGGGCAGTTACTGTTTCTTTTATTATCTGTCTATTTTATAGAACCAGATCGTTATAGAGATTATGATTTAGTTTTTAGAATATCCGATGGTATTGTTATACTAGTTGGGGTAGTTTTTTCTTATGTTATTTATTCGAAATTTGTTGCCGAAGCTAAGCCTAAAAGAGGTATTCGAGAAAAATTGATGACTTATCGAAAAGCCCTTATTTATAAGTGGGCTGCTCTTGAGTTTGTATCTGTATATTCTATCATCGCTTATCTGATGACAGGATCAGCTCTTTTTATCTTTGCAACTATATTTACTATTCTCATATTTTTGATTAATAGACCGAGTGTAAATATTGCGATCAACGATTTGGATTTGGATGATAGTGAAAGACGAATACTGGAAACCCCTGATGCAGCTATATGATTGAAGTTTCGGAGACATTACTGTTAAAACGAATTTCGTTAAGCCATGTCGATGCTATTTTCGAAACTATAGATTCCGAAAGAGCCTATCTACGACAGTGGTTGCCTTTTGTCGATACAACCTTAGGAGTGCATGATACATTTAGTTATGTGCAAGGTGTGATAGAACAAAACGAACCTCAATATTCGATATTCAAAGAAAATAGATTCGTAGGAATACTTGGTTTTAAACACATAGATGCCCCAAATCGTAAAGCAGAGATTGGTTATTGGTTGTCTCAAAAAGTACAAGGAAGAGGTATTATGATTAGGGCTATCAATGAGTTGTTGCTAAAGTCTTTCAATGATTGGGGCTTGCACAAAGTCCAAATAAAAATAGCTGTAGATAATTTGAGAAGTCGGCGTATTCCCGAAAAAATAGGATTCTCGTTAGAAGGAATTGAACGTGCAGGTGAATTATTGGTAGACAATAAGTTCACGGATTTGGCTGTATATGGACTGTTAAAAACAGAATTTAAGATATAATGCAAGTAATAAAGTATCCTCAAATACAAGAATGGGACAAAATATTGAAGCGTCCTACCATCGAAACAGCATCTTTAAACCACACAGTAAGTAGTATCCTACAAGACATAAAGACCAAAGGCGATGAAGCAGTAATAGACTATAGTTGCAAATTTGATCAAGTGAAGTTGTTTAATTTGTTAGTTTCGCAAGACGAAATTGATGCTTCGGATGGTCAACTTTCTACCGAACTAAAACAGGCGATACAAGTAGCCAAAGATAATATATTAAAGTTTCACCAATCCCAAGTCATCACCACAACTAAAGTCGAAACCACTACAGGTGTAGTTTGTTGGCAAAAAGTAGTAGGGATAGATAAGGTTGGTTTGTATATACCAGGAGGTACAGCACCACTTTTTTCGACCGTTTTGATGTTGGCTATACCAGCCAAGATAGCAGGATGTAAAGAAATTATACTCTGTACACCTCCTAATAAAGATGGCTCCATAAATCCAGCCATTTTGTATGCAGCAAAAGTAGCAGGTGTAGACAAAATATGTAAGGCGGGTGGCGTGCAGGCAATAGGAGCAATGGCATATGGAACCGAAAGTATACCGAAAGTATATAAGATATTTGGACCAGGTAATCAATATGTGATGGCAGCCAAGCAACAGGTTAGTTTGCACGATGTGGCAATAGACATGCCAGCAGGACCATCAGAGGTATTGGTGATTGCTGATGATACTGCAAACCCCGCATTTGTAGCAGCAGATCTATTGTCGCAAGCAGAGCATGGGGCTGATAGTCAGGTGATACTGGTTACCACACACGAAGAGGTGATAATATCTGTATTGCACGAAATAGAGAAACAGCTGGCAATACTTCCTCGAAAAGATATTACCACAAAAGCATTACAGCATAGTAAAGCTATTTTATTGTCAAATACGCAAGAAATAGTTGATTTGACTAATAGTTATGCACCTGAGCACCTTATAATAGAAACAGCCGATTATCTCAATATTGCAAACCAAATAACAAATGCAGGATCCGTATTTCTAGGTCATTACACGCCCGAGAGTGCAGGTGATTATGCTTCGGGAACAAACCATACACTCCCTACTAATGGTTATGCCAGAGCATATAGTGGAGTGAATTTGGATAGCTTTGTTAAGAAAATAACGTTTCAAGAAATCAGTAAAGAAGGTATTACCAATTTAGGTAAAACCATAGAAATTATGGCAGAGAACGAATTGCTTTTTGCTCATAAAAATGCGGTAACGTTGCGCCTTAATGAATGATGCCAATGTACTTTAAAGATATTGTATATCAGTCATCCGAGTACTTGGAGATGATAAATCTAAGACATAAAGTATTGCGAGAGCCTTTAGGCTTACATTTTTCGGATGATGATTTACGTGCAGAGGGGCAAGATCAATTTTTAGGATTATATACTTCTCGTGCCCATACCCTAGTAGCTTGCTGTGTGTTGACTTTTATAGATGCTACTTGTTGCAAACTGCGTCAGATGGCAGTGGTAGACGATTTTCAGAATCAAGGTGTTGGCAAAAAGTTGTTGTTATATGCCGAAGATGTTGCTAAACAAGAGGGGGGGAAGTTGATGGTATTGCATGCACGCAAATCAGCTGTATGTTTTTATCAAAAATCGGGATACGAGCTTGTTGGCGAAGAATTTATCGAAGTTGGAATTCTTCATGTAAAGATGAAAAAAGACATATAAAATAAATACACATGAATCAGAATTGCGATCAAGAGAAACAATATGTGTTAGACACTGTCTCTAAATATGTTGACATTAATTTAACGCCATTTGGTAAGCCTCAACGTACAGTAATAGACGTAGAAAAAAGAGACCCCATGTATCGCGGTGCAGGCGTGGTGTATATGCTATCAATATTCGAAAAAGACGAATTGGTTAACAACAGGATAGGGGTATACATGGTACTGCTGAACAAAGGTGATCAGGCAGGCTTTCATGAGCATGGAAGCAAAAAAGAGCAAGAGTTATATGTTTTGGTTCATGGTCAAGGCGAATATATTGAACGTGAAGGTTTAGAAACCATCACTCGCAAATTTGAACTCAAAAAAGGGAATATAACATCAATACAAGGTGATAATAATTATCACTCCATAATCAATACTGGCGATGAACCGTTGGTTATTTTTGTGCTAGCTACGTACGAAAAAAATCAGTAGTCATACTCTTCTCATTTCTTCGAAATAATAAGTAACTTTGTCTTGAAGTTAAACACAATTAAAGCCTTATTAGATATGAAGAAGAAAATTTTGATGTTGGCAGGAGACTTTGTCGAAGATTATGAGTTGATGGTTCCATACCAAGCACTCGAATCAATAGGTTTTCATGTAGATGTAGTATGTCCAGATAAAAAAGTGGGTGATTTGATTGCTACCGCTGTACATGACTTTACCGAATTTCAGACTTATATTGAGCTGAGAGGGCATAATTTTGTAATCACTAAAAACTTTGAAGATGTTAAACTTGAAGAGTATAGCGGTCTCTATATTACTGGAGGTAGAGCCCCTGAATATATACGGTTAAATGCTAAAGTACTAGAATATACTCGTTACTTCTTCGATAAAAACCTTCCTGTAGCGGCTATCTGCCATGGAATACAAGTGTTAACAGCGGCTAATGTAGTTAAAGGTAAAACACTAACCTGTTATGCTGCCGTATCGCCCGAGGTAACCTTGGCAGGCGGTATCTATAAAAATATTTCCCCAGCCGAAGCCATAACGGATGGCAATTTAACAACCTCGCCAGCATGGCCTGGGCATCAAGCCATACTATCCGAATTTTATAAATTATTAGGAGTAAAAATTTCAATCTAAATCAAATGAACTTACAACAGCTGGTTCGTGAAAATATATGGAATCTGAAGGCATATTCGTCCGCCAGAAACGAGTTTAAAGGCGAAGCATCAGTTTTTATCGATGCAAATGAAAATCCATTAAGTGGTCCCTATAACCGTTATCCCGATCCATTACAATGGCAACTGAAGCATAAGATCTCAAAAATAAAACATGTTGGTGTTGATAAAATATTTTTCGGAAATGGAAGCGATGAGCCTATTGATATTGTAATCCGTATCTTTTGCGAACCAGGTGTTGATAATATTGTAGCCATTGACCCTACTTATGGCATGTACAAGGTATGTGCCGACATCAACAATGTAGCCTATAAGCAAGTTTTGCTCAATGACGATTATACATTGGATGCTGATAGGGTTCTTGCTAAAGTGGATGCACATACCAAACTAATATTTCTTTGTTCGCCTAATAACCCTACGGGTAATTTGCTGAATAGAAAAGAGGTAACAAATATATTGACCTCGTTTGACGGGATTGTGATTCTTGATGAGGCTTATATCGATTTTGCTCCCTCGGATAGCTGGTTACCCGATCTCGATAAATATCCCAATCTGGTTGTTTTGCAAACCTTATCTAAAGCCTGGGGAATGGCTGCTGTACGTTTAGGGATGGCATTTGCTTCGGCTCAAGTAATACAGTTTTTTAATAACGTAAAGTATCCTTATAACATCAATCAACTTACACAAAACTATGTGGCAGGAGAATTGGATAAGGAGGCTCTAAAAAACGAGTGGGTAAAAACCTTGTTAGCTGAAAGAGACAAATTGACGCAAGCCTTAGCAAATCTATCTTTTGTAGAAAAAGTATTTCCTTCGGATGCCAATTTTGTGTTGATAAAAGTAACAGATGCAGTCAAAATATACAACGATTTGGTAAGCAAAGGTATCATTGTTCGCAATCGTACAACTATTTCGTTATGTGCAGACTGTTTGCGTATAACCGTAGGCACAAAAGAAGAAAATCAGACATTGATACAAGAATTAAGTAATATCTAAATATGCCAGTAGAACCAATAGAAGGAAAGCCCAAAAAGCGAAGGGGAATATGGATGTCTTTAGTTTGGCTCTTAGGTGTAAGTATACTTGTGGGATCATTCTTTTACTTCTGTGTTCGGGTCAAGAATATCAAATCGGGCTATATTGGTGTCAAAGCTGATGTTACTAACCCTGTAGATAATACTTCTGACTATGTGGTGCAAGAAGTAAATGGGTATGTTGTGTACATGCCCTTCTTGTCAGACCTCAAAGTGTACCCTACCACAGTGCAAACTGTAGGCTATGATGCAATGTCTATCAATGCCAACGATGGCATGAGTTTTGTAGTTAAACCTCGTATATCGTTTCAGTTAGACGAAAAAAATGCAAGTCGTTTCTATAAAAGCTACAAAGAAAGTATTGAGCAAATTGGTACAAGCCATTTAAAAGAGATTGTAGCCAGTGCATATGCTTTAGCAGCTGCTAGTTTCGACTCCGACTCGTTGGCTCGAAATATCCCTACTTATGATACCGATGTGAGCAAAATATTAGCAGTTAGAATGTTGGAAAAAGGCTTGATACTACAAAATGCGAATGCGAATTTAGAAATTCCTGCAAAAATAAAGGAGATTGTGGACTTGAAAAATATGGCGATCAAAAATACCATATTGGCTCAGGAGCAAATTCGTGAATCGTATGCTAAGGCGAATATAAAACGTGTAGAAGATTCGTTGATTAATTCAGCATTAACCAGCCTTGCAATACAAAAAATGTTTATAGAGAAATGGGATGGCAGGTTATCACCTAATACCGAATCACCCAAAGTATACAAAGATATATTTGAAAAAAATGAAGAAAAGAGTTCTGTTCATTGATAGAGATGGTACATTAGTTATAGAACCTCCTGTTGATTATCAATTAGATAGCCTTGAAAAGTTGGAGTTTTACCCTAAAGTAATTCGTAACCTTTATTTTATAAAAAAACAACTCAATTTTGAGTTTGTTATGGTTACCAACCAAGATGGTTTGGGTACAGCCTCTTTTCCCGAAGATACATTTTGGGCACCACACAATCTGATGCTGAAAACATTGGAAGGCGAAGGTATTGTTTTTGACGATATATTGATTGACAAAAGCTTCCCAGAAGATAATGCTCCTACACGCAAACCTCGCACAGGTATGTTGACAGGTTATTTTTCGGAAGAGTACGATCTGGCAAACTCGTTCGTTATAGGCGATCGTTTGACTGATGTTGAGTTAGCTAAAAACTTGGGTTGTAAAGCAATCTTTCTGAGCGATACGGCGGATGTTCCATCGCATTTACAAACTTCGTGTGGTTTGCAAACAACCGATTGGGATGCGGTAAGCGAATTTCTGTTTGCCAAAGAGCGTACAGCCGAAGTGAAGCGAACGACCAAAGAAACAGATATTTATGTGAGTTTGAATTTGGATGGAAAAGGGAAGTGTACAATTGATACAGGATTAAGTTTTTTCGATCACATGTTAGATCAGATTGGTAAGCATGCTAACGTCGATTTAACAATAACTGTAAAGGGCGATTTGCAGGTCGATGAGCATCATACTATCGAGGATACGGCTATTGCCTTGGGCGAGGCTATTGCTATTGCTTTGGGCGACAAGCGAGGCATAGAGCGTTACGGTTATGCCCTGCCTATGGACGACTGTTTGTGTTCGGTAGCCTTAGATTTTGGTGGACGTGCTTGGTTGGTATGGGATGCCGAATTTAAACGTGAGAGGGTAGGGGATATGCCCACCGAAATGTTTTTGCATTTTTTCAAATCGTTGAGCGATGCAGCAAAGATGAACTTGAATATAAAAGCAGAGGGTGCAAACGAGCATCACAAAATAGAAGGGATTTTCAAAGCATTGGCACGTTCTTTGAAAATGGCAAAGCAAAGAGATATATTTAATTATGAGTTGCCTACAACCAAAGGGGTAATTTGATCTGTATATTTCTTAAAAACATTTTGTAAAGTCGAGATATTATCTTACATTTGCACTCGCAAAGCCCAAAAAGGGTTCCTTGGCCGAGTGGCTAGGCACCGGTCTGCAAAACCGTCTACGGCGGTTCGAATCCGCCAGGAACCTCAGAGTATTTTAAAAGCGATTTGTAATCTATTGAAAACAAGTCGCTTTTACATTTTTAGGACTAGAAATAGGACGAATAATACAACAATCGACACTTTGTTGTTTTGTTTAAATAGAAAACTCTTTATCCTTAAACAATTCAACCAACCCAGATATTTGTTTCAATCTCAGTATTTCGACAGCATCCATCCCTAGATTTTTTAATCGCCTTGTATTTCATCTTTATTTTCTGATTTATAGCATTCTTCCATTTAAACCGAAGCCTAAATATATAAGAAGTAATAGAGTCTTAAAATTAAGCATTAAAAGATTGAGATCAAAAAGTCGGCTCAAAAGTTTTCGACTATCCTACCAACGCTTCGTTTCACTCAGCTATAGTTTCTGTTTGCGAAAAAATATTGGAAATATTACAAAATGTAGAATCTAAAAAGAATTTCTTAAATCAGATACACAAATCTAAACATTAATATATTGCATTGATTTAACTTTTGTATTTTTGAGATCATGAAATCATCTACTTTTTTTTAGGGTTTATATTCAGATATTTAGGTTGTTTTCTAAACAAATCTCCTTCAGAATCAATACCAAAACTTCCAGAAGTTAAGTCAACCGAAATTAACTCAATACCTAATCGTTTTGGTCTACGTTTCTGATTGAGAAAATTCATCTTGCTTTCCATCTTTAGCCATGTTTCTAATATTTTTTAGTAATTTGCACTCACCTTGTTCATCTATTCTATTCTCCTGAAGCTTAAATTAATACTTATGTGATTATTAATGAGGGATTTTTATTTTTATTCAAATCTAATTTACTAATGTACCATGGGCTGCCTAATACTAATTCCTAATTTTCAGACAAAAAATATAGGCTGACTTTTGTAAAGCAATTATCTTTATTGAAAAAATGACAAAACATTCTAACATAAAACAAGGGATATTAATATTTATAGGTTTACTATCTTTCCTTTCATTGTTCTTATACTTTATAAGAATCTTATCACCTGTTAATCACACAGGTTTTTTTAAGGATATTCTCATATCCTTTCCATTTATGTTGGCGATTGCCTGCATTGATTACAAACTGGTAAAATTTATTCACCTAACCGAAAAAATAAATAAAAATATCTGGATAAGAATTTTATTCGAAGTATTATCTTTATCTGTTCTTGCTGCGACTTTTGTTTTTGTCGGAAACATCCCATTTAAGTATCAGCAAGGGTTAATCAACTATTTGGAATCAATGGATTTCTTAGAGGCTGTAATTGCATCAATTTTATTAAATATATTTACCATTACAATCATCGAATTTTTTATCCAGTACCAGCAAAATAAAGATAATGAGATTCAATACCAGCAGTTGCAGGTGGAGAATGCTCAAATACAATACAAGCAATTGAAAGGACAAATTAATCCTCATTTTCTGTTCAACAGTCTAAATGTACTGGTTTCATTAATCAATAAAGATACGGAAAGGGCTACCGACTATACAAAAAAGCTATCGGAAGTGTATCGGTATGTACTTACACACGATTTGCGGGATGTAATAACGCTTAGGGAAGAAATAACATTTATCAATAACTATATTGAGATATTAAAAATCCGCTTCGATAAAGGTCTTTCTTTTGAAATCAATATGGATGAAAAAGATTTGGATTCAAATATCATACCTATGACATTGCAGGTATTAATCGAAAATGCCATTAAACATAACATCGTATCGGCTTCAAAATATTTGACTGTTAAGATTACAATCAACAATGGCTATATTATTGTCGCTAATAAGATATCTCCTCGGTCAAGGGTTGAGCATTCGACGGGCATAGGACTTAAAATTTTACAGGAAAAATATCGTATTATAGCGGATAAGGAAATCAGTATAGAAAATAACAATTCAGAATTTATAGTACAAATACCCATTATATGAAAGTTTTAATAGTAGAAGATGAGAGATTAGCATAGGAGGAACTTGTTCGTTTGATTAGCAGACACTATCCTGATTTTATCGTTACTGCAATCCTTGATTCTGTAACCGACAGTATAGCATGGTTGAGGACAAATTCTGCAGATCTCATTTTTATGGATATTCATTTATCTGATGGCATCAGTTTCAACATTTTCGAACAGGTTAATGTTAAAGCTCCTATTATTTTCACCACTGCTTATGAGCAATATGCAATAAAAGCTTTTCAGGTAAATGGCATTGGGTATTTGTTAAAACCGATCGTTGAATCAGATTTAGTAAAGGCAGTAAACAAATTGAACGAAGGTATGTGTATGCCTGATGATCTGAAAAAATTATTAGAAACCATGTCTTCCAAACGGAATTACAAAAGTAGGATTACAACAAAAATAGGAGATAAATATACGTTTGTAGATATGTCGGAGGTTGCCTACTTCTATTCCGAAAATAGGGTTGCTTTTGTTGTAACAAAGCAAAATAAGAGACATATTGTTGATTACACCTTGGAAAATCTCGAACCAATGCTTGATCCACAACAATTTTTTCGGCTTACACGCAATGCGATGGCATCAGTCCATAGCATTCATAATGTATCAAAATACTTCAACAGTCGTCTCAAAATTACATTAAAGCCAGAGTTTGAGGCTGAACTGCTCGTTAGCAGGGTACGTGTCTCCGATTTCCTAAAATGGCTGGATGGGGAATAATATTCACTCAGCTTATCTTCAACTTCACTCATCTATTTATCAACTTCAACCGAAACATCTTTAAGGACTGATCTCTCCTTCATAGTTTTGATAAAAATCAAGATTATGGATTTTCGTTTTGTATCATATTTCATTTATGCAATCGCATATAGTATCAGTTTATTACCACTGCAGGTATTGTACTCTCTGAGTATGCTAGTGTATTGCATAGGGTGGAAATTTTTAGGATACCGTAAAAGCGTAATTATTCAGAATCTATCCAAGTCATTCCCTGAAAAGAAATATAAAGAAATTAATCAGCTTGCCAACCAGTACTTCAAACATTTGTCTCGATTGTTTGCGGAATGGCTGAAATCATTATCGGAAAACAGAAGCTCTGTTCTAAGCCGTATCAGTTTTGAAAACACCGAGTTATTAGATAAAAGCGGAGATCTATTCATCATAATGGGACATTACGGAAATTGGGAAGCTATAAATTGCTTGCCCGCAGCTTGTTCTAAACCTGTATATGCTGTATATAAAGAGCAATCATCGCCATTGGCAAGCTACTTAAGTCTAAAAATGAGGTGTAGGTTTGGTATAAAGCTATTGGAATCGAACCAAGCAGCTCGATTTATCCTTAAGAATAAAACCCCTTCAATTTACATTTTAATAACCGATCAATCTCCATCACCTAGCAGTAAAACAAAACTTCAATTTATGAATCAACCGACGTTGGTTTTTGAAGGGTTCGAGCGTTTGATATTAGCAAAAAAAGGATCTGTAGTTTATGCCGAAGTTATGCCAGAAAAAAACACGAAATACTCCGTTACATTTACTGATATAAATACCAATGCAAATATAACGTCTGGTGTGTTTTCGAATTTGGAACAAACAATTCGAAAGAATCCTCAATATTGGCTTTGGAGTCATCGAAGATGGAAGCATGTTGTCTCTTTCATGATGCTATTAACTTGAATTCGATCACTTCTAATTCCTAAAATAAACTAATGATTCGCATTAATTATAAAAATAAAAAAGAATGAAAAAAATGTCAACATTGGCAGTTATGCTCTGCTTAATTCTCGGGTCAGCTTCGGCACAAGAACAGGAAAAATCATTCCAACTCAGTTTTATTGCTCCTTTCGGAACGAATGGCACTCAATCGCACCTCATCACAAACAAGGTTTCAATCAACCTTTTAGGTGGCTATAGTTATGGAAATAAAGGTTTTGAATTAGGGGGGGGATATAATGTAAATACTCATATTACTAAAGGTTTACAAATTGCAGGGATAGCTAACTATAGTGGCAATTCAGAGAATGCTGTTCAAATAGCAGGAATAACTAATATATCTGGAGACGGATCGGTTATAGCTCAAATCGGAGGTATTCTTAATGTTGCTAAAAAAGTTAAGGGATTGCAGATTGGTTTGATTAATTATGCTGACGAATCGGATGGCTTGCCAATCGGACTAATCAGTATTGTAAAAAAAGGAGGTAAACAGGAATTTGAGGTATCATTTTCTGAATCGCTAAATACAGCCGTTAGTTTCAAATTAGGGACTGATAGATTATACACCATATTTTCAGGGGGTGTGAATTATGCAGAAAAACCCCTCCAATATGCCGCAGGCCTAGGTTTTGGAACTCATGTCAATTGGAAAAACGGATGGGGTAATCAAATAGAAATAATGGGATATGCGTTGACTGAAAATGAATCATTTAAAATTGATGGTATCAATATGCTTGCACAGTTTAAACTTATGTTTTCAAAACAGCTAGCAAGTCATTTCAAAATGTTTGCTGGCCCAGTACTTAATATGACAATTTCGGACTATACGAATCCTGAAACGGGTGAATTAGGCAGTTCTTTATCGCCATGGTCAATGTGGAAAAATGATAGTCAGAAAACACAATTAAATGCATGGGTTGGACTTTCAGCAGGTGTAAGATTTTAGTCTAAATCAGAGTTGATGGAGGATATAGAGATGAGTTAGTCGACAATATAGAGCGGTCTTTTGGGTGGATACTGGAAGTTGTGATAAGAAAATACATTAAGAAATTTGAAGAATTACCCAGAGGGTCTATTGAAGAAAGAAATTTTTCTTGGTTGCATCTTCCAGAACAGCCTCAAAAAACATTAATATCAAATAGATACGCAATGAGCGATGGTCAAAATGATACTGAATATAATATAATAACCATATTTAAACAGATGACAAATACGTTTTTAGCATATTTGAAAACAGGATCTAAATATAAAGTCTGAACCCAGTAGCTTTTTTGACTACACAAAATATCTGATAGTATCTAACAAATCAGAGCTATCTAGCTCTCCTCGTCTTCGGTATTGGTATACTTTGCAAAAATCAATTCAATCTCTTTTTTCATACTTACAGCCTCTAGATAGACTCGTAGGCGTTTTCCTTTCAATTCATCTAAGGTTTTAGCACTCAAGGCATACTGAACTGTTCTTGATTTAGCTCCTGAGCGAACGGCTAGATCGCCTAATAATTTACGATCTGCCAAAAATTTGCGAACATCAGACAAATCATCTCTAAAGTTTTTCAATTTTGTATCCATTTATTGGTAGCTATGTGTTATATTTACTACTTTTTATGTGCAAAAGTATCGCAAAATGCAAGCAAAGGTACTTTTTCTACAAATATATAAAATATATTCTACGATAGAAAGCTTTATCGAAAATAATTTAACTGCAAAAGGTATGAGTGATACTGTCCAACGTATAAAGGAGTATATTGAATACAAACGTATTTCAATCCGAAAATTTGAGGAATCAATTGGCTTTTCGAATGGTGCTTTTTCAAATCAATATAAAAACAGGAAAGCTATAGGTGTAGATCGTGTAGAAAAAATAGTACAAGTCTACACTGACCTTGATCCAGCATGGCTGATTACAGGCAAAGGCTCTATGCTGATTAATCGATATGCAGACGCAGAAGGTGTGCATTCACCGAATCGAGTCTCCGAATCAGATATTGAATATGGAAACAAAGAAAATTATCAATTAAAGTACATTTATGAGCTCGAAAGACAGCTCGATTTATTACGAAAAGATATAAAACAGAAACAAGAAATTATTCACGGTTTTTTGACAGGAGGTATCGTTAAAACGAAATAGAAACCTTACCCTTGTTATGTATATATGATTGCCCGATCAAAAATCCCTGTCTATTCTTTTTGAAACAAATACAAAAAGAAATGTACGAAATGAAACATCTATTGTTTCGCAAACACAAGCATCTGTAACATCTATTTATCTTAAACCTTCGCATATACCTTATTTTTGCATATCACCATAATTAAAATATGTCATGCAAAAATGTTTGAAATTAATTCTGATTACTTTTATCAGCCTTTGTTTTATACTTGAACTTTCAGCTCAAAAAAAACAAGCACACTTTGACTATTTCGAATATATAGGGAAAGATAGCCTATTTGATTTGGAGATAGATTTGGGTAATGAATACTTTAATCCTATAATCAGCGGATTTTATCCTGATCCCAGTATTTGTCGTAAAGGTGATGATTATTATATGGTCAACTCTTCTTTTGCCTATTTTCCTGGAGTCCCAATATGGCATAGTACCGACTTGGTCAATTGGAAACAAATAGGGCATGTTTTAAATCGTCCTTCACAACTACATCTTGATGGCATAAGACTTTCGGGGGGTATTTATGCTCCCGACATACAATACAATATACATAATGACACTTTCTATGTGATAACAACAAATGTTGATGGTATCGGGAATTTTGTAGTGAAAACGAAAGATCCCTTTCTGAACGATTGGTCTGAACCAATATCCCTACCTCAGGTTGGAGGTATAGATCCATCTTTGTTTTTTGATGATGATGGCAAAGCATATCTTGTGCATAATGACGAGTCTCCAGCAACACCCCGATGGGATGGGCATCGGGCTTTGTGGATTCATAATTATGACACAAAAACGGATAGAACTTTTGGTGAGCGTCAATTGCTATTGGATGGAGGAGTAGACAAAAAAACAAAGCCTGTATGGATAGAAGGACCTCATATTTATAAAATAAAAGGGACATATTATTTGATGGCGGCTGAGGGAGGCACAAGTGTCAATCATTCTGAGGTGATACTTTCGAGCAACAATATAAAAGGCCCTTATTTAGCATATTCGAACAATCCGATTCTGACACAACGAGATTTACCCGGCAATAGACCAAATGCTATAACGAGTGTGGGGCATGCAGACTTGATACAATCATCCAGTAATGAGTGGTATGCGGTGTTTTTGGGGTGCCGCCCTTATGATGGTAATTACTATAATATTGGACGTGAAACATTCTTACTACCTGTACAGTGGAAGGATGGGTTTCCTACTATTCTCGACAAAGGTACTGTTGTTCCTAGTGTCGTAAAGAAAGAAGGGCTTATAAGGAATACTCCAAACCCCTTATCAGGCAATTTTAAGTGGCGTGAAGACTTTCAAGAGGATACATTGGCTAACGAATGGGTATTTATACGTACACCTAAAACTCAATGGTGGCATTTTACTGACAGCCAGTTGCAGATGGATGCTATACCCCAAAGCATATATGATGCGAATAATCCTGCATTTATAGGTCGTCGCCAACAGCACTTGAATTTTGAGGCAGAAACGAAATTTTCATTCATTCCGAGGCATTCACAAGACTTATCAGGCCTGGTTTGTTATCAAAATGAGGTGTTTAATTTTGTATTTGGAAAAACCATGCGTAATGGAAAAATAGTCCTAGTTGTAGATAGATGCGAAAAAAATCGAAAATGTATTGGTGAAATAGTTGTGCCTGTAGAATATTTAGAAAGCTCTGTTTGCTTGAAGATCAGAGGAAACGGTGGTGCATATAGTTTTTACGCTTCTTTTGATGATTCTAAAACATGGCTAGCTGTTGCAGTAGATGCTGATGCAAAGAATTTAAGTACAGAGGTAGCAGGAGGATTTACGGGGACTATACTTGGGCTGTATACATCATCAGCAAATAACTAGTCGTCCCTTAACAAGTCGAACTAGGACATAATTTATAAAACATACTTTTCAGTATTATTTCAATAATATGGGCAAGTATCTTTTTGTAGATGTTCATCCTCCTTTTGAAGTTAAAAGCCGCAGCTGCAAGTAGTACATTGATACTATCGCCCGTAATTCCCTTATAGAAGTTTCTCCCAAGCCTGTGGTCTGACTTGAGATGACCTATTATGGGTTCTATTGCTGCTCTTCGCTTAAATTGT
>JBDLTH010000138.1:0-23592 GCA_039799165.1 Bacteroidota bacterium
CGATACAACCACACCATCGATGCTCAGCGGTATGTGGTGTTTACCAAATTATATGCCCGTCAACAACAAATAGCGTATTCCATCATTAAATAACACGTATGAAAATAGAACTTTATATCGATAAGCAATTGTGCGACATCGGACAGCCCGACAGGTTTTCGGTAACGTTGCGTCGCCAGTTTTACAACCCTGCCGAGCTTAGCACCAAAGATGCACAAGCCTCGTACAACATCAGTTTACCTACCAGTACCACCAACAATTACATCTTTGGTCTGATAAATGTAGAAGAGGTAAAAGGCAAGTTTGAACGCCTCTACGATGCCCAGCTCATAGTCGATGGCATGCGCATATTCGACGGCAAGTTTCGGATGAACGAGATTACCGCTACTGCCTACAAAGGCAACTTGGGTATACCTGCCATCAAGTCGCTCAAAGAACTGTTTGGCGATAAGCCCATGAACAAGGCAGGCATGTGGCAATTTAACATACCAAAACTGTCGATTATTTCCGACACAAACGCACTACCACAGCCCCCCTGCATCTTTCCGCTTGTGCTATACGGCTTGTTGCCCAAAACCGTAAATACCGATGGCAAATATTCCGACAAAGACAGCTTAGACCATACCGTACGCTTTGCCCTCGAAGATTTCCCCCCCTCGGTCAACTGTATCGAGATGTTAAAAACCATATTCAAACAAGCAGGTTATCAGCTACTAGGCTCGGCACTCAACGACGAACAGCTCAAAGCACTGTATGTGAGTTACAAAAATCCACCCGATTATGTGCAAGAGTGGAACTGGGGCGACCTTGCCACCATGCACGTATCGGGCAAGTGGTCTACCGCACCCGTGCTGAACGGTGCAATGACCTACGGCAACTACGAAAGGCAGATTTCGCTCAATAGCAACGAAAAAGGATCGTATTTTTCGGTCAATATGTTCAATAGCAACCGAGCCGAGCTTACCTATTCCGATACAGGCACAAACATTATATACAGCGAGTATGCCGACAAATATGTTGACAAAAAAGACTATACCCGCAAAAGCTTGCATCTGATAATACCCAAAAGTGGCTACTACAAAGTACGGCTGGAGTGCGACAAACTGCAATTGCACGAGGGCGAAAGTTCTATAAATAGTAGCGACGATACAACTGGATTTAAGTTTACAGGTATCAAGCAGCACGACCATTACAACCGCAACAATACCCTCGACCGCAAACGTTACGAGTTGCAACTGTTGCGAGACTATGGCGAGGGCGACTTTCACGATACCAATATCGTTGGTTTTTTTAACACACCGCAGTTTCCACAAACCAGCTTCTACGACCCCAGTCAACACCCCAAGTATTATCCCTTTGCACGAGGGCCGATGGTGATAGACCCTTGCGTCAACCCCAATTTTATCTGCGGACTGAGTTGGGGCAAGAACCAAGGTTCGGACGATTTTAATCCTCACGACACCGTCAACCGATGCAACTATATGTTTATAGCCAATGGCTTTAGTTGGGACAAAACCTTTGCTCAGAAGCACAAAATACGGTCGGTATACGATTCCGTAGTATACGATGAAAGAGGCTTAAAAAACGGCAGTAATTACCATTGCTGGGGTACCGAAGACGATGGTACGGAGTTGACAGCAGGGCAAGAAGAGGAAGGCGATAAGCCCGACTGGTTGAAGGGAAATGTTAATGTGCGTTATGGTACGTTAGCAAATTATCCAAAGTTTGATAAAACTAAAGATCCTTATGTTAATCTGAACAACGCGGTGGAGGTTGTCGATTACAAAATGGGCAAGGGGATGGTCGAAAGCATTATCTGGCTAGAGCGAGGCGAGCGACTGGCGGTAAGCTTGGTCGGCGACATGGCAGACATGAGGCGTGGTAGTAATCACAAAACCGAGTTTGGCAGTTGGATCTGTTTGGTAGACGAGTTGGCGTTTAGCCTGAGCGTAGAACCCTTCCGTACCGATATGGAGTGGAACAACTACGACAACAGTGGCAATGCCAACCGAAGCAACGAGGGCAGTATCTTGGACTGGAACGCACCCATTACCTTCCAGAAAGGGAGCATCAACCTGATCGATTTTTTGCCTGCCAACCTCAAGATAGACGACTGGGTAGATAATTTTTGCAAAGCCTTCAATCTCGAGCTCATCAACAAAAACAACCACACCATCGAGCTCAACCTCAAACAACGTCCCCATGCCGATATAGCCCCTTACATCATCGACTTGGACAACCGCACCCACCTTGTACACCGTGCCAACGAGGCAGTAGACCTGCCCTACAAATACCAGATAGGCTTTACTACCGATGCTGACGAGGAGGGCTATTACCGCTTGGCTCATGCCGACGGCGGTACTACAACAAACAAAGATGTGGACATGCAGCACACAGGGGGAGGCGAGTTCTATACAGGCAGTATAGACACGCATGTGGTAGAACAGAAATCCAATTTCTCGTACTGCTGGTACAAGCACCTCTACGACCAGCGACATACCACAGAGCTAGATGTTCCCATCATATCCGATCACGAAGTGTGGGATAGAGGGGCTGATGACTATGCAGAGATGCTCCCTAAACAATATACCGACAAGGCACAGCGTTTCTGGTACAAAAACGGCACGCACACCGTACGCTTGGGCAAGAGTTTAGACATTGACGTAGCCCTTGTACGCAACCAAAGTAGCCACCAATCGGCTTTGGTACTCGACTACAAAGATACGCCCCATTCGCTTAGCCGTAACTACTTTTACCTGCTTGCGGGCGATGCACATTACACACACGTTGAGTGTTATCTGACACCGCACGAGTATCAGAACCTCGACATTGCTACCGCCAAATACAACGGCGACTTGTATCGCATAGCCTCGGTAGATGCCTACGACCCTGCTCAGCGTCGCCCTACCAAACTGAAACTACTGCGTCAACAAAAATAGTTACCAAACTCAATTGCCCGATAGAACCCTGTGCTATCGGGCAATTTGTTTTTTTTCTTATTTTTTATATTCGGTATAAAAATCGGCTTCGGTTACACCTGCGTTGGGATATGCCTCTTGACAAAATTCGAGCAATTCGGTTCTATGGATAATTCGGTTTCCTTTTTTGAGGTAATAATCTACCCACTTGCCTGTTGCGTAGTTAGGTCCTAATACGTTCGAACCATAGCCGTGGTGATAAATCGTATCGCCTTTGGTAAAATAATCGCCATATATGCCCGACTTGTTGGGTTCGGTAAAGCCTCTTGACAATTCTCCTTCCACAAAGGGGGGCGAGCTGTCGTATTGTTGCCCATGCCTAAAAATAATACGTCCTGTTTTAGGAAAACTGCTTGATGATATGGTGTTTACTTCAAATCTTTGTTTTATCAAGGGTATCACACTGGCATCGGCAGCCTTTACGGTTACGTAGTATCTGTCAACATACCAGATGCCCTCGAGCTGTGCTGGTGGTATCGATCCGTTTCCGTTGCTAGATGTGTTGTTGGGTTCATCGCTCGAGCATGCGGTGAGTAGGCAGAGAGCGAGTAGTGCGTAAATTAATTTATTCATCGGTTCTTCTTTATTTTTTTAAAGACTACAAATATACAAAACGATTTTGGGATGTTATTTGTTTTTATGTGTTAATTTCTTATTTTTTATATTCAGTATAAAAATCGGCTTCGGTGATGCCTGCATTGGGATATTGTCGTTGAGATGCTTGTAATAAATCAGTTCTATGAATAATTCGGTTTCCTTTTTTGAGGTAATAATCTACCCACTTGCCCGTTTCATAATCGTTGCCTGGTAGAGGTACTCCATAGCCGTGGTGATAAATGGTATCGCCTTTGGTAAAATAATCGCCATATACGCCCGACGAGTTGGGATCGGTAAAGCCTCTTGACAATTCTCCTTCCACAAAGGGGGGCGAGCTGTCGTATTGTTGCCCATGCCTAAAAATAATACGTCCAGCTTTAGGAAATCTGGGGGTGCTTGGTGAGCTCTCAAACCATTCTTTAAGCAAAGGTATCACACTGGCATCGGCAGCCTTTACGGTAACATAGTATCTGTCAACATACCAGATACCCTCGAGCTGTGCAGGAGGTATCGATCCGTTTCCGTTGGTAGATGTGTTGTTGGGTTCATCGCTCGAGCATGCGGTGAGTAGGCAGAGTGCCAATAGTGCGTAGATTAATTTATTCATCGGTTCTTCTTTATTTTTTTAAAGACTACAAATATACAAAACGATTTTGGGATGTTATTTGTTTTTATGTGTTAATTTCTTATTTTTTATATTCGGTATATTCGTACAATTTGTTTGTGTTGGTTCAGTTTGAGACCTTGGTTTGCATATCGTAATCTAAAACGGTCAAGATTTACAGACAATAGATTGATAACTTGCACTTTGATCTTATTATACAGGGCTAATATTGTGAGTGCAATGCTATAAGGAAAACAGGTAGCAAGGACGCCTCATAATCCAAAGAACAGGTTAAACATCCCCCCTACTTGTTTAGAAACAGCAAGCAACACGCTACAAAAACACCTTGATATGACGGTTTAGTACAATAAGAGCTGTAGACATAATAAGTGTTACAAAGACAGAGAGTATAAACAAATTGGTTTGCGTAAAGTCTGTCGTACGCTCGATCATGCAAATAAAAAACAAATGACTGTAATAGACTGCACTCGACAGCTGAGCCACAAAACCATCAGATACGCCCATTCGTCCTTTTTTGAAAACAAGGATAAAGATAAGTGGTGCTACAAAGGGCAACAGCAAATAGAAATCGGTATGCGTTTTCCACACATAAAAGGCGACCGACTCGCCCAGCACTCCCAGCAATAACAACCCCGTTAACACATAGGTGGTTTTGGTTATTCTAAAACGATCAATCACCCCTTCGTCTCGTATATAGAAACCGATAAAAAGATACGGAAAGCCTGTAAACAGAAACGTTTTAGTAAACATATACGATGTAGTGGGTATATCAAACCCAAACAAAAACAAATGCTGATAGGTATATACGGACAAAAACAATAGAAACCCAATACCCAACAACAGCTTATTGCCCAAGCCTATACGCTTGGCAAAGTACACCAGCACCACGGCACCCATCAACGCCGACATGTACCACAGATGCCCCCAACCAAACACCCAATAGAGGACGCGAATAACCGTTGGATCGGTTTTAGTGCCAGCAACAATGGTTTGGAAGGGGACGTAGATCACCATCCACAGCAGATATAGTTTGAGCAGATTGTAGAGGTAACGTTTCACCTTCGCCTTGTCATGTATAATAGGTTGAAGATAAAACCCATTGATAATAAAGAATATGGGCATCGTTACACGAGACAACCCTTGCGATATGCTCCACCCTAGGTAGGGTATTTCGGCTAGCGAGTTGTGGCAATGTGCTAGTAACACGAGCAATGCCAATACAAGTTTTAGATAATCGAGCGTTATATTACGTTCCATGCTATTATTTAAAGATAAAAAAAATCAAGGTGTCAAAGATACAATTATTTATTTTCGATCAATATATAATTTACAGAAGCACTGGTGCCTGAAAACGCCCTTGCCCCAAAACAAAATAGCCCTTGCGATAGGGGAGACGCAAGGGCATACTTAGCATTTTGAATACAAATAGTTTATATTCAACAACCTAAGCTATTTGATAACACATTTAGTTTATAACCTGTAGCTAACGCCTAACGAACCGTATATGTTACGAACGGTGAAGGTTACAGGCTTATTGTTTGAGAAAAAAGGAGAGAATGCCCAAGTTAAATTGCCATAGAATCCAACATGCTTATTGAGACGATACTCGCCCCCTGCAAGAGCACCCATTTCTACTTTATGTACCTGTTTACTAAAATCAAAAGTAGCTATTTCGATATCCTTCTCTTCGCTAATGGGACTTTCTACTTTTATAACCACATTCGTTACATTGCCTTTAAATTTGCGAGACAAGGCTTCGGCTACATAAGCGCCTAATCTTACTTGCCACTTATTATCGAAGCGGTATGTACCGTATACAGGCTGGGTAAGGTACAAAGTTCTAGCCTCAGTCATGTTTCTGCCTGTAATATGACCTGTCATGTCTACACCATTAGGCAACACAACGTTGGCATAAATATCTTTCACCTCGGTATGTGCTCTCATCCCTTTCGAGTCAAGTGTTAATGCAGTACCTACACCCCATTTATTGTTGATGTTATACACCAGATTAGCTCCTATCTGCGGATTGAATTTTTGACTAACGCTATTTATTTTCACAATCTCAAAAGGCATTGGCACGGGAGCTGTAGCTCCAAGATGATAACCTAGGATAAATGATAAATCGAGTTTTTTATCTACTTCTTGAGCGGATGCATTCGCACACAAGACAAATGTTAATATCCCTGAAAGGAATAAGTTCCATTTATTTTTTTTCATGTCCATTTTTATTTTTTAATACATGTTAACGCACTACCTGTCTATGCTAGTAAGGTAAGGCTTAACTAAACTACACTTTGAATTATTTTCGAATGCAAAGATATGTAAATAAAAATCGATTATCGAAACTTAATGTTTGTTTTTGTTGTATTATTTTCGATAAACAAAATAAATATAAAATAGCTTTCGTTTATCAACGCTGACTATCAAATAAAAACAAAGCCTGCTTAGGGCTTGTACCTGCTAATAATGTCTGAAACTAGCGTTTAGTTATATAAGGTTGCAAAGCTTTCACATAGGCATCGAAGGCATCAATGCCTTGCTTTGTTATTTTGCACACGGTGCAAGGCATTTTGCCTTTTATAAATTTGTTTACCTCGATGTAACCTGCCGTCATCAACTTGTCTATCTGCACACTTAGGTTGCCTGCCGTAGCCCCCGTTTGTTTTCGGATAAACACAAAATCGGCTTCTTCTACCGACAATAGGATGGACATGATTGCCAAGCGAAGTTGTGAGTGCAAAAGCGGATCGAGATCGTTAAGCATTTTTAATTGCTTTATAATTTAACATATGACCAGGTACGATATTGCCACAAAACAAAGCAATAGCCATAGGTATGGGATAATACAATGGCGGTATAAACTTGTAGGTGCAGGTGCAAATAACCGAAACTGCTACTGATATATACATCCAATTGAACCGATAAGCCTTAGCCGATACCGACAGGGCAAAACTGTATAAAACCAGAATGACAGGATAGGTAAACCATTGGAGTGCTGAACCAAAAAACAGGTTTAAAAACACGGCACTGCAACCAAAGCCCACCCAGATGGCACAGACAATGCGATCTGTATAGGTTTGTACCAATATATTTTTGCGATTGATGAAGGCAAGTGCAAAAGTTGTCCCAAAACCCACGGTATACGATGCCATCCACAATACGTTGATTGGCATAGAAACATCATCAAAACCATCTAACTGAAGTACAAAGTGCAACAAGGCAGTTATGCAAATAACATAGCCCCACAGCACAAAGTATTTGCCTGCACCCCGTTGCAAGTTGCCACGAGCCGTGCTTATCATTTCGTTTATCACCCGCAGGCTATCTTGTTCGTTAAAGTTAGTATCCATTGCTCTTTATTCGTTATTATTTTTTTTATTCACTTACACTTACCAGCTAGCATAGCTAACCAAGCCTTACCCCAATATGGTTTTTCGAGCGTCTTAGCATCGCTATTTTGGTATAAAGTTAGAGCTTTTCGGTATTCCTCGCAAGGCTCTTTTACCGATCGCAAGAACAGGGGCAAATACGAATCGAACATAGCTAACAAAAACACAGGGCGTGGGTTGTTGGCATTTTCGGCTATTGCTTTTTGATAAGATTGTTGCACCTCTCCCAAATATTTAGGTCCATTTGCCGCTGCATTTAGCAGTATACATGCATTAAAATAGTAGCCTCGCAGGGTGTATATTTCTGACTGATCGGCGTTTGCCAATGCTTTTGCTTGTTCGATATACCTATCCGCATCAGCTAACATGGCATCGGCATCAGTGTGTTTAGAATTCTTAAATACCATTCTAATATTGGTATACGCTACATAATAGGCAGGCATCCATTGGTTGGTGTACTTGTTGGCTATGCTTTCAAACAGGTTTCGACAAGCCTCATAGTCGGCAACCTGCTTCGCCGAATCGAGCTTCATCAAACTTGTTTCCATTGCTTCAGTATACGCAGCATCTGGTGCTTGCGAGGGCTGAGCCGATAGGTGTTGTACTGCCACAATCAGTAAGCATACACACAGCAAAAAGGGTCGTGTTTTCATACGTTTTTTTTTAATATAATTAATTTAGATTTTCTTTTCGAGCATATCGTTTTAATTGCTGATATAAAATAGATTAATCGGAACATGTTTACGTTTTACATTTCATTTCTTGTTCTCTTTATTAATACAGCACAAATATAAACTAGTTTATAATATAAACCTAATGTTTTTTTTAAAATTTTATACTGAAAAAAATTAATCCCTCCAATATGCCCCACCCCATCAGCATACAATCAGCATAAAAAAACGCATTTTTTCTAACAACCCCTCCATCGCCTCCAATTGGGTGCAGAGGCAAAGCCCATGACGATATTGCCAAACCATACAAAACCTATCCATCTAACACTTACACCGCACAAAACAGGTACACCAAGCACAAGCAATGCTGATGCAATGCCCATCATGCTATAAAATAAAAGAAGAGAATATATATTTAAAAGAAATAATATAAAGAAAAGAGAACGACTTGACTGCTCGGGGTAAAGGTAAACCCTGCCAACTTATTTTATCTATCTCCCGATACCGTACTACCAACGAACAACCTAATTTGAACCAAATACACGTTATGGGATATTTTTCGAAATCAGCAATAGCCAACATCACCACGCCACACATCGTATCGCTGGCAGGGGTAAGTAACTTTTTGGAGTTGCAATGCAAACAAGACTTCAGTCATACCAACACACCCACCGCCATCAGCCTACGTGTACGCAACACCAACTACACCGATGCCAACATAGCCAACACCCAATTTACGGTTACTGAACTTTATGGCAAAGCCAACGACCATCTGTTCAGAGGCACACTGAAACCCGATGAGGTGAACGAACAAACTTTTCTACTGGTTGCCGACCCCTCGATCGTGGCAGAGAATATCCGTACCTGCTTGCTCAAAAACTCGTTTTTCAGAAGCCGATTCAACATTACCGTACCCTTTGCCGCAATAGATGCCAACAATACGATGACCACGGGTAGCACCATTCACATCCAATCGTTGGGCATGGGCGACCCTTACCGCTTTGACATAAGTTACGATAGCGACTTTTTGGAGAGGGATGGCGATTCTACGTTGGGCGACAACAACGATATGATTGACTACGGCAGGGGCAATGTAGACATAGAAGCCGATGTGTATGTAGACACGGGCATCATGCTGGGGCAAGACGACAAGCCTCAAACGGCTACATCGTTGGGCAAGCACCTCGCCACCATGTCCAAATCGTACTTCGGACAGCCCATTTGGTTTGATGTAAATGCACTGATGAACAGCTACAAGGCGTACAGCCACCAGTTTTTGTATGCCTCTGACGCATCGCCGTGGACGGATGCGGGTACAATGATCAACTTTAGGTTGATGCTGAAAACCTTTGACGGAAAAAGCCGAAATGTGTTCTATGCCAGCAACGTATTGTATGCCCTCACGGGATATGCACGCACCCTAAACAAGGTAGACATGAACGAGTACGTATATGCCTACCCCAGCCTCGAGGAACGGATTATAAAGCCATTGACCAATCAGCCCTTACTGCCCCACGTGCAGGGGCAAAGCCAATACTTCAATTTTATATTCAAAGATACCAAACGAGGGCTTGGGTTGGGCAACAACGAATATCGCTTTGGCATTCGGTACAAGATGTACACGGCATCGGGCAAGTATATCGACAGCATCAACTCGGCAACGCATACTCAACAGCGTACTACCTTTGGCATGGTAAATACAACTCGCCTCAACATTGATTGGGCAATAGAACAAACCGAGCTACGCCACAAGGCAACGGTAGGCTTGGTAGAGGCATACCTGTGTCGCAACCACGACATCGTGAGCCATCCGCTACGCCTGAGCATACTGCCCAGTTGCGGACATCGGATACACGACTTTGCATTTCTCAACGCCTTGGGCGGATGGTCGTCATTCAACTTTGCAGGCGACAGATCGGTAACCGTACGCTCCGAAGCCAACATCGGCTACCACAACCAACTGCCCCGCTATACCATCAGCCACCAAATAGAGGGGGTGTTAGACAAAGACATCAAAGAATCGTTTTCGGTAAAAACAAGCCCCATCACAGCCGAGGTTGCCGACTGGTTGCGCGAGCTTACGGCTTCTATTGCGGTGTACGAACTGGCTACGAAACGGTATGTGGTGATTGACGATTTTGACATCAAGCACAACACGTCTGACGACTTGTTTACGCTAGAAATGAAGTATCACTACTCTGATACGTACAACGGTAGTGTGAAGTAGTATAGAGGGGGGAGGTGATTATTTGAATAAATCTTGTCGGATAATCTTTGCTAACTCATATGTTAAATTGACTGGCACAGCATTACCTATCATTTTATAACCATCGGCTATTCGGTTAGTTCTATTATGGTGTCATTACATTCTACCGATACTAAGCTTAACCACATACGGAAAATAACGCCCTCCTATTTGATTAGAAGGGCGTTACGGCTTGGTACTCTTTATTAGTTGAGAGGTGAGTTATTGTCTTATTTAATGATTACTTTTTGTTCCCATGCTTGGTTTCCACTATGTACAATGCGTACAATGTAAGTACCCAATGGTAAGGCATTGCCCAGTGTTAAGTCGCCCTGTGCATTTGTGGTAAGGGCTACCGACTTGCCCGATAGGTTAAACAACTCGGCACGCTCTACGGTGTTGCCATTGGTGGCTACTTTTACTGCTCCGTACGAGCTGGTTACTGTAAACAGGTTGCTTGTTGTAGCTGCTGCCACTGAGGTTCTCATTACAGGGGCATCGCCAACAAGCATTGACATTTTGGGTATGTTCACGTCGATCGTATACTCGCCATCTCTAGGTATAACAAAGAAGTAATCTCCTCTGTAAGCATGTGATAGTGCTATGGTGTCATTCATTTCTACCGCTTGGTGAGCTTTTTCTATGGGTTGAAGTGATACCCAGTTGTACAAATCACCATTCTTAGTAGTCAAAAACTTAAAGTAGCCTTTTTTGAGGGTACCTGTCCATCTGAAGTTACCTGTTTCTACTTTATTCATAGGGGTAGCTTTCAGCTTATCCCATCCTCCAGCGGTAGCTTCGCCCACCAGATACAATTGGTCTTTAGTTGTATCCTCGGGTGTTACCGTCATTTGTTTGAGCGGAAGATTTAGCGTTATTGTATAGATACCGTCTTCGTGAATATTAAATCTATAATCGCCTTTAAATTCGTTCGAAATTTTGTGTGGATAATTAAATATAACATTCTCGTTTGCTGCCATTTCGGGCAACAACGAGATCCATGTACCTGGTTTAGATATAAATTTGAATTGTCCTTTTTTCAGCACACCTTTCCATATGTACTCATAGTGCCCACCCCAAATCCAATCCATAGGGGTAGGTTGGTTATTGTTCCATCCATTAGGGGTAGCATCACCCACCAAGTATATGAGACTCTTTTCCGTACCGCATTCCCTTGCGTACATTTCTCTCGAATTGAGATCTAAGGATACCAATACCTTCTTACTCTCTACCATATTAAAACGATAATCGCCTTGGTATGGATTCGATACTTTGTGCGGATAGCCATAAATAATGTTTTCATGAGCTGCTCTAGCAGGCACAATGAAGTTCCAAGCATTACCTATTTGTTCGACGAATTTAAAATGTCCCTTTGTTAGAGGTAAGTATGCACGGAAGAAATTATTATCATACCTATACATTTCCGTTTCCTTGCTGCCTACTGCATCGCCGAATATGTATAGAACATCTGTTCTTTCACCCACAATTAGCTTTTTATTCACCAAATCTACGGTAAGGCGATAGCGCCCTTCTACTTTTGGGGTAAAGAAATAATCATCTTGAGCCCCGTTGGTTATCTGAATATCATACGTTTTGTTTGGTTCTAATACCTGATTAGATAGTGGACAAATCGAAGGATTCCATGCAAAATTAGTACCATCGCCTGTACCTACAAACTTAAATTGACCTGGGGTAAGAAGAATTTCAAATTCGTATACACTTTTTGATGAGCTAAAATAGTTACGTTTAGGATGATGTAAATCCCAACCTGCATTCGGTTCAGCTGATCCAATAAGAGAAACCCGCTGGATGTATTCTTGAGGTTTGGCTAGCTTTACACTGGTATCCACTTCGAAGTAATCGAAACCAACCATGTGTCCATCTGTGTAATTTGAATCCTTGTCTTTGCCTATTATCTCAAATTTGATTGTATTAGTCCCCTGTTTGAAGTTAGCAACACCGAGCGATACTAATTCGACATCCCCCCAAGATTCAGTAAAAAAGGCGTAAAACCCTTCGTGTACGCTCTGAAATTTACCGTTAACATATACCCTAAAGGTCGAATAATTTTTTGCTAAAGTAAGCTTAAGATCAGAGCGATAATTACCCGCACTGGGTATTTCAAAAGTGTACTCTAGTGTAGAGTTGAGGGGTGCACTGTGCCACCAGCTTTGCTTGCCATTGCTCCATTTGAAAACACCTATATCTTCCTGTACTGTTGTAACACCTCCAGATGCTTTGTTGGGGAGGTCTTCGAATTCAAATTTAAGCTTTGCTTGTGCATTAACTGTTCCCAATAGTACGCAGAACAGCATTAGAAAAAGAGTGATTTTTTTCATGTTTTTAGTTCGTTTTTAATTTTCAGGTCGTTTTTTTTTAATTTTAAACAATTTAAACCAAGCCAATTTCAAAAATAAGATAACTTATCGTCCCTTATTCAAAAAAAGACGGCATTAACATTTAAAAGATGAGAAAAACTCATTTAACGAGAATACGTTTGCGTTTTTTGATTTAGTCAAGATAGACAGCAGAAATCACGATGTCGATGTGTTAAATTAACGAGAGAGGGATATTTGCCTAAAACCTTAAAAAAAACGATTCTTTGCCCAATTATCTTACAGGTCTTCTAAAGGAGTGTGCGTATCGGGTTTTATTCTGGCAAAAAGCAGATCTTCGATCTGGCTAAAGGGCACCTTAACTTGCTCCAATACATTACGAAGCTCTAATTTGTGCAGATGCACATCGTCTACATCCATTTCGGTGATGCAGGCAATTGCATAATCGGAATAATTATGGTAACAAAGGGTTATAAAAAGTGCATTATTATCGTCTAGCAAAGTCAGTAACTTGGTGCCAGAAGGCTGTTTAGATAAATAATCCTTGCTCCAGTTAATCAGCAATTTGTTTGTTTTTTGTTTAAGCTCTGCAACCAGCTCGCGCACTTGCTTGTTGGCGGGGTTATCGCCGTGCACATGGTCTCCCCCATCAAGGGTACGCACCTGCGTGTCTATTGTCATCAACTCATGCGTAATCTCTTGATATATTTTTTTTAGTGTCTGTATACCTTCGATCTGATCGGTATAACCCACTTCCTTTTTTTGCACAGCATGCAATTCGTCTTTCAACCGACTTCGGTGTTTTTTAAGCAACCAGCCCATTAAGGTAATGAGAAAGGCAAAAACAAGCACTACGATGATGATGTTGACGTAGATGCTACGATTTGTGGTATCAAACTCGTTCTGTTTTTGACGTAACAAAAACTGATTATTGATCTCCAACAATTCTTGACCTCGCTTTGCTCGATCTCTTTTTTGACGGGTTACCCGTTCCAGCTCCGAGTAGTAATAGGCATCTTCGTAGTTGCCTATCTGTTTGCTATATTCGGCTAATGTATTGCACCCCATGATGAAAACATATTGATGCGAACTTAGGAGCGAGTATTGTTTCAGAAGCTCTCCGTAATACCTCATCGAATCCACTTGATGTGTGTCTATAAAGATGTTGCATAGGTTTATATATGCCTTTGTCGAATCTTGTGCTGTACCCCTAAATTCTAAAATGCGATTAAATAACGATTTAGCCTTATCATAGTTCAAACCTTTATGCATAGCAATGCCCAGATTGTTTGTAAGTCTATACCTAAATTCGTTGTTATTGTATTTGTCCGCCAATGCTAAGCCTCTATCAAGATAGTATATTGCACTGTCTGCACTGTCTGCATTTTCGAGTTTTAAATAACTCGCTCCTATATCGTTCAAGGTGCGCAACATCAAGGAAATGTCTTTGGCTTGCGACTCGTGGTAGTAAGGCAAAGCTTGTTTGTAGTATACAATAGCACTATCTGTCATGCCCTCTTCGAAATAAACAAGAGCAATATTACTTAGACTGCGTGAGGCAATGTGGGCGTCGCCCGATAACCGTCCATAGTATTGGGATTGTAGCATTTGCTCAAAGCATTTAGTTAGGTGTTCTTGCTTATAGTACACAATACCTGCAAAGAAATGGGCCTCTGCTTTTTTGTGAACATCTGCACCCTTGTCAAAATAAGGCAGGGTTTCGAATATCAATGTATCTTGGCTAAAGTCTTTGCCCGCTTTGGCTTTTATACGTACGATGTCTACCAAATACTGCATATAGTGGGCATGGGGCATCTGCTTGGGATTTTTGATCGATTGCATCAACACTGCAGACAATGCCGGATTGTTTTCCATCAGTGCCAATGCCTGCTTGTAACGGTCTTCGGCAGGTGAGCTACCAATGCACGACAGCATGATGAGAGGGAATATCAACAGCACTAAACGGATGATCTGGTATAACCGAATGCTCATACTTGTAGTGCGTATATGGGTGGGTACAAACAGCGTGCTGGACCTCACCTTGGCAATGCCCAACACGCTGTTGATGTTTCTGTTTTTATCAATTAACATCAACAAGCTGACGATCAATCACGACACCGTTACTGGTAGTTGACACCAAGGTGTATGTACCCGTAAGGTCGAAACTGTCGATAAAAGTATTGGATACGTTGGCAGTGTCTACCCACTCGCCGTATACCTCGTTGCCGTTTGCATCTTGCAAGCTGGTGTATACTGCACCAAGGTTGCCACCAAAGTAAACTTCTATGCCGGCACCTGATGTCCACACCGACACGCTAGGCTCAAGAGCCATGCCATAGTTCAAGAAGATATCACCACCACCTGTGATCGTTTCATTTGCTTTAACTGTTGATGTAAACAGACCTACAGAGGCTACTAGACCTAATACAAGTATAGATTTTTTTGCTTTCATTGTGTTACTTAAAATTTGGTTTATAAAATTGTTATTAGCGTTACAAATTTAGTAAACTTTGTCTATTTTAAATCTACTACTGTATGTATTTATGGTATTGTAACATAAAAAAAATCAATATGGAAGGAAAGATATGTCGATTTGTGATTTTTTTCATTTTTTTCATCAAAAAAACCATATAATGAATGCGTATAAAGTACGATTTTATTTATTTTTAATTTTCGAAAAATGAAAAACAAAGGTGTTTTACAAAATAAAATGTATATACAGAACAAAAATACACCGAAGTGAGCTGTTAATTGTTGTAGTTGATGATGAAAACTGAGGGCAGTTATCGCCTGTTTTTTTGATTATATTTGTAGCTGAGAATATAAACCGAAAAAAGAAATAGAAATAACTATGTTTACACATCGCAGTTTTTTAGTATTAGGAGGCGGAGCAGCCGACATTGTAAGCCTTGCAAAAGGAGGACACGAGCTATTGCATTGCAGTTACTCGTTTCAGCAGGGGGTTGATGACCGAGGCAAGGCCACCACCCGTGTGTATGGGGGCAATATACAAGCCACCTTGTCGCAACTACCACCCAAAGAAATAACGGCTTGGGCGTTAGATTCGAGAAAATATCAGGATGGAATGATCGTTATATTGAACAACGAAAACGTGCCTGTACAGAAAATTATTTTCGAAAACGCAGCTTGTGTGGCTCTGAATCTTGATTATATACAGAGCAACGAAAGTTACATTACTTCCAAAATTACGATCGTTACCGAAGTGCTGATTGTAGGAAATGGCATTGATTTTTTGAACGAATGGACGTTTTGACCTTTAAAGAAAAACAAAAACACTTTTAAAAAACTTAAAACCATGATTGATTTACCATTGGCACACATAAACGTGTTTTTTGTATTGGATGGTACAAAATACGAAGCCGAAAAATTTAATATCGAGTTTCTGCAACAAGGCGACTATAAAGGACAACCTCAACATGAGGTGAGGGGTGGGCAATTTGTGGTTACGCTTACCCAACTACCCGACGACAACCTGCACTTGTGGGCTAAAAAATCGACCTTGCTCAAAGAGGGACAAGTGCTGTTTCAGACCGATATGGGGATCAGCTTGATGACGCTTGCCTTTTTCGATGCCTATTTTGTCAACCTCAGCACCGAAATTAGCTCGTTCAACGGTGCCAAAACCGTACTCATTGTGTCGCCCAAAAAAGTAGTGATAGATGGTATTGAACACGAAAACTATTGGGGGTTAAAATAAATGGAACTTTTTATGCAATCTAAGTTTATAAAACAATGACACGAGACCGATTTTTTGCGTATTACAACAAAGGTATTTATTACGAAGGGCTAGTTGAAGGGCTGGGCTACGTTACTTGGCGAAGCACCAAAGAGGCTTATCTGATGAACAAGGCGGGTACAGTAACCCTCTATGCCCCTGGCAAGGTGGGTACTATAATACCTCTAAAGCCTAAGCACAACGATGCCACCAACACACAAGCACAAGTGCTTAGCCCCTCGTTGCCATCTCAACACACAGTGAATGAGAATAGCCAACAAATGCTGGATTGGAAGTACAACCAAGACCAGAAATTGGCACAGATGTTTGCCGACAAAATGTTGTATAACGACTTGCCCAAGCTCAATTATTGGGTGGCAACGGGTATGACCTTGGCAGAAACTGCAGGACATGCCAAGATAGCATCGGCACTGTCGCTTTCTGCATCTACTGTTAGTAAAGCCTTTAAAATAGGAGGATCCGCTACTTTTGTGTTAGGGGTTGGATTAGATATGGCTTCATATAGCGATAACAGAATCAGTGGTAAAAAATTAGCACTAAATATTGGTGTATCAACTGTTGCCTTTGGCATTGGGTACTGGTTTAGCGGTCCTCTGGGAGGGACTATATCTGCCTACTACTATGGGGTAGACCTTTATTATCCAGGGGGATGGGTGGGCTACATAGAAGATAGAACTGAATTTGAAACCGAAAGCCCTTTTATTTACAATATAAACAAATACTAGCACGCTTATGCTGATAATTATACGCTATATATTTTACATATGCTACAAATCTGGACATTCGTATGGACGTAAAGACCCTACATTTTTGTTAGCACTAATAGCTATGCCCATAATGTTAAATCTTTTTACGATATTGAATTCTATTTCAATAGCATTGGATCAAAAAATAAGGATAACCAAAGAGACTGTTATTGTATCTATTTGTTTATTATTTTATGCCATGTATCGCTACTTAGGCACCAAAGAAAGCATTATCTATATATTTAAAGAATTTGGCAAAATTTCTAAAACAAAACGGTATATATTAAATCTATCTGTACCTATATATTGGATACTAAGTATCTGGATTTTCTTTTATATTGGTAATATTGTGAGAGCAATGCCATAAAAAAACAGGTAGTACGCTTATGCTGATAATTTTTAGATACATTTTTTATACGCTGTACAGGCAGAATCCAAACAAGCAGACAAGAGAACCAATATATGCAATATGTTTTATGTCTGTACCCATAATATTCAATATCTGGATGTTAGTAAATGTAATATTATTAACAACAAACACTGTGTTACCTGATAATGTACTAGTAGACATCACTATTGTGTTTGTTTATCTTCTGACAATTTTTGCTTTGTATCAATATTTTGGGACAGAAAAAAGAATAAGGAAAATTTTTGATGAATTCGAAAACATAACTAAAAAGAAAAAAATAACACTGAGTATATTGTCCTTACTTATAGGTATATCTTATTTCATCTGTTCTATAATGGTATCATTACATTCTGCAGACCTAATCAGATGTAGAGATTTAGGCTTATGCTGATAATTATACGTTATATATTTTACCTAAACTACAGATTAGGACATTCGTATGGACGTAAAGACCCTACATTTTTGTTAGGACTCATAGCTATGCCTATAATGTTTAATCTTTTTACGATATTAAGTATTATTGAAATACTTATAAATGCAAAGTTTGATGTAACCAAAGAGACTGTTATTGTATCTACTTGCTTATTATTTTATGCTATGTATCGCTACTTAGCTACCAAAGAAAGCATTATCTATATATTTAAAGAATTTGGCAAAATATCTAAAACAAAACGGTATATATTAAACCTATCTGTACCTATATACCTGATACTTACAGGTTGGATTTTTTATTACACGGCTAATATTGTGAAAGCAATGCCATAAAAAAACAGGTAGTACGCTTATGCTGATAATTATACGCTATATATTTTACATATGCTACAAATCTGGACATTCGTATGGACGTAAAGATCCAACAGCCTTGTTAGCCATGATCGCTATGCCTATAATATTAAATATTTTTACACTATTTAATATTGTCTCAGTAGCTATAAATGCAAGGTTTGACTTGAGTACAGAAACAGCCATCGTATTTTGGGCTATATTGTATTATAGTATGTATCGCTACTTAGCTACCAAAGAAAGCATTATCTATATATTTAAAGAGTTTGGCAAAATATCTAAAACAAAACGGTATATATTAAACCTATCTGTACCTATATACCTGATACTTACAGGTTGGATTTTTTATTACACAGTAGGCTTGCTGCACGCAATGGAATAATTAGATATGCTGATGAATTACTCAAAAGCAATTAAAAAAACAAGCATTTAATTTTTCAGATCCAACAGTTTATAAGCTCGTTAAGTTGCCAAACTATAATCCGTTTTTCTACCTCGTTTTCTACGACAAGCTCTAAAGGTAGAAAAAAATGATACTGTAGGCATACTAGGTGAATAATAGAGAGCCATTCGACGCTTCCCAATCCTCTTTAAACGAAAAAAGCCTGCATGATGCAGGCTTTAAAAGTGATCCCGAAGGGAATCGAACCCATATCATAGGAACCGGAATCCTACGTTTTATCCATTAAACTACGGGACCATAGTTCATGTAAACTGATGCAAAAATATAAAATATTTACCAATCCACCCCATACCATTCACAACATTCGGCTATAAGGATACCTATTTTCGACTTTTACTGCTTCCAAACAGCTCTTGACTCAGGTCAGTTTGTTTTTTCTAATAAAAATAACCAGCTCTGGTCAGATTTATTTTCGGGTTTGTTCTTTTGTCGTTGACTTGTTGGTAAATAGCTTATTTTTAGATTGTTTACGAGACTGAAAGATTGTTAAAAGATGCAATCGAAGCATTGTATTCAATTATTTACACCTTAGATTTGTGTCGGTTATACGCAAGGTATAGCAAAACTTTATCAAAACAAACAACAAAAACAAAGCATGAAAAAAGTGTTTTTTATTTTCGCCAGTATGGCATTAGTAGTAGGACTAAACTCGTGTAGTAGCCAAGACGAAAGCTCGTCAAGCTCTAATGAGGCAGTAAATCAACCGGTAGCACCCTACACCAAATCGTTAACGCTGTATAGCGACGACAAAACTGTATCGCAACAGGTAGATGTGAAAAGTAACGATCCGCAGGTATTAGAGGCTTACCTGCAATCTACCACATTTGTACTTGTTAAACAAGAAGAGCTAAAAGCCCTCATTGCCCAACAGCAAGCAACACAAGCTAGCGATGCGGCAGACAATGTACCCGCACTCGATGGCTCAGTAAGTAGCATCACACTAGAGGTTAAAACAGCAACACCCGAAGGCTATGGTGTATATACCAAGCGTAACGAAACCAACCTAAGAGGGGCTTTTTGGGGGTATTTTCACTACCTGTATTTTACCAACTATTGGTCGGTAGGCAGATGGATCTACTTCGACATCGGTGGTTATAAATACATATACCCACATTTTTTCGAAGGACACCCTTACAATGGTAGGTATACCTATAAGTATATGGCATGGTAATTAAACAGTTATTTATTTGTGTTTGATATGAAGAGGAGGGGGGAGAAAGGTACTCATTATTGAGTATCTTTCTCCTTTTTATATACACAAACTGGGCGATGTGTGGATTTCAACTATTTATTACTTACATTTGTTATTTGTAGAATAAGTATTAAATAGCACCCTCAAATAAAATAGCCTTGTGATGAATCTGAAACACATACTAGAAGCTACTACCGACAACTCGCTCTCCGAACTTAAATGGAGTACCCTCCGCCGATCGATCATCAAAATACTGCTAACTACAGGCAATACCACAATTGCCGAACTTAGTGCCGAACTGCGATCGAGCATCCCCACGATCACCAAAGCCGTCAACGAGTTGATGCTCCAAGGTTATGTAACCGATATGGGTAAGGTGCTTAATAGTGGTGGACGACGCCCCTCGCTATACAGTGTTAAAGCCGATTGTGCCTATTTTTTAGGAGTCGAAGTTACCCGTTCTCACATATCCATAGGCTTGCAAGACCTCAAAAAGGAGTTTGTGAGTATTGAACTCAAACATGGATTTATACTGGAAAACAACCCCGAATCGCTCGATCAATTGTGCCAGCTTGTCAACCTATTTGTGGCTGATGCACAAGTCGATAAAGCCAAAATACTGGGGGCGTGTATCAACCTGTCGGGGCGTATCAACTCCAAAGAAGGATTTAGCTACAACTACCTGTTTGACGAAAACAAGCCGCTATCTGATACCATCTCTACCCGAATAGGCTTGCCCGTATACCTCGAAAACGATACCCGTGCTATGGCATTTGGCGAGTACATGGAGGGAGCGGTAGACGAAGAGCAAAACATCCTGTTTCTTAACTACAGCTATGGTGTAGGTACAGGCATTATCACTGATGGCAAACTGTATTATGGCAAGTCGGGCTACTCAGGCGAGTTTGGGCATAGTGCCATTTTTGACAACCACACCTTGTGCCAGTGTGGCAAGCTGGGTTGCCTCGAAACCGAGGTGTCGGGCTGGTCGTTGGTCGAGCAATTTAAACAAGCCTTGGCAGACGGCAAGCAATCTAAAATAAGCCTGCCCGATGGGCTTCCTACTATACAGTTTCAGGCAATATTGTCGGGAGCTATGGTACAGGAAGATCCTCTTTGCATTGACCTCATTACGGAGCAAAGCCAAAAAATGGGACGTTACCTGTCTATCTTGCTCAACATCTTCAATCCCGATCTGTTAGTTATTGGGGGCGACTTTTCGCAATTGGGCGATTTTGTCATCTTGCCCATCCAATCGGCACTCAAAAAATATTCGCTCAGCCTTGTCAATCGAGATATGAAACTCAAAAAATCGCTCCTTGGCTCTCGTGCAGGAGTTATTGGTGCATGTAGTATTGTTAAAGAAAAAAGTTTTCAGTTTTTATAAGCCGAATACTTTGCACACAGTGTTTTACGCTAAGCCTCTGGAGGGGGGCTAAAGCGGTTTTCAGGACAGAACGACTTCTATACATTGCTCATGTTAAATTTTTAACGCCTCAAAATACTGCATAGGGTCAATACCGCTTTATATCGAGTATAATCAATCAGTTTATCGCATAAATAAATCCGCCTACTCCACCGCAAAGGGGGTACAAAAAAGCCCCACTCCAAACAAGGAGCAGGGCTTTAGTATGATAAAGGGGGGGTTATTGGTTAACCCAGTTTTTAGATTTAAGTTCATCTAAAACATATTGATCCAATAACCTACCACTTTTAAAAACTCCGCCTATTCGTCCTACTCTAGAAGGTAATGAACTAGACACGTGTGAGAAAACATATGTATCTAGCAGAGGTGTGCGCGATATATCCACATATTCCAAATTAACACATTCTTTAATACCAAGACCTTCAAGATCGGTTTTATAAAGGATCAATTTCGTCAAATTGATATTATTAGTTAAGTCTAATACTCTTAACTTGAACACCTCTCTATCTCCATTCGGTTGAAAATTTAACTCTTTTAGTTTTGTGTTTTTACTCAGATCTATATCTTCAAAAAGATACCCCAAATTAAGAGTGAAATATTCTAAATTAACACATTTGCTTACATCTATATTTGCTAATCGAGCTCCAGTATAACTTGGATAAGCAGCATCAGCAAAAATAGACAATGAAGTTATAGCACTTGCATCTCCAAAGATTTTTAGTGTATAATTCTTCACTTCAGCATATTTTGGCATAATTTTTATTGGTTTATTCAAATCTGCAGATGTTAATTGTACACCTGTACCATTTCCTAAATCTACAAACATTTCTTTACTTGCTACTAAATAAAAATACACATATGGACCAGAGCCAAACCAATTACGTGTAACTTCAAAACTAGCTGCCTCCTCTTTTCCAGGATAGGTGTTCAAGATAAAGGCTTTGTCCATAGTAGACAATTCAGAATTGAAATTGGTAGGAACTGTATAGCCTGCATTGTAGGTAACAAGACCTCTGCCTACAAAAGGCCAAATCATAATCGATGCAGGGTCGTACTCTTGTGTGCTTACTGTGTTAGCTGCCGAAAGCGGTGTAATCACATACTTTTGCAAGGTTTGCCAGTCAATATCAGTAATATCTTGTGTCCAATAGTTCTGGATATTACTGCCCCACGTAGGGCTAAGGGCTAGGTGGCGATGCTCTAGCTCGAGACCCAGCATTTGACCAAAGGCACGTAACACGTCGCCTTTCTGCTCGGTAGCTGTAGATTCGTTAAAGAATGCAAAATTCATAGTAGCCTCATTTTGATTGGTTATACGCTTGCAATCTGTACCTATGGCAGACCATGTTACGTAACGGCTATTGTTCATACCAAAGGTAATGCGAACGTCTGCTTCTTCGCTTGCTCCTACGTAGTTGAACGAAAGGTTAGCATACTTCAACCACTCGGCAGCGTATGTCTTCACCACTTCTTGCATAGCTGGTGTACCATCCAAAAACTTGATGGTGATGGGTGTAGCTGTATGCCAAAACTTGTTGAGTACACCTATGGCACGTGTCGAAGATTCATCAATAGGTTTTACGCCATACAATTTGGCTTGTTTTGTAGGGTTTGTTACTGGGAGTTGTGAATCCCCTTCGTCTTGGCTACATGCTCCAAACAGGATTGCAAATAGCAACAGATACAAAAATCTCATGTTCATATTACAAAAATTAGTTTAGTTAATATTAAAAAAATCTTGTTTTGTATTGTTAGTTTTAAAACAAGTAGTAGCGGTTTGGTTTAATTTTTCGTAAATATAGTTATTAAAACAACTTCAAAGCAAAAAAACAGATGACTTTTTTATATTTATCTATCCATTAGACAATGACTTTCTTGTAAACACTGATTTACAGAGCATTTTGCCTACAACAAGAAAAACAGAGCTTTAACATAAAAAACATCAACATTATACAAAATATGAGTACTAAAAAAG
>JBDLTH010000139.1:0-13102 GCA_039799165.1 Bacteroidota bacterium
TTGCTACAGCTTTTGGTCAGCCAGCTTTGTTTAGGATTAGTCAAGTTTGGCAGGCATTAGTCTATCTTTTTCCGTTGTTGTATGTATCCTTGGGGTTGTTGGTTTATCTTGATGTAGCATCAGGAACATTGTTTTTGCCACTTTATTTACTCAGTTTTGCTATCTCAGCCATGCCGGGCAAAGGGGTGAAGCATATAATGAGTACGTTTGATACCAAATCGCAGGTTTTAGCCACCTACTCCGAGTTGTTTGAAATTATAGAGAATGAAGACCTAAAAGCAAGTTATTTGCAAGAAATCAAAACGCAGTGTGGTAGCGAACTTAAGGCATCTAAGGCAATTGCTCAACTCAGATCGCTGCACAACAACTTGCTTATGGCTGAGGCATATCCTATATTGTTGTTTCTCAATCCAGTATTGCTTTGGAATGTGAAATATGCAATTAAAATTGAAGAATGGACATTTAAACATAAAACCGAAATAGAACAATGGTTTGCAGCTATGGCGGCATTTGATGCTTTGCTATCCTTAGCCATTTTTGCTTTCAATCATCCCGATTATACATATCCTAAACCTGCCGATCAATTTGTGTTCAAAGGGCTGGCATTGGGGCATCCAATGCTCAACCGAGATGTATGTGTACGCAACGATGTTGACATTTCTAAGATCCCTTATTTCTTGGTTATCACAGGTGCTAATATGGCAGGAAAAAGCACATATCTACGAACCATTGGTATCAATCATACCTTGGCATGTGCAGGAGCCGTGGTTTGTGCCAGAGAATTGGAGTTTTATCCGAGTAAACTGGTTACTAATTTGCGTACATCCGACTCGCTGGCAGATAATGAATCGTACTTCTTTGCAGAGCTTAAACGATTGAAAATGATTATAGACCGATTAAAAAAAGGCGAAGAATTATTTATCATATTAGATGAAATATTGAAAGGGACAAATTCAGTGGACAAACAAAAAGGATCGATGGCATTGATGAAGCAATTAATCTCATTGAATGGAAACGGTATCATCGCAACGCACGATTTGCTGTTAGGGAATCTTGAAAAAGACTACCCTGCTAATATCAAAAACTATCGTTTTGAGGCAGATATAACAGACAATACGCTTTCGTTTACTTATGCCATACGTGAGGGAGTGGCTCAAAATATGAATGCTTCGTTTTTGATGACACAGATGGGTATTACAGGATTGTAAATGAAGTGCAGTTTTATTAAAAAATGTATAATGTTTTTTTATTAGTGCACTCTACACTATATTTGCCAATCAATAGTTTTAATTGAATTTAAATTTATATCGAGGTTATGAAAAAAGTAATTCTTTCAATGATTATGTGTTTCGCATTAGTAGGTTCAACAGCAGTAATGGCTCAAGATACTAAAAAATGTACTTCTACAGAAAAGAAAGCGTGCACAGCTGACAAGAAAGCGGCTTGCCCAGTAGAGAAAAAAGCGTGTACAGCTGAACAAAAAGCGGCTAAAAAATCGTGTTGTACTTCAACTAAAAAATAAGAACGAAGTATATCCCTACTATATTGGTAAGGAATAAAATGAATAAAACGTCAGTTATTTTAACTGGCGTTTTTGTTTTAACAAAACGATACATTGATCAAGTATTGAAGCTTTGTATAGTACTTGTTTTACTATTGTTTTTCACATTTATTTTGTGTATATTTGTTTGCTTTTTTTGAAGGATTTTTAAAACCTAATTCAGATGATACTTCTGAGAGGCATTATTAAACACTAAAAAATGACAGATAAAGAAAAAAAAATAGCTAGCGGAGGGTATTCCGCCGAAAATATTCAGGTACTAGAAGGTCTTGAAGCGGTAAGAAAAAGACCTGCCATGTATATTGGTGATATTGGTGAGAAAGGTTTACATCATTTAGTATACGAGGTTGTTGACAACTCTATCGATGAGGCTTTGGCTGGCTATTGTACTGAGATACGAGTTACCATCAATGAGGATAATTCGATAACAGTTTGGGATAATGGACGTGGTATTCCTGTCGATTTTCACGAGAAAGAACAAAAATCTGCATTAGAGGTGGTATTAACTGTACTACATGCAGGTGGTAAATTTGATAAAGGAACATACAAGGTATCAGGAGGTTTGCATGGAGTAGGTGTATCGTGTGTAAACGCTTTGTCAATACTCTTGCGTGCTGAAGTACGTCGTGGCGGCAAACTATATATGCAAGAGTTTTCTTGTGGCAAGCCGTTAGCCGATATTCAGGTGCTCGGAGATGCCACTGATACAGGTACTACTATAACTTTCAGACCTGATGATAGTATATTTATTACTACCGAATATAAATACGATACTTTAGCATCACGTTTGCGTGAACTAGCATTTCTAAATGCAGGTATTCGCCTATCTTTGACCGATCTGCGTCATAAGAAAGAAGATGGAACGTTCAAATCAGATAACTTCTTTTCTGAAACAGGACTTGAAGAGTTTGTAAAATATATTGACTCGTCTAAAGAGGCTTTGATACAAGATGTAATACATATTGTAACCGAGAAGCAAGGTGTGCCTGTCGAAATAGCAATTACCTATAACACATCTTATAACGAGAATGTGTTTTCCTATGTCAATAATATTCATACAATTGAGGGAGGTACACACCTAACAGGTTTTCGTAGAGGCTTGTCTCGTACATTGAAGAAATATGCCGATGACTCTAAAATGCTTGATAAGCTGAAGATCGAGATAAGTGGTGATGACTTTAGAGAAGGACTAACGGCAGTCGTTTCGATTAAAGTTGCAGAGCCTCAGTTTGAAGGACAAACAAAAACAAAATTAGGTAATAATGAAGTTATTGGAGCTGTCGATCAAGCAGTAGGCGAGGCCTTAGGTTATTATTTAGAAGAGCATCCTAAAGAAGCTAAAATAATAGTAGAAAAGGTAATATTGGCAGCCACAGCACGTTACGCAGCACGTAAAGCACGTGAAATGGTGCAACGTAAATCTCCATTAACAGGGGGTGGATTGCCTGGTAAACTAGCCGACTGTTCGAGTAAAGATCCACATTCGTGCGAGATTTTTTTGGTAGAGGGCGACTCAGCTGGAGGTACAGCTAAACAAGGTAGAGACAGAATGTTTCAAGCTATTTTGCCATTAAGAGGTAAGATTCTGAATGTAGAGAAAGCGATGCAACATAAAGTGTTGGAAAGTGAAGAAATCAAAAATATATATACCGCACTTGGTGTTTGGATTGGAACCGAAGAAGATTCAAAAGAGTTGAATACTAAAAAACTACGTTATCATAAAATTGTGATAATGACCGATGCTGACGTTGATGGTAGCCATATTGCAACACTTATACTGACATTCTTCTTTAGACACATGAGACCTTTGATTGAGCAAGGGTATGTATATATTGCAACTCCTCCATTGTATCTATGCAAAAGAGGTAAGGTAGAAGAATATTGTTGGAATGACAAGCAGCGTATGGAGTTTATCGCAAAATACGGAGATGGTAACGAGAGTGCTGTTCATACCCAACGTTACAAAGGTTTGGGTGAGATGAATGCTGTACAACTTTGGGATACGACTATGAATCCTGAGCACAGAACATTACGTCAAGTAACGATCGAAAATGCAGCCGAAGCAGATCATATATTTTCTATGCTTATGGGTGAGGAGGTAGCTCCTCGTCGTGAGTTTATCGAACAAAATGCAACTTATGCTAAAATTGATGCTTAACTATTGTCTATATAATTAATATATAACAGAGGATGCTACATTGTAGTATATCCTCTGTTTTTTTATAACTAAAAAAACGTTAATCTGATACGTATTATATTTTTAACATCAAACTTGATCCATGAAAAAAATAACTTGTCCCCCATTTTTATCGGTAGGAGATAAAGCCATTATCATATCACCTTCGGGCAATGTAGATAGTTTATATATCGATACTTCAAAAACCATATTAGAAAGTTGGGGACTGCAAGTGGTGATAGCTTTGCATGCTTGCCAGCAGTGTGGTAGATATGGAGGAACGGTTGACGAACGTGTAAATGATCTTCAGAATGCCATGGATAACAAAGATATTAAGCTCATCATGTGTTCACGTGGGGGGTATGGTGTTGTACATCTGTTAGATAAAATAAATTTCTCTAAAATAAAAAAACACCCCAAATGGCTTGTTGGATACAGCGATATAACAGCACTTCACCTTGCTTTTCTTAAGCATAACCTGTTTTCGTTGCACGCACCAATGGGACGACATTTAACCGAAAATAATGGAGAGGATGTAAGCAGTGATTATTTGCATAAGTTACTTTTTGGAAGCATTCCAGATTATACAATCAAAAGTCATACTTTAAATAGGCAAGGGAAAGCAAAAGGGCACTTGTTTGGAGGAAATTTGGCTGTATTAGCAGGTTTGATGGGTACAAAATATATACCCAAGCCTAAAGGAGGTATTCTGTTTGTAGAAGATATTTCGGAAAGCCCTTACAAAATAGATCGGATGATGTGGCAATTGAAATTATCGGGTGTTCTTAAACATCTATCAGGGTTGGTTATTGGGCAATTTACCGATTGCGAAGAAGACCCCTTAATGGAGGCAACTATTTATCAGTCTATCCGAGATATGGTTGCAGAATACAATTATCCTGTAGTCTTCGATTTTCCTGTTGGGCATGTTGTTGATAACTATCCATTGATACACGGGGCGACGGTAAAACTAGAGGTTACGCAAACTGAAGTTAAATTACTAAATATAGACTGATGTTACACACTGTTTTATTTGTCATGTCTATACTTATTTTTATAAGTATTCTAGTAGGTAGGATAGGCAGTCGTCTAGGTATTCCCGCTCTTTTGTTGTTTATAGGGGTGGGTATGGTATCAGGTTCGAGTGGGCTTGGAATTAAATTAGATAACCTTTATTTGGTCGAAGGCATTGGTACGGTTGCACTTTGTATAATCTTGTTTTCAGGAGGGTTGAATACAAAATTTAAAGAAATACAACCCATAATAGCTAGAGGTATTGTGTTGGCTACTTTGGGGGTCTTGCTTACTGCAGGTCTTACAGGCTTGTTTGTTTGGTGGCTGTGTGGCGAGCTAGTTCCTTCGGTGGGCATTACTTTATTGACCGCTTTTTTATTAGCATCGGTAATGTCTTCGACCGACTCGGCGGCTGTATTTGCTATATTAGGGTCGAATAATGTACGACTCAAAAACAATTTACGTCCTACACTTGAGTTTGAGAGTGGAAGTAACGACCCCATGGCGTATATGTTGACTATAAGCTTGATCAGTTTAATAAAGAACGGTGGACAACCCGATATCTTTGCTATCATCTCTTCTATATGTATCGAAATAGTATTGGGTACAATTGTTGGTTATTTATGTGGAAAATTAGCAGTTAAAATACTCAACCATATAAAAATAGACAATGAAGTGTATTACCCCATTATCGTATTCACGTTTTGTTTATTTATGTTTTCATTAACCCATTTTATACATGGCAACGGGTACTTGGCAGTGTATATTGGTGGTATGATTATAGGCAATTCAAGATTTGTAACCAAGCGTACCACATTTAAACTTTTTGATGCAATATCGTGGCTAAGTCAGATGGTTATGTTTTTGGTATTAGGATTACTGGTAAGTCCTATGCAATTATATCCAGTGGTACTTCCAGCCGTTTTGATCGGAGTATTTATGATCTGTGTAGCTCGTCCTCTGAGTGTATTCATATGCTTAAGCCCTTTTCGTAAAGTGGGTTTCAAAGACAAACTATTTATATCGTGGGTAGGTTTGCGAGGAGCTGTTCCCATTATATTTGCCATATTCCCACTCACAGCAGGTATTCCCGATGCACAGTTTATATTTAATATCGTTTTTGTAGTAACCCTATTAACGGTTTCTATACAAGGCACACTACTTATACCCGTAGCTAAATGGCTCGATTTGCTTCTGCCCCGAAAAGAACACCATCGACCCATTGACTTTGAAGTAGATCTCCCCGAAGATATTGGTTCTCTATCTACCGAGATTATAGTCAATCATTCGGCTATCGAAAATGGCAATCGTTTGATGGATATGCCTTTGCCCGAAGATGCTTTGGTGGTTATGGTCAAACGTGGTACATCCTATTTTGTGCCAAAAGGCAAAAGTGAACTCCAAGTAGGCGATAAGTTGTTGGTGATGATGAACAACGAAGAAACTCTGCATCAAACATACAAGAATATGGGATTGCAAAGAGCAGGTATAAATATACCTCAGTAATCATTAAAATATTTTAGGGGTATTCTGTATCTTTGCGTATCTAGTTTAATTTTAATACATCCATAATGATAATACAACGTATACTATTCTCTTGCTCTCTTATTACTTTAATAGCGTGTGGAGGAGGAAGTAAAAATATAACTGCCGAGGGGGGGTTGCAAGGATACCAAAAAGTATCGCCCGATTTTAATGCAGATACAGCTTTCTATTTTGTAGACAAGCAAGTGACGTTTGGCCCACGTGTGCCAAATTCAGAAGCACATGTAGCATGTGGTGACTATCTTGCTGCTCAGCTTAGACGATTTGGTGCAGAGGTAACAGAGCAAAAAGCCGATTTGAAGGCATTTGACGGTACGATATTAAAATCACGCAATATAATTGGTTCATACAATACACAAAACCCCAATCGTATATTGCTGTTTGCACACTGGGACACTCGTATGTTTTCGGATCAAGATCCAGACGAGAAACTGCATCGTACACCTGTGCAGGGGGCTAACGATGGAGCAAGTGGTATAGGTGTATTACTCGAAATAGCCCGAGTGATACAAACCCAATCGCCCAACTATGGTGTAGATATTATATTTTTTGATTCGGAAGATAATGGAACGCCCGATTTTGTAACCGATGCACCTAGTGGCGAATGGTGGTGTTTAGGCTCACAATATTGGTCTACAAACCCACATTTAGCATCATATAAAGCACGTTATGGCATACTATTAGATATGGTAGGAGCTCCTGATGCGACCTTTCATAAAGAAAGATATTCGAAAGAATATGCAGGAGATGTTCTGGCTAAAATATGGAGTACGGCACGTGATTTGGGCTATGGCAAACATTTTGTAGATAAAGACGGAATTTATGTAATGGACGATCATATTCCAGTAATTCAGAACTTGGGCATCCCCAGTGTTGACATTATTCATTATGATGCCAATACCGAGACTAAATTTGGCTGGTACTGGCATACATCAAAAGACAATATGGACAATATTAGCAAAGAAACATTGAAAGCCGTAGGGCAAACCGTGTTGGAGGTTGTATATAAAGAAAAAGGACATTAAATAAACACATGGAGAAGGAATTATTTTTACCAAGCATACAAGATATTCAAGAAGAAATAATAAGCGAGTTTTCTATATTCGAAGACTGGATGGATAAGTACGCCTTTTTGATTGAGTTGGGTAACTCGTTGCAGCCTTTAAACGAAAAGCATAAGGTAGAGTCTAACCTAATCGAAGGATGTCAGAGTAGGGTGTGGCTACAAGCCGACTACAACGGTGGCAAAATAGTTTTTAAGGCAGAGAGTGATGCCGTTATCGTAAAAGGAATTATAGCATTGCTTATAAAAGTATTATCGAACCGCACACCCGACGATATTATCAATGCCCAATTGTACTTTATTGATCGCATTGGGTTGAACGAACATCTTTCGCCCACACGATCAAACGGGTTAGTGTCTATGGTAAAGCAGATGCGGTTTTATGCAATGGCATTCAAGGCTAAAAATGTGTAAGAGTTTCTAAACCTAAAAATTTAAAGGTCTGATTAGCAGAGATTGTTCAAATCTTCTGCTAATTTTGTTTTATATCGATTTTTTAATAATTAAGATAATGAGTATAACTAAGATAAAAATACTATTTGTGCTATGTTGTTTGCTATGTGTTTCTACACTATTTTCGCAACAACGGATGGCACTCAAGAATATCTATTCCACAGGCAAATCGTATGATGTGCCTTTTCCAGTGATGGTGGATAGTATAAATGAAAAAGGGCAAAAATTCGAGAATAAAGATATGCTCGAAACTTTTTTGTCTATACCCGAATCTAACGCATTTACTCAATCCCTTACGCCTGATATTTCGGGTTATTTTTTCTTGAGCAAAGCACGTACAGGAGCTCGATTTCATTTACTGGCATTCGATCTTAGAGTTGATCGATATACGAAAACGAATGTGCGAATCACAGCACCTAGTATGTTCGAAGCATATATAAATGGGGTAAAAGAAACCTCAAAAACAAGCATAGAGGATACACTGACTGAGTCCAAAACCATAAAGTTAAGTTTTCCTACCCAACCAGGTACATATCGTATCTTTATCAAATATATGAGTTTGGCTACCAATGAAAGCCCCGAAGGAGTAAAGATAACGATAGAGCCAGAAGATAAGCACAGCAAGGCACATTATACTATGGGTATAGGCAATACGAGAAATATAACGATCAAAGATATTCTTGAAGGTACAAAAGTTAGTTCAACGGACATTTCGCCCAATGGTCAATACTTCTTATTGACTTATACCACCGCCAAAAATGACGGGAAGACATTTATGACCAAAGAGTTAATCGATAATCGCACAAACAAGCGAATCAGTTTATCTGACACCAAAGATTGGGCATGGTTGCCACAAACCAATAAACTATATTATACTGATGCAGCAAGTGGTAAGCGAAAATTAGTAGTAGTCAATCCCGAAACGATGGATGAGCAGGTAATGTATGCTGATATACCTGTGGGTAATTTTGTTTTTACGCCCGATGAAAAAAGTTTGATCTATACCGATAAAGAAGCAGAAGACGTTACCAAAGGCGATTTGCTTTTGTTAGCAACACCCGAAGATAGGCAAGCGGGCAATGGAACAAGGTATTTTTTGTCAAAATACGATTTCGATACAGGACTAAAACAACGCCTGACATTTAGTAAGAAATCGACTACCCTAAATGGCATAAGTAGCGATTCGCAGTATTTATTATATTCGATAACAGATAATACGCCTACTGTTCGTCCTTTTTTTGTAACCTCGATGTATAAACTCAATTTGCAAACATTGCAAGTTGAGACACTCTGGGAGAAAGAAGGCTTTGCCAATTCAGCTATATTTTCGCCTGATGGTAAGAGTATCTTGATTGAAGGTTCTGCCGAAGCATTTGGTGGGGTAGGCAAAAATGTAGACGAAGGGCAGATACCTAATAGCTATAATAAATTGGCTTTTATAATGGATCTTGCAACAAGACGAGTAGATGCTTTTACCCGTAATTTTGATCCCAGTATCAGTGCCTCTTTTTGGAATCCTGCCGATGGTATGATCTATTTACGAGTAACAGATAAGGATTATGAGCGTGTGTATCGCTACAATCCGAAGCAAAAACAGTTTGACAAATTAGCCTTAAGTGAAGATGTAGTTCGCTCTATCTCCTTTGCTCGAAAAGCACCCTATGGAGTCTATTATGGAGTGAGTGCATCTAATCTGACAAGAGCCTATTCGCTCGATCTAAAAACAGGTCGTTCCGTATTGATTGCAGACCCTTGTACCGATCGGATCAGTGATTTAAACCTAAGTAAAATGCACGATTGGAGCTTTACTGCTTCGGATAGTACAACAATAGATGGGCGTTATTACCTGCCTCCTAACTTCGACGCATCGCTAAAATATCCACTCATTGTATATTACTATGGAGGCACTGTTCCCAGTCAGCGTATGCTCGAAGCACCTTATCCTGCACATATCTATGCAGCATTGGGCTATGTGGTCTATGTGCTTCAGCCAAGTGGTGCAATCGGATATGGACAGGCATTTGCTGCCCGACATGTAAATGCCTGGGGTAAACGTACGGGCGACGACATAATAGAGGGAACTAAACAGTTTGTAGCTCAGCACGCGTTTGTTGATGGTACTAAAATAGGCTGTATTGGTGCATCGTATGGAGGCTTTATGTCAATGTATTTGCAAACACAAACCGATCTCTTTGCTGCCGCAGTGTCGCATGCTGGCATTAGTTCAATATCAAGTTATTGGGGCGAAGGTTATTGGGGATATACGTATAGTGCGGGAGCCAGTGCAGGTAGCTATCCGTGGAATAATAGAGAAATGTATGTCGATCAAAGCCCCTTGTTTAGTGCCGACAAAATCAAAACACCTATACTGCTATTGCATGGTACCGAAGATACAAATGTGCCTATAGGAGAGAGTGTTCAGATGTATACAGCTTTGAAAATATTGGGAAAACCAGTTGAGCTTATTCAAGTAAAAGGTGAAAATCATGGAATACGAGATTATAAAAAACGCATCGAGTGGAATTATTCGATCTATGCGTGGTTTTCGAAATGGTTGCAAAACGATTCTACATGGTGGGATAGTTTGTATCCCGCTAAAAAGTAAAATAAAATCAGAATTATACTACAATAATTATAACACTATTTACATGAATAAAATTTGTCTCGCATTCAGTCTATTCTGTATAGGTATCGGTTCAGCTGTGGCTCAACACATCAAGTACGAAGAGTATACCTTGAAAAATGGGCTACACGTTATTTTACACCAAGATAGGTCTGCACCTGTAGTTACCTCATCAGTCATGTATCATGTGGGATCGAAAGACGAAAATACTGATCGCACAGGCTTTGCTCATTTCTTCGAGCATTTATTATTCGAAGGATCAGAAAACATCAAGAGAGGTCAATGGGACGTAATTCTTTCCTCAAATGGAGGTCAGGGCAACGCAAACACAAATGATGACCGTACCTACTATTTCCAAACGTTTCCATCCAACAATCTCGAAATCTCGTTATGGATGGAGTCGGAACGTATGTTACATCCAGTAATCAATAAAATAGGCGTAGATACACAGCGTGAGGTGGTGAAAGAAGAAAAACGGCTGCGTGTAGATAATCAACCTTATGGAAGTATTTGGGAAATTGTAAAGAAGAATATCTTTATCAATCATCCTTATCGGTGGACAACGATTGGCTCTATGGAGCATCTTGATGCTGCAACTTTGGATGAATTTAAAACTTTTTTTTCAAAATATTATGTGCCTAATAATGCAGTATTGACTATTGTAGGCGATTTCGAAACCGTACAACTGAAAAAATGGATAGACGATTACTTTGGCACTATTCCTCGGGGGATAGATGTTAAGAAGCTAACATATACGGAAGAAGCTATAACAAAGCAAATAAATGTAACATACGAAGATCCGAATATACAACTACCCATGTTGTTGAATGCCTATCGAATACCATCGATGACAACACGTGAAGTTAGGGTGTTGGACGTGATTTCGTCGATATTAAGTAATGGAAATACATCTCGTTTATACAAGCGCTTGGTAGACAAAGATAAAATAGCATTAGAGGCAGCATCTTTCAGTATGAATCAAGAAGACTATGGCATCTACCTTATTTATGGAATACCAATTACAGGAGTAAGCCTGCAACAGCTGCAAGTAGCGATTGACGAAGAGATAAAGAAGTTGTGTACAGAACTTATATCGAAACGTGAGCTAGAGAAATTGAAAAATCAGTACGAAAACGCTTATGTAAACCAAAATGCAACAACTGAAGGTATAGCGGCTAATTTGGCTGAATATTATTTGCTTCATGGCGATACCAAACTAATAAATGAAGATATTGAGATCTATAGATCAATAACTCGGGACGAAATACGAGAGGTAGCTAATCGTTATTTACAACCCAATCAGCGTTTAGTATTAGATTATATTCCCAAAAAATAACATGAACAATAACATGAAAAAAACGATATATATACTGATTGCACTTGTTATGTCAGTCTCATTGCATGCTCAAATAGACAGGTCTAAAACACCAAAATCGGGACCAACGCCTACCATAAATCTCCAAGAAGCCGATAGTTTTGAATTACCTAATGGGTTGAAAGTGTTTGTGGTCGAAAACCATAAACTACCTCGAGTAACCTTTACCCTGTCGTTAGATAATCCACCCATATTCAAAGGAAACATAAAAGGTATAGATCATATAACTAGTTCAATGTTGGGTAAAGGAACTACCAAAATAGCTAAAGATGAGTATAATGAACAGCTCGATTTTTATGGAGCATCAATAAATTTTAGTGTACATAATACAAGTGGGGCTATTTTATCTAAATACTTCTCTGATGTGCTGGAACTAGTAGCCCAAGGAGTTTTAGATCCGCTGTTTAGTTACGAAGAGTTGGATAGCGAGCGAGCCAAACTATTAGATGCTATAAAAGCTAATGAAAAGAGCACAGAGGCAATAGCTAGTCGGGTGAAAGATGTATTGTTGTATGGCAAAAATCACCCTAAAGGAGAATATATCTCCGAAGAAACCATTAATAATATCACCTTCGATGATGTAAAGAACTATTATAAAACTTACTTTGTTCCTGAGAATGCTTACTTGGTGATTGTAGGTGATGTAAACCTTGATAAAGTAAAAAAGATGGTAACCGAAAACTTTGCTTCTTGGCAAAGTGGGGTAGCCCCCAAAGCTGTTTATGAAGTAGCACCTAGTGTAAGCAAAACTGAGATTGACTTTGTAGATGTACCCAACGCTGTTCAATCTCAAATACTGATAAGCAATACCGTAAATCTGAAAATTACCGACTCTGACTATTTTGCAGCTATATTGGCAAATTACATACTAGGTGGGGCAAGTGATAGTTATTTATTTAAAAGCTTGAGAGAAAAGCATGCTTGGACATATGGAGCATATTCGAGCATAGCAGGCGATAAGTATACAGGCGATTTTGTTGCGTCGGCTGCTGTACGCAATGCAGTAACTGACAGTGCGGTAGTAGAGATGCTGAAAGAGATAAAAAAAATACGAACCAAATTACCCACCAGTGCAGAGTTAAGCTTGGCAAAGGCAAAGTACATTGGAGCGTTTGTGATGCAAGCACAAAATCCGCAGACAATTGCTCGGTTTGCCTTACGCCAACGAACACAACGATTAACACCCGATTTTTACCAAAACTACATCAAAAGCTTTACAGCAGTAACGCTGGAACAGGTGCGGGCAGCAGCTCAAAAATATTTCTCGAACGACCCCACTCGTATCATTATAG
>JBDLTH010000140.1:0-13982 GCA_039799165.1 Bacteroidota bacterium
CTGCTGCCGCATCCGCTGCCGCGCCAGATGCTTCAACTGCCGATGCAGCAGATTCTTGAGCAGATAATGCCGCTTCTTCAGCTAATGCCTCTAATTCAGCAATTGAGAACTCACTATCTGCAATTTTACGACCGGTAGCCCCAGCCCTATTCCATATAACTACGTTCCCCGGTATAACAACATCTGGAAAATCAGGCCCTGAAACATTTCCGTAATCAGTTCCTTCTACCGCTAACTCAACTACACCACCATCTGTTGCTTTTAAAATTCTGGGGTCTTGAGGATTTGCACTTATAAGTTGATCCAAAGCCTGAGCATGAGGCAAATTTACATTACCAGCCTGTAGTATATACAAAGCATTAGAAGGGGCGGTAGTTGTCCAATCTAATTTACCTGTTAGTCCAGTAGTATTTGTTAAAACCTGACCTGCTTCCCCATATGTTGCTGGTAATTCCCATTTTACATCGCCAAGTATGACATCTGGTGCGATAAAAGATACGTTTTTAATAAATCCAGCATCAAAAAAAGAAACCTCCCGCGTTCCAACTCGGTTATCAACAAATATATCCGTACAAGTGATAGTATTAGTTACATATAATGAGTTTACGTTTTTTATACTTTCTCCACCAACAACAGTAATAGCGCAATCTTTTATCTTCCTACCTGTATTACCATCCCAGATAGCCAGACTTTCATTAAGTGAAACCGCTGGATCCGGGCCTGAGACATTTCCATTACTATTAGCCCACTGTAATTGTGTACCATCTGTATTTGTTAAAACCTGGCCTGCTATTCCTTGTTGATCTGGCAGAACCCATTCAACATCATCCAACAAAAGAACTGGACCTTTTAATATAGCAAATTTTGTAAAAGCTGGAGTTTGATCAGATAACAATAGCTCTTTGGTTTGTATATTATTTTTGGAAACCATAATATCGTCACTTGTTACAGCATTTTTTGCTGAAAGAATATTACCTTTTAAAGAATTAATTCCTATAACATCATCAGTACCAATAATATGGATAGTAGAAGGATATATTAATTTAGGATTTGGGGGGTATGGCCCAGGTTCTAAAATAGGAATAACTCCATCACCTGGGGGAGGAGCACTAACATCTAGATAATCCGTTCCTGCTACTGCTATAGATATTTGACCAGTAGCTTCTATTTTTGCTATTCCGCCTGGGGCTAAATCTTCAAGAAATTGAGAAAATGGCATAGCCAACCTAAGAACTGCATTCCCTTCGTTTAAAACAAAATGAGCAAGAGCAAATCTTGCATTGATTGCTACTAGATCAGCAAACATAGCGCCTAAACGATTAGATATTTCTGGTCTCCCTAAATTATTTCCTTCCCATATTTGACCTACAAACCCTCCGCCAATTGGATCTGGCACTATTGTTTGCCCTAAATCAGGCAAATTATCAATAGTGATAGTTCTATATTCCGTAGGAGTATTAGTCGCATCCCCAATCCACAAATGACCTTCGGTAAGAAAAGGAATAACTGTTGGAGTTGTACTAATAATGCCAGCAGTATTATATATATAGCCATTAGCTAAAGAATCTAATACTTGAGCATTTGGCAATGATGCATTTGGAGACCCTATAACAAATGAAGCATCAAGTATATTTGATAAGATAGGAGAAGGGATTGCAATACCATTACTATCACCTACTAATACATAAGTGGGATCACAAAGTATTCTACCTGTAACTGGTGAAATAAAGTTATGCAAAACATCAAATTTCATGTTAATTTATTGCATCCTCATTCGCTTCTAAATCACCTAAAATAGCTATATCAGCATCACGTTGCGCCGCTCTATTTTCCGCAGCACGAGTAAGTATAGCCAAACGGGTAGCCTCCCATCTTTCATCTGATCTAAAACGCTCTATTTCTAACCTTTCATAAGGATTAAGATCTTGAAACATCCTATTATCTAATTGAGGATGTGCGGCATTATATTTTTCTTCTTCTTGCCTGTGACGAGCTACAGCTCCTTCATTAGCTCGTTGCCAATCTCTAAACCTTGCCATCTCTGCTTCATAGGGATCGGGGGGCACTATTGCCTCCTCGTGAATAAGAGGCGCTGCTCCATCGTTTTGATTATCGTTGTTCTCTTGGCAACGTCTGTAACATGCCCTGCAAACATGAACAACAGCTCCAATCCAACAAAAAAGGAGTATTTGAGTGTGCATAAGAACATTTAACATTATACCTCACCAATGAATATTTTGTAGTTTTGTCGTTAATTGTGTATTAGGTAAAACTGGATTTGCATTAGGGTCAGAATAAGCATTGTTGCCTGGTACTCTTGGATTCTTTACAGGACGTGGATCAGCTTTTACAAGTGGTGGTCTATTTTGTTCTGACGGCACATCTAAATAAGGCTTACCAACCATTAAACCAGTCCATACTAACCTATCACCACGCCATTCCATTTGCTTAACCAAATCCTTATGGTTAAAATCAAAGCCGCTCTCATCACATACTCCAAGTGCCGAAGGGTTGTCTGCATCAATGACTACATTTTTCCCTTTCCAACGATTAACCCAACTCATTTAAAGCTCTCCATAGTCTTCATCTCCGCGAATACTTATGTTTACGGATTCAGAATCTGATACCGTTGCAAGATTAAATGATTGCTCATATTCGCCTTTAAATGCGGCTGCTACTTGAGGATTATATTTTAAGGCAAGTTGATAACTTAAACCCCATATTAAAGCAGGGTAAAAACGTGATGGAATCTGCAAAGCGTTAGTATAAAAAGCCCCAGCATCCTGGATCATTTGTTTATAGGAATATAGCAAACAATTATATTGATTAGTAGGCGCAGGCCATAAATTAAGAACTGGGATAATTTGGCGATCTAAATAATAAGTACTTGGACGACCTTGTAATTTCTTGTTTGGATAATTCAAATATTCATATCTACTTACATTACTTATCGGTATATCAATAATATTATTATTAAAATAAATTTCTTGAATATCAAGCGTTGCACCTCCAGTTTCTCTTATACGATACGCTCTAGCCTCAATAGGAGTAGGTACATCAATCCATATAATGCTGCCTTTAATAAAATTTGATGTTGGAATTGTAGCTAATGGAAGCCAATCAACATTATTTAGTGAACTTTCTACTATAATAGAATAAGTAAGATCGGCATTAGATTGAATACCTACGAAGTTTATTTGTTGAGTTGCATCATCTCCATAATCATATGAAATCTCACCATCTTGAGCATTTTGAGTACAAGCAGTTAGTGGGTCTCCATCAAAAGCATCTTCGGCATTACCACTACTAGCAGCAGCAGTTCCGTTTAATAGACGTGTTGATGTTCTAAGATTTGCTTGTATGATGTTACTAACTGTAACAGGCAAAGTATATTGTATCTGCGCAGGGACAAGAGACAGATAACTAGATTCTAGAGTCCAAAGATTTATACTTTTATTCATCCACTCTAAAAGCAGAAGATCAATACTTCTTTTAGCTGAATCTAACTTTTGAGGTTCTACAAATTCTCCTAAAATACCTATTCTTTCAAAAGCTTCTCTGATAATAAGCTCAATTTGAATAGATTGAAAATTAAAAGTTCCAGAAGTAGGTAGCATTGATATTACTCCTGTAAAAATATAAAGTCAAAAGTATCGGTAGGAGGGTTTGCAGAGCTATTAACTTTTAATAGCACAAAATTAGTAATCTCACTTGAATTTCCTATTTGTGAAGAGGTTTCATTTACAAACCCCAAAGCAGGAAAAAATTTTGTAGTTAGTTGGTCATTAAAAGCAAGATAATTGTTATTAACTTGATCGAGCGTTTGAAATAATGAATAATTAATACCTGAACCAGATGGTAATAATACTGTCGCAGAATAATTAATCACAGTTGTTGCAACAGTATTAACTACAATCAAAGGTAAAAATCCCGCGTTACCAGTTCCTGCTCTAATCCCAGTAACTGCTGTACTTGCTGTTACAGAAATAATAATGTCATAATATTTTGTGCCATATGCAGCGTTACTGGGGCCGATACCTGGACCAGGAATATTCTCGGTCACATAAGCGCCATTTTGAAACCCTGCAATTGTAAACGATGTACCAGTATAATCATAAGTAGAAGAACTAATTGATATTGATCTTATAACTTTATTTTTAATAAAAGAAATCTGGTTAGGAATACTAGGATCTGCAAATGTTCCATTATCTAATACTAAATTACCAGGCGATGCTAAATTCTGCAAAGCCGCTACAGCAGATAAATCTTGTATTGGCCAGTTTAGTTTGGTAAAAGTTGACATTGAGACATCTCTTTTTAATTATTATTTTTGTCCAAAAACCCTTAATGTCTCAGCTAAATTAGCTCTTTTTCTGGTTAAAGGATTTTTAGAATGTTCGGCTTTTTCTAGTTTTTTTTCAGGAATTTTCTTGCCCTCAGGAACTCCCAAGGCTTTATGTAAAGCACCTTTGTGTTCTGGGTTAATAGCTCCTTGAATCCAGTTTTTTCCAGATTTAGCCATTATTTCTCTTTTTGCTCTACTATGCGCCATATTAATTCCTTATATTTGTCTAAAATTCATATCAATACTATTGGCTATCTCGGCCAGTTGTCCACTGATATAGATAAGGAGAGAATTGTATGGTGGTGATGGTTGAAAATATGGAGCAACTCCCGAAGGAGGAACTGGAAAAATATATTGATCGTCAGCTTCATCCGCCTTAATCGGAAGCAAATTAAAATTATTAGCTATAGCATCTAAAAAAGTTGCACCATTATTTTTAATATCTAAAACTGTACTAAAAATAGTTGTGTGAATACTTACAGCAGTTAATTTTGATGTAGTCAAAATATAATCAATATTATCACGCTCAAGATTAATATTAATTAGAGGAAAAAATCCTGTATGACTAGTTCCGATACTAATCGGAGCAGCAAGAGCTCCATTGACTGAAATAGAAATAATACGATCATATATAGTATCTGGTCTATGAATAGTGTCACTATTCGGACCATTAGCTATGATATCCTGAATTACTACCCCATTTTGTACTCCTGTAATAGTTAATTCAGTTCCCGATGTATCACCCGCAGAAGTAAGAGAAATTGACCTACTATATCCATGTGATACAAAGGATACTTCACTATTAATCTGATTACTGAGATTACCATTTAAAACAAGATTACCTGCTCCAACAGTAGTCTGTAATGCACAAACATCTGATGTATTAGCCGCTGGAAAAACATATCTTAAATATCTAGCCATAAACCGATCCTCTTTTAAAATAAAGTAGGAAAATTAGATATTTAACTTCTAATTTTCCTACTCTTAATTATGCAACATTAAACTCCAGGTGAACCAAAGATCCCACGTGGATTAGATACGCCAAAAGAATAACGCTCAGTAGCCTTAGCCATAACGTTATCTGTTGGATAATCGACGTAAGTATCAGTCTCAACCGGTGTTCTTTGAAAATGTTTTAACCCATCTTCTGCATCAGTAATGATAAACCAAGCAGTAGCCGAAGTTAGATACTGATTAATTTTGTAACCGTCAGGAATATAGTCATTGTGATACAATGCGTTAATATCATTGTTTGCTACATCCACACGGAAAGCAGAATTAAGCAACCTAGAAGCGGCAAATTGCAACTCTCTCGGTAAAATAAGTTTTTTAGCCATAGTCTGAGACAAAATCCCACTTTGCATTGGGAATTTTTGAATCAAAATAATAGCTTGCTCTACTCCTGCCTCGCTAAAATCAACGTTTGCAGCACCTCCACCAAAAGCATTGGAGAATACACCGCCATCAATTGGGTGAGTTGTAGAACATACTGATTGACCATCACCGATAGGATAAGCTGCATTAAAAGCATTATTTAATACATTTGCACCAAGAATATTCTTAGTTACCCTTAAAGAATTTCTAAGTGAAATCGCTTGTTGTGGGAACTGATTTTGATACAAATTATCTTCAACGGCTTCTTTAGTAATTGTAAAACTTAAACCCACCCTTTTGTGAATATAATTTGTTACAATTCTTTGTCCCATACTATCAGTAGCAATAGGTTGGCCTTCTGGTTTTATATCAGCTGCGCCAAGATATTTCATCTCAACTTCAATTTCCTGATACTTGTCTGATTGGTAAGTTTTAAATATCTCTGTCCATTGTTCAGGATATGTTGGATATTGACCAAAGACCGCCTTTAAACCAGGGCGGAGTAACTGAGCAATTTGTCCGGTATTTATCATATATTATTTCTATCCTCTTTAAGCTAATGCTACGCCAACAGTATTGTGGCCAAATGCATGATTATTAATGGTAACTCTAACATTTAAGAATGGCGTTGTTGCAAGTGTTAAACCTGGCCCTGCTACATTTTGAGGATCTTGAGTATAACCAAGAACCTTTAATGGAAGGGTAGCAGTTATTTTTACGTAATCGTTTGTAAAATTCTGCGTAGCTGTCCCTGAACTTGCAGCAGCATAGAAAGCTGATTGTCCAGTTCTAGTATTTCCAGTTGTTGGATTCAATACATTCACATGAACACCAGGGTCACCATCCATTCCAATATCTAAAGCAAGATTACGGCCAAACTGAGCGGGATAAGTTGTACCAGTAGCATTGATAGTAGGAAAGTGGGCATTAGCTAAAACATCACCTGGAGTTGATATTTGGATATCGTAAACAACATTAGGATCATCAATAACAAGACATTTAATTACACTACCAGCTAAAACTGGTGTACCAGCTGGCCAATAAGCTGACTTGATAAGTATTCCAGCAGGAGTAATATATTCACAACCTTGGAATACTCCAAGAATAGGGAGGGCGGAATATGTACTAGGCGTATTCAACGTACGTGCAGGCAAATAAACTGCAACTGTACCAGCTTGAGCAAGTGTCGGATTCCAAACTACCGGATCACCAGTAAAAATAGATGCCCCATATGTTGCTACTCCATCTGCTGGAGCAAAAATAGAATATTCTGTTGTTTTTTCAGTCCAGCTTCCACCATTGATTGATGAAAGTGGTCTTAAGCCGAATGGTGCATTTACGCCATAAGCCATATAAACCTCTTGTTTTAAATTTAAAAAATTATTTTTTTTAAATCTTTTAAGGTAGAGATTTAAGAGACCGATAAAACGATTTTGAGTTTCGTAGAAACTAAGTAATTGGATAATCTTTTAAGGATAGATTTGATAAACCGATGCAACGTTTTAACGTCTTGCCTGACAATCTCCTTTTGATGGATAAGGAAGAACCAAAAGATACGATTTTGAGTTTCGCAGAAACTTTAAACTTCTTGTGAATCAAGAATACTAATGGTTAATTGTATTAAAATTATTCATTTCGTCAATAGATAATTTATTATTATATTTTTAATTCGTTTTTAGCTAGACATTATCATAACCGTAGCCCCATAAGGTAGAGCAGTTACTAACTCTCCACTAGCATCAACTACAGAAATAATGACAGAGCTAAGATTTCTAGTCGTCCAAAACCCACTATATACAATGGGTGGTAATGTCGTACCAAGGCTTCCTAACGATATCATTACTCCATAATTGATATTCGCCATAGGTGTATTAAAGACTATTTGATAATAACCTCCGCTTCCAGAGATTGAAGTTACATTAGAATGGTCCTCAATAACTATTGAATTAGAATTCCCAACGATAGTATCAGTAAATATACACCACGCCTTTGGAGTAAATGGGTTATTAAAACTGCCAGAAACAGTTAAATTTGAGATCGTAGTATTTCCATTTGCATCAATCAACACTCCATTAAAATCAAGTTTTCCAGTGCCACTCGTAGTAAAAAGAAGATTAGTATTAATATCTGTAGCTTGCAAATCGTTGCCTGTAACTTCAAAAAAGCCTACTTGAATGGAGTCTAAATCAGACAAATCTGGCAATAAATTGATTACAGGAACAGCTAAAATACCATCACCATCAGTTACATTAATATTAGTACCCGCAGTTATAGTGGTAGTACCCCATGTTAAGGGTGCTGCACTTTTAATTACTGGTATCCCTTTTGTAATAACGTTATTTAAGTTAAAAATGGATTCTGGAAGTTTAAAATCAATTACTGCTCCAGGTGGAACTACACTGCCATTAATTATGTCGATTGAATTATCAGAACTCGTAGCTTCAAATGCAGTTATGCCGTTATACCCCCCTCCAAACGGAATAATACGCCATAATCCAGCCGCAGTTGATACATCATAAAGTTTAAAATCTATAATATCCCCAGGATTCAAGGTGTATAAAAAGGTGTTGTCGTTTTTTAGTATGTTAAAGGTATAGATAGAAATATTGTTAAATATTACATCCGTACCAGTTGCCGCGAGTGTCGCATCTGGAAGGGTGATTGTCCATCCAGCTTGGTCAGGATTAACATCGTTGAATCCAGCAGCTATTGGGCCACCAACAAAAGAGGAAGGCCATGACAAAACAATATTATCAGTTAGTGTGATTAACTGATACGATACTTGTGTGGGGTAGACTGTACTACCATTTACTACGGTGTAAGGCATATTTAAAAATTATTTATAGAAGTTAGTGGAGCTGCGAACCCTCCTAGATCATTACTAACTCCTCGCAATGACTTTATTTTATTTGCATTCAATTCATTAAATGCTTGTGTCGCTCTTTTGCAGAATACATCTGGACGCTCCATCAAAATAACATCCTTATGAGAGATGTATTTCCTAGATAAGGCGTTTCGCTCTAATGGATCAAAAGAGTATCCAGGTGCCCTATCGGAAGGGACTAGAGTCCATCCTTTTGCTGCCATTTCTTCTACTCTAAAATTAGCCTCGCCTTTTATTCCGGTGTTCACCCATCTGTAAGAATATCCATCCTTCTTTAGACCTTCAGGAAGAGTAAGGGGACTCATGTAATCCATGTTATATTCTTCTCTTGCTTCTTGTATTCTTGCTTCGCTATCTCTTGTTGTACGTGACATAATTATTTACCTTTTTTTAAATCTTCTAATTTGTATCTAAGCCAGTCTTTTTCGCTGATTCCCGCATTGCTACACATTCTTTTTTCATCAGATGTTAGAATCATTTGGGTTGGACCAGAAGTCTTGCCACTCATAGAAGAGGTATAAGAATTTCTAACTGCTCCTACAGGGGCGACAGCATCTAAGCCTTTTGTATTCTTTGGTGATTCCTTTTTGATTTTTGATATGTAATCATCAATATGGTCAAAATATTCATCTGTAAAAAGAGCGGCTTCATTCCCACTGTGATTTAAGTTGACGTCTAAATCATTAATAAATTTTGCAACTTTATTCGCCATATTGACGTCATATTGCCCAGAATTAGGATCTAGATATTGATGATCTTCTAACCAATCTTTGGCAATTTCTTGCTCTCTTTCGTTAAAGCGAGGGTTTGTATATCCAGATTGTTCATAATCGTTATTTTGTTTTGCAGGCGCAGGCTTTCCACGTTCTTCTGTGTAGGCCCATTTCTCTAAATCATTGATGGTATGTATAGCCTTAGTTAAAGATATATCTGCTTCTAATAGAGAATCCAAATCCCCCTCTTCTATGGCTCTTCTTTTGTTCTCTTTTGCTTTATCTAAATCAGCATAAGCACTTTTCCCATAGTGATAAGTACCTGAGTTTAAGGACTCACTAAGCATTTGTTTAAGCTGTAGATTTTCTTGATATAAAGCTTCTTTTTCTGCAATAGCTTGGTATTTGCGCTTTTTCTCTTTCCAGATTTTGCTTTTTTTCTTTTCTTGTTCAACAGGTGCCTCGGCTTCGGCTTCTTGGCTTTCTTCTTCTCCTAATACTTCAGGCTCTTCTATTTCTTGAGACTCTTGCTGACCGTTTTGTAACTTTTCTATCTCTTCTAAGGCCTGTTGTATTTCGACTAATCCGCTTGTATCCTGCTGCTCTTGATACGGCTCGGTATTAACGACATTTTGTTCTGAATTCATAATTTATCCATATATTTTAATTATCTTGTTATGTGTGAAGGGTCAGAAATGACAAGGTCAATTGCATCTTCTTTTAAGACAAAAACCGGCAAGTTATGGCATTGTATTTTGTATCCCGCATGTCTTGGAAATACTACCCAATCACCAACCTCACACCATTTTCCCGTTTGTTCGTAACGTGGATCTAAATAAGCGGCCTTAGATTTCTTGACTACTAATCCAACGCAACTTCTATATTGTTGCTCGTCATGGACAATATCTGGTCTAAAAATGCCGTTTACTACTTTTGGCTCAGTATAAAGGCGAACTAATATTGTCCACCCTTGAGGTTCAATATCACTAAACTTGCTGATTTCTTCTTCTTTTGAGAAGTTATTTAAATCAATTCCTAAATCTTCTTTATTCATCTGTACTTCCTTTAAATATGGTTTGACATATATCTATTGCATCTTGCATACCTTTGATCTGACCAACGGAAAATCGATATGAAGAAAAGTCGTGAATCTGCCCGCTAATGACATAATTCTCGATTTTATTTTTTTCCTCACGTAGGTTTTCAACTAGTCTTTTTAAAAGCATTTTACAAAACGTCTTTTAATGATTTCTTTTTAAACTGAATTGGTAAACCTTGGGCGGTTGCTTCTTTATGGCGAATCTTAGCTACGCCGCCCATTGCAAACTTTTGACACCCACCTTTATCTTTTTTTGAAGCTCCAGTACGTACACGATCTTCCATCTTTTTTACCATGCCACCGTGCATGTATTCCATCTCACTGCCTTCTTTTTTAACTGAGCCACCCTCTTTGTAAGCTCTCATTTTACTTTTGTCGGCACATGACTTTGAGTAATAAACGTCATCTGCTTTGCCTGGGTGATTAAGTAACTTTTCAGCTTTCATGCGCATTGCATCAGGTTTGCCTTGATAACCCGCCTTCATATTTTTAGTAATTTCCGTCATTTTGGACTCCTTGTTTAATTAATTCAGTTTGTGATTTTAGTTCCGCCATGTCTTCAACAGATTCGATCTTGGCCTTTTCTCTTTCGAAATCTAATTCTGCTTTTAAGATGTCTGTTTCTGTTTTGAGTTTTGCAATATCCTCAGCAGATTCAATTTTGGCTTTTTCTTTTTCAAAATCTAATTGAGCTTTAAAGATATCTGTTTCTGTTTTTTGGCTCGCTATTCTTTCTTTAGCTTCTATTTCAGCTTGTTTTTGCTGGATATCTGCCATTAGCAATGCATTTGGATCAATTGGAGCTTCTTGTTGGTTACCACCAATATCCGAATCCTCTAATGCCCCTGCAATAGCCATAGCAATACTATTTTGTATTTGTGGATCTTGAATCTCTTCTAACGGAGGTAATTCTTGACCTAGTAGCTGTTGCATTTGTATTAAATATTCAAATGCCTCATGTTCTTTGACATGCGCCATAATTATTGGTTGAAACTCGGGGTGAGTTTGTGCAAATAGCCCATGAGTTAATTTATGAGCTGCATGATCTTGCCAAATAGCAGCTTTTAAAGGTATATCTTTCATAGCGTTTAAGTTTTCGCTAATAGGATCAAGCGGTAAAACTTCTGCTTCTTGTGGTTCTGGTTTTAAAATATTATCTATATCTTGCGCATCTAATCCTTGTGCCTCATAATTCTGTCTCAACACCTCTCTCATATTGTGTAGCTCAGGAGCTTGTTGAGCTGTCCTTAATATAGATTCGGCCTTTAAGATCTTTTGAGTGGTCGAATTTACTGAAGGATCAGAAACGGGAATAATCTTCACTTCTTCTAGAAAATCGTTAGCAGTAATGGTTCTTTGTGAGTTGCCAAAGTTAAACTCTTCTGATTCTAAAGTTTTTCTAAAAAGCTTATCTATCAATTGCAATTCACGAGTCAAAGATACGTGAACTGAACGCAGAACTGATGACTGAATACGATTGTTTGTCTCAAGAAGAGCAATAGTAGTACCGGTTGGAATATCTTCTTTTGATTGAAGCATTCCCATCTCACTTGTAGACCCTAATTCTTTACATTGAGCCACAATCTCTAATCTAAGCTCACGAAGAGCAGCAGAAGGTTCGGAATAAGGCAAAGGCATAAAAGCCTCACCCAAGGGAATACCGCCTGTATCTACTTCTACAAATTGCCCAGGGCCTACAATTAAATCGTTGTTCTGGGATTTAAAACCTTTGCTTCTTAATCCGCCGGGCAGATTTTTAAATGATCCGGCATCTACTAATTGTCTAAGCAGTTTTGTCAGAGTGATAGCATTTGAGCCAATAAGATGGGCTAGACCTATGCCGTAAACACCAAAACCTGGCAAATAGTTGTACTGAACAAAGTAATTTTCTCTTTTTTGCTCTGGGTCATTTTCTTCCCAGTTCTTTCTAATCGACAGTATTTCTTTAGTGATTTTGTCTATTGTAACTATATATGGCAAAGGTATAGCATTATCTGTTTCGTCACCCCCACTATCATCAGTAAAGTCTTTCAAATTAAGGTATGTATGAACTTCGTATATAGGAAACAATGATTGTTTTGTATAGACACTAATATCAACATCGTCTTTTTTAGGACCTTTCTCTTCGTCTTCGGGGTTTTCCGAAGTCTTTAAATAAGATAATTCTGCATCTCGATAGATCTTATTCTGCTGATTTAAAATAATGTCCCTTTTAGAAAGGTGCAAAATATGAGTTAGTCTGCTCGATTCAAGAATAGAAGTGCAATCGCCATCAATTACAAAATCTTCAGGCCGAATAAAACGACTTAATGGTTTTTTTAATAATTGATCGTAATATACTTTTTTGAAGCCGCTGCCATAAAGGCCTAGATAAAGTAAGAATCTTTCAAAATCAGAGTAATAAGATTCATCTTGAACAGTTAAGTAATAATTTAGCCAATCTCTATTAGCCTCACCTTTTTTTTCTATTTCTTCACTGCTAACTCCAGTAATTTTAAATCCAGCTGGTCCAGACCCTGGCAAAAGTTCTGCTCTAGTTGTTGCATAAAAACGAATAAGCGCTGTAGAAAGAGTAGTATCAAACGTTCTAGTAGCACCTTTATAAGGAGCAGCATCTAAATCTTCTAAGGAAAAGCCAAGGTATTTTTTAACCTTCTCAACTGAATCCATCCAGTCTTGGCGAGCTTCGATATCCTGTTTAATAGAGTCAAGTAATAGAGTAGATAGTTTTTTTCTAGCTTCTTCCGGAAATTTTACAGCAAGATTATCGTAAAAAGAGGTGTCTTTATCCTCTGTTTCTGGAGGTGTGCCAATTTCATACACGCTTGAGCCATCTTCTAGCTCTTCGATTTTTCTAATATCATCATCGGTAGTTTTCATATATATATGAATAACCTCATGTTTTTCATTGGGTTAACGCCAGCGAATATTTTTGCCCTATCAAAAACTTCAATATTCGCTGGTGGCTATGCTATACTACTAATAGTATGTATATTTAATATCACAGGAGATTATATCACATGTTTGAAATTCTTGAAAAATTTGTAAAACATCTCGCAAAGCTAGATGAATACTATGTTTTAAGGCAAGAAAAAGAGCATATTATTATAGGGACTAAAATAATAATTAAGGAGCATAAGGAATTTTTGGGTAATGTTTTTCAACCAAGAACCCAGAATGTAGATAAAGAATTGCCAGTTTTCTTTCTTGTGACGATCGCAGCAAAGCCTTTGGAAATTGATAAGCTCTTTCTAAAAAATAAATTGCCCCTCTTGAGTATTAATAACAAAAAAGGAATTTCAACTATAGAAGGTGTAAAAACTTTATTAGACGAGTTTGTGTTAAATTTTTTTAAATCTTGATAATAAATTCTTGCCTGTAACACGTCCACCACGAGAAAAAACGCCCCCAGGAGGTCCTCCCGCTGGATTCATAGGAGATGGAGGATAATAAGCTTGCTCTAGGGAATTTCTCCTAGCCATAATATGCTGATTCATTGTAGGATAAGCTGGAGTTAGAGCACCACCAGCAGCAGCTGGCAATGTCGCTGGATAAGCCGTACCCATG
>JBDLTH010000141.1:0-66834 GCA_039799165.1 Bacteroidota bacterium
TTACAGGATTAACGATTGTAAAATATAATAAAGTAAGTGGTCAGCCCTTTGCTGTGAATGAACTTACAGACTTTTTTATAACACATATTCAGAAATAATACGATATGGATACAAGCTTAAAACCAGTTACTTTTGAAGCAAAAGACTATAAAAGCGACCAATATGTGCGGTGGTGTCCTGGCTGCGGAGATCATGCTGTGTTGAGTTGTCTTTACAAGGCAATGGCTATTTTACAAATAGAACCACACAAAACGGCAGTAATATCGGGCATAGGATGCTCGTCTCGCTTACCTTATTATATGAATACATATGGCTTCCATACGATACATGGACGAGGTGCAGCGATAGCCACAGGCGTAAAAGTTGCTAAGCCTGAACTTTCGGTTTGGCTGGCTACTGGCGATGGTGATAGTTTAGCAATTGGGGGAAATCATTTTATACATACAGTACGACGCAATATTGATATAAACATCCTCTTATTCAACAATAAGATTTATGGTTTGACTAAAGGACAATACTCGCCAACTTCGGATCGGGGATTTGTTTCTAAAACATCACCTCATGGTACTACGGAAGATCCTTTCTATCCTGTCGAGCTGACTTTGGGTGCAAGAGGTACATTCTTTGCCCGTTGTATTGATGTCGATTTGAAAAATACGCCCGAAATTTTTGCAACAGCAGCACAACATCAGGGTACATCTGTAGTAGAGATACTTCAGAATTGTATTATTTTTAATGATGACATCCATAAAGATGTTGTTGACAAAGCTTATAGAGACGACAGTACGATTTTATTAAAACAAGGCGAAAAAATGATTTTTGGAGCCAATCTTGACAAGGGTATTGTAATTGATGGATTCAAATTGAAGGTTGTAACCATTGGGCAAGAAGGATATACGATAGAAGATGTACTTGTGCACGATGCTACTACTGCCGACAACACTTTACACTTAAAATTGGGTATGATGGAAGCTAAAAATGGTTTTCCTTTAGCATTAGGTGTTATACGTAATGTAGATGCACTTTGTTATGATAAAGAAGTTGAAAAAGCGATAACAGAAGTGCAACAAAAAAATAAAACACGTAAGCTTCGAGATCTACTCCTAGCAGGAGATGTTTGGGAAATGCAATAACTTTTGGTTAAGTATATTAAAAGCATCATTCTCTAGTATGAGTGATGCTTTTTTTATTTAGATAAATCATTCCATTTAATCGTTATACGTAATTTGGTAATTTTATGTATAAAAAGGATAGTTTTAATGTGATATATGCAATATTATACATATTTTTGCACCTTATTTGTATATTTATTCATGAATGACAAAAAAAGCAGACAAAAAGAGATTAAGAAAATGATTCTGACACATGAAATAACCAGCCAGGATGTACTTCTGAATCTATTAATAGATAAAGGATTTGATGTAACTCAAGCCACGTTATCACGAGATATTAAAGAATTGAAAATAGTGAAAGCTCCCGCCTTATCGGGAAGTTATACCTATCAGTTTTCGGATGCCTTGGTAAATGTGAGCGAAGATACAAGCCAACTGTCTACAATTGGATTTATAAATATCGAATTTTCGGGTTCGTTGGCAGTAATCAAAACCCGTCCAGGCTATGCGATGGCTATTGCTGGTGAGATTGATCTTAAAGCAACCCAAACAATATTAGGGACAGTTGCTGGCGATGACACCATTTTAATTATACCAAGAGAAAATGTAAGTAGGCAAGATGTAATTGCATCATTAGCCAAGTTTATTCCCAATATTTAACAAAAATAGTAAGTAAGATTTTTATTGCAACAGATGGAAATTGAAGATGTAGGAATAGTAGTTGATATTGCAACAGAAGAGCATATCAGTTATGTGCAAACGATATTAGATACAATAGAGGCTGCCGCAAAAGTGAGAGGAACGGGTATTGCTAAAAGATCTCCCGAATATGTTGAGCAGAAAATAAAAGAGGGAAAAACAATTATTGCCCTAGCTAATGGCGAGTTTGCTGGATTTTGTTATATCGAATCGTGGGGGAATAAGCAGTTTGTAGCTAACTCAGGTCTTATCGTAGTTGAAAAATTTAGAGGACATGGTTTAGCCAAAAAAATTAAGCAAATGGCATTTGCTCTTTGCCGTGCAAAGTTTCCCGATGCCAAAGTATTTGGGCTAACCTCGGGTGCTGCGGTTATGAAAATCAATACCGAACTGGGCTATGAGCCTGTTACCTTTGCTCAACTAACTAACGATGAGTCTTTTTGGAGAGGTTGTCAAGGGTGTATCAATTATGATGTATTGACACGTACCGAGCGTAAATACTGTATTTGTACAGCTATGCTTTATGATCCTGCAACGCATAAAGACAAGCCTGTAATTAAAGAACTGATAAAGAAATTTAAAAATCAAGACAAGAATAAAAAAACAAAATAATGAAGAAAAAAGTAGTTCTGGCTTTTAGCGGAGGTTTGGATACATCATTTTGTGCCATGTATCTATCACAAGAAAAAGGGTACGAGGTATATACTGCAATAGCCAATACAGGAGGTTTTTCGGTAGAAGAGCTAAAAACGATCGAAGAGAAAGCCTATCGATTGGGAGCTGTAAAACATGTTGCACTTGATGTTACACAAGAATATTATGACAAGAGCATAAAGTACATGGTGTATGGCAATGTGATGCGTAATGGTACATATCCAATCTCGGTAAGTTCGGAGCGTATTTTTCAAGCATTGGCAATTATAAACTATGCAAAAGAAGTAGGGGCAGATGCAGTAGCACATGGCAGTACCGGAGCTGGTAACGATCAGGTACGTTTCGACTTGACCTTTGGTGTATTAGCTCCCGAAATAGAAATAATTACCCCAACACGTGATATGATCTTGACACGTGAGTATGAGATTGATTATTTGAAAAAACATGGCTATGAGGCAGATTTTACAAAGATGGAATATTCCATCAATAAAGGGCTTTGGGGTACAAGTATTGGCGGAAAGGAGACGTTAAAGTCAAATCAAACACTTCCCGAAGAGGCGTATCCCTCTCAATTAGAAAAAAAGGATGCTGAACTATTGACACTCGATTTCGAAAAAGGAGAAATAAGCGGTGTCAATGGACAAAAATATACAGACAAGGTAGCAGCGATAAACAAAATAGAAGAAATAGCTTCTGCATTTGCTATAGGTCGTGATATGCACATCGGCGACACCATTATAGGCATCAAAGGACGTGTTGGTTTTGAGGCGGCTGCACCTATCGTGATCATCAATGCACACAAAATGCTCGAAAAACATACCTTGACCAAGTGGCAACAGTATTGGAAAGAGCAATTGGGCAATTGGTACGGGATGTTTCTGCACGAAGCGCAATATCTTGAACCCGTGATGCGTGATATAGAGTCGTTTCTGTCAAGCTCGCAAGACAATGTAACAGGTAGGGTAATTGTTAAACTCATGCCCTATCATTTTGTACTAGTAGGTGTAGAAAGTGAATTTGATTTGATGAAAGCTGATTTTGGCGAGTATGGCGAAATCAACAAGGCGTGGTCTTCGGACGATGCGAAAGGATTTACAAAAATATATTCTATCCCGAACAGAATATTCCATAGTGTACAAAAGAAAAACGGAAAATCGGATTTATAAACCACAGAAACCAATTATGATTAAAGTAGGAATAATAGGAGCAGCAGGCTATACGGCGGGCGAATTGATACGTCTTCTGATTAATCATGCCCATGTTCAATTAGTATTTGTCAATAGTTCCAGCAATGCTGGCAATAAACTAACTGATGTGCATGGTGGTTTGCTAGGCGAGACCGATTTACGATTTACCGATCAATTGCCTTATCATAGCATTGATGTACTCTTTTTTTGTACAGCACATGGCGATACGAAGAAATTTTTGGAAACCAACGAAGTACCTGATAACCTCAAAATAATAGATTTGTCAACCGATTATCGTCAAGAATCGTCTTCTCATGGTTTTGTTTATGGCTTACCTGAATTGAACAAAAGCCGCATTGTCAAGGCTACTCGTATTGCCAATCCAGGTTGTTTTGCAACAGCTATACAATTGGCTTTGTTGCCACTAGCTAAAGAGCAGCAATTGACCACCGAGATACATGCTAATGCCATTACAGGATCTACAGGTGCTGGGGTAAAACCTTCAAGTACATCGCACTTTAGCTGGAGAGAAAATAATATATCTGTATATAAAGCTTTTGAGCATCAACATTTGACCGAAATCTGTCAATCGTTGACCCAGCTACAACCTAACTTTGGCAAAGAGTTAAACTTTATACCTGTTCGAGGCAATTTTACAAGAGGTATTTTTGCATCCATTTATTTAAACTATACAGGTACTATTGATGATGCCAAACTACAGTATGAGCAATATTATGCAAACAGTCCGTTTGTGATTATCAGTAATACGAATGTAGATTTGAAGCAAGTTGTAAATACCAATAAGTGTGTGCTTCATTTAGAGAAACATGGTAATAAGTTACTTATCGTCTCTTGTATCGATAATTTACTCAAAGGAGCTTCGGGGCAAGCGGTTCAGAATATGAATTTGATTTGTGGTCTCGATGAAATGGAAGGATTGCGATTAAAATCGGCAGGATTTTAATAAACTATTTCTAACAATTAAACAACTAGGAATGAAATTATTTGATGTATATCCCCTGTTTGATTTAAACATAGTCAAAGGAAAAGGGTGTTATGTGTATGATGATAAAGGCAACGAGTATCTCGATCTTTATGGAGGGCACGCAGTTATCTCGGTAGGGCATACACATCCCTATTATGTGCAGAAAGTAACCGAACAACTCAATAATATAGGCTTTTATTCCAATTTTATTATCAATGAGTTGCAAGTAGAATTGGCTCAAAAACTAGGAGAACAATCAGGATACGATGACTATTCGTTGTTCTTGGTAAATACGGGTGCCGAAGCCAATGAAAATGCACTCAAGCTAGCATCATTCTATAATGGTAGAAAAAAAGTGCTTTCGTTCGATAAAGCATTTCATGGACGCACTTCGGCTGCGGTAAAAGTAACCGACAACAAAAGTTATATAGCTCCTGTAAACGATGGTCTTGAAGTGGTATTTGTACCATTCAATGACATTGAAGCTGTACGAAAAGAGTTGAAAAAAGGAGACTTTTCGTCAGTCATCATTGAGGGCATACAAGGCATTGGTGGAATAGTGATTCCAGACGATCAATTTATGCAAGAACTTCGAGCCTTATGTACCGAGACAGGGACGGTACTTATTTTAGATGAAATTCAGTCTGGATATGGGCGTAGTGGTAAGTTTTTTGCCCATCAATATGCCAATATCAAAGCCGATATTATAACTGTAGCTAAAGGTATTGCCAATGGATTCCCCATGTCGGGTGTGCTCATTAGTCCAGCATTCAAAGCGGTACATGGGCAGTTAGGTACAACGTTTGGAGGTAATCACCTTGCATGTGCTGCAGCCAGTGCAGTATTAGACATAATGAAGGCTGAGAAACTGATCGACAATGCCAACGAAGTAGGAAATTATTTGATGGCAGCGTTGAAAAAAATTCGTCAAATAAAAGAAGTTAGAGGACGTGGCTTGATGATTGGTATTGAGTGCAACGAACCCATAAAGGAAAAGAGAAAGAAACTGCTGTTTGATGAAAAAGTTTTTACAGGCTCAACAGGTACACATATCTTTCGGCTTTTGCCTCCTCTTTGCTTAACAAAACAAGAGGCAGATGTTTTTCTTGACAAATTCAAAAAAGTCCTTTAAAAGCATATAAATACTATAATCGCAGCTCTTATTAAAGGATTGCGATTTTTTTATTCGTTCATTTACTGTCTTTTCATTAACTTTGTATATAGATTAACAAGATCATAATATAGCAAAATCGATATGGTTTCTTTCTTCCAAAATGCTGTTAAAAATATTATAGCGGTACATACAAACGCTCCACTACAATCTGATGATATTCATAAGCTAACATGGCTTTTTAACGCTTCGTTACTCCAAAATACCTCTAGTGTAGAAGGCTATTATGTAGGACCTCGCAAGGAAATGATTACTCCTTGGAGTACCAATGCTGTTGAAATTACCCAAAATATGGATATACAGGGAATAATTCGGATCGAAGAGTATTTCTTGAGCAATCAACAAGCAAAGGTAGACCCCATGCTTCAACAATTGTATGCCAATTTGGGGCAAGATCTTTTTATGATCGACAAAAAGCCCGAACCCATTATCGAAATAGCCGATATACGTTCGTATAACGAAAAAGAAGGCTTGGCATTGAATGAAGAAGAAATTGAGTATCTGAACGAGTTGAGTACAAGATTGGGACGAAAGCTAACAGATAGCGAGGTGTTCGGGTTTTCGCAAGTAAACTCAGAGCATTGCCGACACAAGATATTCAACGGTACGTTTATTATTGATGGAGAAGAAAAAGAAAGTTCTCTGTTCAAACTGATAAAGAAAACATCGCAAGTTAACCCTAACAAATTAGTATCGGCATACAAAGACAATGTAGCCTTTAATAATGGTCCCGAAATAGAACAGTTTGCTCCAATAAGTGGAGATAAACCAGATTATTATGATACAAAAAAAATAAAATCGGTACTATCTCTAAAAGCCGAAACGCATAACTTTCCTACTACGGTTGAGCCATTTAATGGAGCTGCCACAGGTAGTGGAGGCGAAATTAGAGACCGATTGGCTGGAGGGATGGGTTCGTTGCCCATTGCAGGTACGGCAGTATACATGACCGCCTATCCTCGTACCAAAGCAGGTAGAGAATGGGAACAAACGATGGACGAACGAAAATGGTTGTACCAAACGCCCGAAGAAATTTTGATAAAAGCTTCGAATGGAGCTTCTGATTTTGGAAACAAACGAGATGCACTGAAAACGAAGCCAAAGTCAAATGAAGATGTTGTTATCTTAGGCGGTGATAATTATCGCATAGGCATGGGAGGAGGAGCTGTGTCTTCGGTTGATACAGGACAATTCTCGACAGGTATCGAACTGAATGCCGTGCAACGAGCTAACCCCGAAATGCAAAAACGTGTGTCGAATGTTATTCGCACCTTATCCGAATCGGATGATAACCCGATTGTTTCTATACACGATCATGGTGCAGGAGGACATCTAAACTGTTTATCCGAATTGGTCGAAGCAACTGGCGGAGTAATTGATGTGTCGAAATTACCAGTAGGCGATCCAACCCTATCATCCAAAGAAATTGTAGGAAACGAGAGTCAAGAAAGAATGGGGCTGATTGTACCTAAATCGGCTACCGATAAAATAAAGCAAATAGCAGAACGTGAGCGTTCGCCTATGTATGTAGTAGGTAAAACGACTGATGATATGAAGTTTGTTTTTGAACAGGCGGATGGAAAGAAACCAATTGATCTAAACTTAGAAGATTTTTTTGGTAAAGCTCCCCGTACAATAATGAAAGATACTTCGGTAGAAGAATATTATAGTAACCCGGAATATGATATAGCTCACTTTTCTACTTATCTCAGCAATGTATTACAGCTCGAAGCCGTTGCCTGTAAAGATTGGTTGACAAACAAAGTAGACCGTTCGGTAACAGGTAAGGTGGCTCGTCAGCAATGTCAAGGCGAAATACAACTCCCGTTGAGCGATTTGGGAGCAGTAGCCTTAGATTTCAGAGGGCGTGCAGGTATTGCAACCTCTATTGGGCATGCTCCACAAGTAGCGATGATTGATCCCGAAGCAGGGTCGGTGATTGCTATTGCAGAGGCACTTACAAACATCGTTTTCGCACCTCTCGAGGATGGGCTAAAAAGTGTATCATTAAGTGCCAATTGGATGTGGCCTTGTAGAAATGCGGGTGAAGATGCTCGACTATACCGTGCCGTAGAGGCATGTTCGGCATTTGCATGTGAATTAGGTATCAATATACCCACAGGTAAAGATTCGCTTTCGATGACCCAAAAGTATGGCGATGATAAAGTATATTCGCCTGGTACAGTTATTATTTCGGCAGCAGCAGAGGTTAAAAATATACGTAAAATAGTATCGCCTGTACTGGCTTATATTAAGGGTACTTATCTTTATTATATCGATTTCTCGTTTGATACTTTCAAATTGGGAGGATCGGCATTTGCTCAGACAATGGGCAAGTTGGGCGAAGAAGCCCCCACCATACAAGATACTGAATATTTCAAAAATGCGTTTAATGCTGTTCAAGAACTTCTTGAGCGGGGATTGATCTTGGCAGGACACGATATTTCGGCAGGAGGTATGATAACTGCTATGCTTGAGATGTGTTTCGCAAATCCTCAAGGGGGACTTGAAGCCCGATTGGATAAGTTGCATCACACCGATCTTATTAAGGTCTTATTTTCAGAGAACCCAGGTATCCTTATTCAGGTGAAGCATCACCATCTGGTCGAAAAAATATTAGACGATTTTGGATTAGGCTATGCGATTGTTGCACGTCCAACCGAAGATCGTAAATTGACGATTCAAAAGGACGATTTTTATCAAGAATTTGATATTGATGTCTTGCGAGATACTTGGTTCGAGTCTTCGTACTTGTTAGATAAAAAACAAAGTGGCGAGGAGCATGCCAAAGCCCGTTTTGATAATTACAAGAAGCAGCCGATTGAATATAAAATCAACCCTAATTTTGATGGACGATTCTCTCATTTAGGAATTACACCCAACAGAACCGAGCGATCGGGTATAAAAGCAGCCGTAATCCGTGAAAAAGGAACAAATGGTGAGCGTGAAATGGCTTATACACTCTATTTGGCAGGATTTGATGTAAAAGATGTACACATGACAGACTTGGCATCGGGTAGAGAAACTCTTGACGATATTCAATTGATTGTATTTTGTGGTGGTTTTTCTAACTCAGACGTTCTCGGATCAGCAAAAGGGTGGGCTGGTAGTTTCTTGTACAATCAAAAAGCCAAAGAAGCCCTTCGTAAATTCTATGCAAGACCTAATACCCTAAGTTTAGGAGTATGTAATGGTTGCCAATTGATGATGGAACTAGGGCTGGTGTATCCCGAGCATGATGTAAAACCGCATATGGAGCATAACGCATCGCATAAGTTAGAGTCTACATTTTTGAGTGTCGAAATACCTGAAAATAACTCAATTATGTTTAACTCATTAGCTGGCAGTAAAATTGGTGTTTGGGTAGTACATGGCGAAGGTAGATTTAGCATGCCAAAGCCCGAATCTGAATACAATATTGTAGCCAAATACGCATACGATACTTATCCAGGTAACCCCAATGGTTCGGATTTTAATACTGCGGCAGTTTGTTCAAAAGATGGACGTCATCTGGCAATAATGCCTCACCCCGAAAGGTCTATATTTCCTTGGCAATGTGCTTACTATCCTTTCGAAAACAGGAAAGATGATGTAAGCCCTTGGATGGAAGCCTTTATCAACGCACGTAAATGGATTGAAATAAATAAATAAAAATATGGAACAAAAGATACCTAAAATTATACACTATTGTTGGCTAAGTGGGGATCCTAAACCAGAAAAGATACAAAAATGTATTGATTCTTGGTCTGAACATATGCCTGATTACGAGATAATCTGTTGGGATATGAATCGTTTCGACATAAATTCAAATTTATATGTAAAAGCAGCATGTGCAGAGAGAAAATGGGCTTTTGCGGCTGACTATATTCGAGTATATGCTTTGTATAATTATGGTGGAATTTATTTTGATTCAGATGTTACTGTTTATCAGAATTTTGATCCATTTTTGAAGCATTCTGTTTTTACTTGTACCGAGCTAAACCAGTTAGCGTATAATAAAAGCATACGTGAAGGAGGATATGGTAAAGGAGGTATTGGCATAGAAGTGGCTGTTATGGGATCTGTACCTAAGCATCCATGGATTAAAGAGTTGATGGATTTTTTCGAGCACAAAGAGTTTATAGATAGGCACGATGCGATGCGGAAGAATATTATGTCGCAGGTTGCAGCAGATATTTCTTATTCCAAGCACGGATTTAAGTTCGATCCTTCCTATCAGATATTGGATGGAGATGTTCATATCTATCCACCTGATGTTTTCTCGAAGCAAACTCCATGCAGTTTAATCAAGTATTCAACTCATTGGTGCGAAAATAGCTGGGTCGATCATAGTGCACCCAACTATTCATTTAAAGATAAGGTTAAAATATTCTTTGTACACGATCTTATTGGGGTCAATAATTGGAATAAAATCAAATCGAAATTTATGTAAACAAAAAAACTCCCAATTCTTTTTTGGGAGTTTTTTTGATCTTTCTATTTAGAAAATTACTTGTTTTCGTAGTCGCAAATATAAAAAAGCAGGTAATCACCAACGGTATCTACATCTACTTCAAGCCATCTTGATTTATCTTCTAGTGTCTTGGTCTGTATTATTTTAGTATTATCCGATCCGTAGTCTTGTACTTCTAGTATCTTGAAGCGTTTGTTCGTGCAGTCATATAATCCATATGCTATTGTGTAACTGAAGCTATTCCATTTACTAATTTTCTTATCAGCATCTTTCTTAAATACGTTTTTTATTTTGCCAACATAAGCATTCCGAGCATTCTGCGTTGTGTAAATAGTCTTTGTTTTGGCATATATTCTACCATCAACGTCTTTGATACTTGATGGATCTATATATACTTCCATATCTTCTGTAACCGCTAGATCTTGCCATTCTGATTGGCTAAATGAGTAAAAAGGTGATAATGTGAAAAGAAGAAGAATGAATATTTTGTTCATAATTTTTAAATATTTTGTTTTAAAATCTAACCTCTTTTGGAGTAACTTTGTTTCAGCAATAAAAATACTAAAAGCTTTTATTATAGCGTTATAAATATTGATAATAAAATGAAAAGAATAGCAGTATATTGTGGTTCAAGCTCTGGATCAGATCAGATATTTAGATCTAAAGCACTGGCATTGGGAAATGCCTTGGCAGAAAATGGCTTCGACCTGGTTTATGGTGGAGCCAAAGTTGGACTAATGGGAGCTGTAGCCGATGGAACATTGGAAAAGGGAGGTAAGGCAATAGGTATTCTTCCTCGTTTTTTAGCTGAAAAAGAACTAGAACATAAGTCTCTTACCGAGATTATTTTAGTAGAAACTATGCACGAACGCAAAGCCTTGATGAGCGATTTGTCTGATGGTTTTATAGCATTGCCAGGAGGTTTCGGTACAATGGAAGAACTGTTTGAAATGCTTACATGGGCTCAATTGTCATTGCATAAAAAACCCATCGCTATATTAAATGTTAATGGATATTATGATTCTCTTATCGATCTTATTAATAATATGCTAGATAATGGTTTTATGAAACAGGAATATCGTGATCTACTCATCGTAAATGAGGACATAGATATCTTGTTAAATCAAATGAAGTCTTACGAGCCCCCCAAAAATGATAAATGGTTTTTAGTTAGATAATTAGTGTTTGTCCTAAATAATCTAACTAAAACCCATTTAAGTTCAAAAAAATCTTTACTTTAGTGAAATACTAGAAAAAACATGAAAACAAGAGTCTTTGTTATTTTATTATCTTTCTTTGTTATGCCTATCTATGGTCAATCAATGTTAGGTGTTAGAGGAGCATTTAATATGTCATCCTTAACTACTGGTGAGGTTATGACTAAATTAGGCTTTAACTTAGGTTCTATTTACTCTATGCCCATCACTGATCAGTGGTATTTTCAGCCAAGTTTATTAGTGTCTCTTAATGGATCGAAATCTATATCTCCTTCAAACCCTCATTATTCAGCTTATACGTATGGTATTGAAACTCCGATCATATTTTCTTATCGATTTGGTGATGAAGACTTGAATGTGGGGCTAGATATAGGTGTTTATACACGATATGGCTTTTCAGGCGGTTATTGGATTGACTCGAAAGAAGGCAGAATAAAACCCAAACTTTATGATTATCATAAGCGTTTTGATGTAGGCCCGCAGGCAGGATTTAGCATCATCGTAAACAAAATCTATATTGGATATAGTTTTCAGTTTGGTCTAATAAAACCATGGGAAATAAGGAAAGGAAATTACTATACATCGTCTATAAACCTAGGCTATTTGTTTGAGTTGAACTGAGAGAACTCTGAATAGTATAAATTATAGCCTAAATTATATAACATCAGCTTATTGTTCTGTCGCTATCTTTGTTGCATAGAATATACAAAGTATGATATGAATAAGATAATCGAAAAGAAAAATCTGCCAGTACTCAATATGTACTGTGTTGCTTGTGCCAATAGTGTGCAAAAGATACTACTGAAACAAAAAGGGGTTGATTCGGCATCTGTCAACTATGCTACCGAAACTGTTCAAATAACCTATTACAAAGAAGAAACAGATCTGTCGACATTAAAAACAGCTTTGGAAGCTGTGGGCTACGATCTTGATATAAATGAAACTGCTGATGCCAAGGATAATTTAGAAGTACTACATAAAGAGCATTACCTGTCTCTTAAACAAAAAGTGATTGGATCTCTTATTTTCAGCATTCCGCTAGTTGTAATAGGTATGACACCTGCTTTGATGCACCTGTCTTATGCCAACTGGCTGATGTGTATATTGTCAACTCCTGTGATTGTCTATTTTGGGAAAGATTTTTTTATACGAGCTTTTAAACAAATACAGCATGGAGCATTTAATATGGATACTCTTGTATCCTTAAGTGCAGGAACGGCTTATCTGTATAGTGTTTTCAATACTTTATATCCCGATTTTTTAATTACCAGAGGCTTATTTCCAGATGTATATTTCGAAGCAGGGGCTGTGGTTATCACCTTTGTATTGTTAGGTAAACTACTCGAAGAAAAAGCAAAGGGAAACACATCATCATCCCTTAAAAAGTTGATCGGGTTACAATCCAAAACCATTACCCTTGTTATGCCAGACGGTACACTATCCGAACGATCTATATATGACGTACACACAGGAGATTTATTGTTAGTAAAACCAGGCGATAAGATAGCAGTAGATGGGCTAGTGGTACAAGGTAATTCCTATGTAGACGAGAGTATGATAACAGGCGAACCTATTGCCGTAGAAAAAGAAGTCGGTAGTAACGTATATTCTGGAACAATTAACCAAAAAGGTAGTTTTCAATTTCGAGCCGAAAAGGTAGGGCAATCAACCCTATTATCCCAAATAATAAAAATGGTAGAGGATGCACAAGGAAGTAAAGCCCCTGTGCAAAAACGAGTGGATAAAATAGCAGGTATCTTTGTGCCTATTGTTATCAGTATTGCAATCCTTAGTTTTGGAGTTTGGGTGTTTACAGCTAACCAAAACGCCTTTACACACGCTTTGCTCTCTTTTATAACCATATTAGTTATTGCTTGTCCGTGTGCATTAGGCTTGGCAACCCCTACAGCCATAATGGTAGGAATAGGCAAAGGGGCTGAGAATGGTATTTTGATAAAGGATGCCGAAAGTTTAGAAGTAATTGAAAAGGTTGATGCTGTATTACTTGACAAAACGGGTACAATAACAGAAGGGCGACCTCAAGTAGTGGATGTGAGATGGAATGTAGCCAAGTCTCAAGATCTAATAAACATTCTGTTCAGTATCGAGAAATTGTCTGAACATCCTTTAGCAGAGGCTATCGTAAAGCATTTTGAAAACGAGGCTCAATTCTTGGATTCTATAACAATAGAAAGTGTTACAGGAAAGGGTATAACGGGTAATCTTGAAAATAGTAAGTACTATGTTGGAAATGATAAATTGATAGATGCTGTAAATGTACAAGTAGATGTACAAACTGAAGTTTGGATAACTCAAAAATTAAACAATGCAAATACAATCGTATTATTTACAACTGACGACTGTTTTCTATGTGTTTTGGCTATTGCTGATAGCATTAAAGAAAGCTCAGTACAGGCTATACAGCAATTGCAAAATAAAGGTATTGATGTGTATATGCTAACAGGCGACAATGAGCATACGGCGGCATCAATAGCTAAGCAAGTAAATATAAAAAACTATCGAGCTGGATTACTACCAGCTGATAAAACCGAATTTGTGAAACAATTGCAATCGGAGGCAAAAGTAGTGGCAATGGTAGGCGATGGTATCAACGATAGTGCAGCTCTAGCCCAATCGAATGTGGGAATTGCGATGGGGTATGGTAGTGATATTGCCATTGAATCGGCAAAAATGACGATCATATCGAATGACTTGAGCAAAATAGCACAAGCCATTGAGTTGTCGAAGATAACAAATCGCACAATCAAGCAAAACTTGTTTTGGGCATTTATTTATAACCTGATAGGTATTCCTATTGCTGCAGGCATTCTATATCCAATCAATGGATTTTTACTTAATCCCATGATAGCAGGTGGAGCTATGGCATTGAGTAGTGTGAGTGTAGTATTAAATAGCATTCTGCTAAAACATAAATCAATCTAAAAAAGAACTAATATGAATCAAGAATTAAAGTTTAAAACCAGTATTAATTGCGAACGCTGTGTAGCCAAAGTTAAACCATTTTTAGATCAATTAGATGCTATTACATCTTGGAGTGTTGATACAGATAGTTCAGATAAGATATTGACAGTATCGGTATCTGCTGTAATTAATGAGCAGATTATAGATGCCATAGATACAGTAGGCTTTGATATTGAACAAATATAGGAGAGTATGATATAATCTATCAGTAAAAGGGAACATTCATGCTCCCTTTCACTGTCTTATTCCAGAATATAATTTTCAAAATCGGCAGAAGTTATTGCTATGTGCGAGCTATCCTTAGTAGCCACAATTAGCAGATACGACAGACCTTGTTGTAGGGCTATTTTTCGAGTTTGTACCGTATCAGTCATCATAAATACTGTAGCGTAAGCATCCGCAGACATGCAATCTTTGGCAATGACTGTTGCACTCAGTATATTGGTCTGAGAAGGGTAACCCGTACGAGGGTCGATGGTATGAGCATAGCGTTTGCCATCTTTTACATAAAAGTTGTTGTAACTGCCCGATGTGGCTATCGATTTATTGCACAATTGTACAATCGATTGATAATCGTTGCTAAACAGCGATCGGACATCGTCGGGTCTTTCAATACCAATATGCCAGCATTCGCCTTTGTTATTTACACCTTTGGCAGATATTTCACCCCCTATTTCGATCATATAATCATCAATACCGTACGATTGTAAGAGGCTCGCAATCACATCTACCGAATATCCTTTGGCTATTGCCGAGGTATTGATTTGCACATTCGGGTTTGCTTTTTCTATAACTCCGTTAACTAAGCGTATTTTTTCGTATCCCACCAGCAGTTTAAGGCTGTCGATCAGTGCAGGTGTAATCTTCTCCGAATTTTTAAATCCAAATCCCCACGCATTAATAAGTGGCGACACCGTAATGTCAAAAAGTCCATCCGATAGCATTGATAGCTCTTGCGATTTGTTGAATACACGAATAAACAGTGTATCCAACGCAACAGGTTCATTTTTATTGATCTTAGATATAACAGAAGATGTGTTGAACGGATTTAGCGAATTGTCGAATTGCAACAATGATGCTTCTATCTCGTTCTTCAACGAACGGCCATATTTATATTTGATAGAGTAGGTAGTATGAAAAATCTCGCCTCGGTCTTCTATATAAATTTTTGATTCGGATTGACAGCCTGTCAATAGCAAGGTACAAAAAAACAAGAAAAGCTTGTTCATACCCCTAAATTTATCGAGCCTTGTTAAGCAAGTAATAATCTAAAATGGTCATTGCTGCCATCGACTCTACAATAGGCACAGCACGAGGCAATACGCAGGCATCGTGTCTGCCACGAGCCGTAAGTTGCGTGTTTTGACCCGATGTGTCTACCGTTTCTTGATTCATCAAAATAGTAGCAACAGGTTTAAAAGCTACTCTAAAGTAAATATCTTGTCCGTTTGATATACCTCCTTGTATACCTCCCGAGTGATTGGTACTTGTGTTTATTTTTCCTTGATGGTCATAAAACACATCGTTCACTTCCGAGCCTCTGTGGTTGACATCGAAACCATCGCCATACTCAAATCCTTTTACTGCATTTATACTCAACATGGCATTGCCCAAGGCAGCATGCAGTTTGCCAAACACAGGCTCGCCCAAGCCTATGGGTGTGCTTTTGATGACGCAGGTGATTACCCCACCAATGGTATCTCCTGCCGATTTTACTTCGCCGATTAGAGCAATCATTTGCTCGGCTTTGTCAAGGTCTGGGCAACGAACGGGCGTAGACTCTATTTGCGATAAATCGTACTCTGAGTAGTTCTTTTCTAATTTTATTGGTCCCACTTGCGAGGTGTATGCTAAAATTTCGACACCCAATTGAGCCAGCACCAATTTAGCAAAAGCACCTGCTACACACCGAGCAATCGTTTCACGAGCCGATGATCTACCTCCTCCTCGATGATCTCTGATGCCGTATTTTTGTTGGTATGTGTAATCGGCATGCGAAGGGCGATATACATGCTTCATATTATCGTAATCGGACGAGTGCTGATTGCCATTACGAATAATAAAGCCAATGGGTGTACCTGTGGTTTTACCTTCAAAAATGCCTGATAAGAATTCAACAGCATCATCCTCTTTGCGAGGAGTTGTTATCTTTGATTGTCCAGGACGGCGTCTATTCAGTTCATTTTGTATAAAATCCATATCAACCACTATTCCAGACGGGCATCCGTCTATGATACCGCCTATTGCAGCACCGTGCGATTCACCAAACGAGGTCAATCTATATATATTTCCAAAAGTATTCATACTCTATTTTTTGCATTATTAATATACATACACAAAGATAACTTACAAAAATTAAAAGGAGTACATAAATTTAGGAATATAACTATACGACTAAAAAAACATAGAGCCAATTCAACGAATCGGCTCTATTGATATAATCAATACTGACAGGTTATCTGGTAACTTCATCAATCAGATAAAATATCGATTTGAAGTTGATATTACTGTACTCGCTTATACCTATTTCGCAGGTACGGCTAGTCGAATATCCGTCTTCGCATCCACTAGGTATTTGCTCTGCCAAATGGCGTTGCCCATGCTTGTTCAGCTCGGGATAAGTAAATCCTCTGTCTCCTGCAAAACCACAACAGTTACTTTCTACCAATTTCACTTCGTTTGAACACATCTTGGCTAGTTTGTATAGATTTTGTTCCATACCAATCTTTTTGACTGAACAAACGGGGAAAACGGTAACCACATTCTTTGGTTTTTTTACTTCCAATTTAGGCATCACATGATTGAGCATAAACTCGATAGGATCGTAAATCGTAATATTTTTGTTCGCATACCCTTCGTGGAAAGTGTAGAAACAAGGACTCATATCAAAGAGTATGGGATATTTACCCCCTTCGGATGCTTTATACAAAGCGTCTTCCAGTTCTTTCGATTTGCGTTCGCCCTCTTCTTTCAAACCTTTGCTGCTGAAAGACATTCCGCAACACAGTTCGTTTATATTTTGTGGATAGATGATTGTATACCCAGCTCTAATCAGAAGTTGCTCTGTTTTTTGAGTTAGCTCTACCTCATCTTTTCGGTATGCTTTGGATGTACCCATCGTACGGTTGATACAAGATGGAAAGTACACCACCTTGTTGGCTTGTCCGTCATTAACCACTAACTGTTTTATCTTATGAGCCCCTTTGGGCATATCTTTGTTCCATCGGGGGATACGATTGCCCGAGATTGATCGCATACCTCCTGCAATTCCACCCATAACGCTATCACCTAATACCGAATGAAATAGACTTACAATATTGAGTGCTGTACGTCCTGCTGATGTAACGCTAGCCATACTACTGCCAATAGAAGCCGCTCTTTTCTTATCCTTATCCGTAGCTTCTTGATGGCGAATGTCTTTTACAAACTTGCCTGTATCTATTTTAACGGGGCATGCCAAGGCACAAAGCCCGTCCGTAGCACAAGTTTCGTCCGAAAAATATTTGGCATCGTGCAACATCTGTCTCAGTAGTTCAGGAGATTCACCAGATGCTTTTAATCTTGATATTTCTCTAGCTATCACGATACGTTGGCGAGGCGATAGTGTTAAACCTTCTGATACACAGTTTGGCTCACAAAATCCACACTCCATACATTTGTCTATTATTTCGTTTGTAGCTGGAGACGGTTTTAAATTCTCTAAATGTATTTTAGGATTTTCGTTGATAATAACGCCTGGATTCACAAGCTTGCGAGGGTCAAAGATATTTTTTATTCTGACCATTATTTTATAAGCAGCCTCACCCCATTCTTTTTCTACAAAAGGAGCCATATTACGACCCGTTCCGTGTTCAGCTTTCAACGATCCGTCAAATCGATCAACTACTATTTCGGCAATACCGTCCATCAATTTCGAATAGCGTTCTACCTCTTCGGATGTAGAAAAGTCTTGAGAAAATGTTAAGTGTAAGTTACCTTCTAAGGCATGACCAAACAAAACAGCATCGTGATATTCCAGATTTTTGAATAAATTTTTCAATGCTATACAGCCTTCGGCAAGGCTAGATACAGGGAAGGCAACGTCTTCGATCAAACAGGTTGTACCTGTTTTTCTTAAACCTCCTACCGACGATAGTAGTCCTTTTCGAGCTTTCCAATTGAAATTATATTCTTTGGGGTCGGATGTAAATACGTAGGGCTGAATGGTAGGGATAACATCCACAACTTTGCGTATCTCCACTTCTTTTGCATCGATTGTTTCTTGATCGTTTGCCTGAATTTCGACCAAAAGTACACATGCCGTTTCGGGCAATGTTCTGAAATATGCAGGTGCATCAGGATCAGTCTCTACTGATCGTATACTGTCTCTATCCAGTAGTTCTACTGCCGATACAGGTGTTTGTTTGAGCAATGGAACAGCGTTACAAGCCTCTTCGATCGTTTTGTAGATCATCAGTGTACATGCCTTATACTTCTCGTCAATTACCGTATGGTAGGTAATATCGGAAATAAAGGCCAGTGTACCTTCTGCCCCTATCATCAAGTGTTTGATAATATCGAATGGGTCTTCAAAGTCAACCAACGAGTTTATACTGTATCCAGTGGTGTTTTTTATTTTGAACTTTTTCTTAATGCGCTCGTATAAAACGGTGTCGGCTTTTATATCATCCCGCATTTGCTCTATCTCTTTGATTATCTCGGGATGTTTTGCTTTAAATTCTTTTTTGCTCGTCTCGTCAGATGTGTCTAGCACCGTCCCATCATATAGTACGATGCGGATGTCAGCAATTGTTTGATACGAGTTTTGAGCTGTACCACAACACATGCCGCTGGCATTATTAGAGGCAATACCACCAATCATGGCTGCATTGATAGAAGCAGGGTCGGGTCCTATTTTGCGCCCAAAAGATTGTAGAAAAACGTTGGCACGAGCACCTACGATACCAGGTTGCAGTCTTATTTTAAGTCCGTTATCAAGAACTGAATATTTTTTCCATTTATGGGTAGCTACCATCAGAACCGAATCGGTAACCGCTTGACCCGAAAGGCTTGTGCCTGCAGCTCTGTATGTTACAGGGATGTTCAGCTTTTCACTCAATCTGATAACTTCTATAGCTTCCTTTTCGGAATGGACGTATACTACTATTTTAGGTATTAAACGATAAAAACTCGCATCCGTACCATAAGCTAGTAACTGTAGAGGATTGGTTATTATTTGTTTCGAATCCAGTTTTGAGGATAACAGGTCTTTCAATTGTTTGTAGTTTTCAGGTAGCATAGATCTTTATTTTATGTTTAATAAATCAATACATTTTAAAAGCTTTTAATAAATATTGCAAGATAAAGAATAAATTAAGAAAGCCATCTTAAATTCGACTGTTTTTTTGCATTTCCCATCACATTTTGTTTACCCTAATTACAGTTATTACATGGTGGGAGAAAGTTTAGCAATCTTTAGTTCTGTATTCTGCTTTATTTTCACAATTTTATTTTCTGTATCTATTTTTAGTTTATCCACTTCTTTTTCACCTTCTCTTCTAGCCTCTTCTGCTCGTTTAGTAGCATTTGCTTCGGCATCACTTTTAGCCTTTTCTATTTTTTTATCCGAATTCTTTTGCACTTTTTCTATTGCCTTCAACTCATCTTTTTTTATTTTATCAATCTTAGCCTGTGTTACAGGGTCTATTGGCGTTTGATTTTGTGAAGTACTAAGGTTTACAGTTAAAGTACCTAACAAAAACATGGTCATCAAAAACTTTTTCATATCTGTTGTTTTATAGTTTATATTCATTAATTTTTTCTCGTTCAACACAACCAAATTTAATTGTATTGAATGAGACAGAGCCTCAGTATAATAGTTTATAAAAAGGCCCTGTCATTATTTAGATTATTTCAATTGCTAAAATATACATTACCAAATGTTAGCACGTCTATTGATAGGAAGATATAGACTATCTTTCTCGGTAATGTTAAATACATCATACCAAGTAGCTATATGTGGTAATGTACCATTTACTCTCCATTCGCCAAGCGAGTGGGGGTCTGTCTTTGTGCGACGAATAATTTCTGCGTCTCGTATATTTCCGGCCCACAAATTAGCATAAGCAAGGAAAAAACGTTGTTGAGGATTAAATCCATCAATTTTATTGGTTGATTTAAATTGCTCTGTTTTTTGAAATGCTGTATACGAAACCTCTAAGCCACCGAGGTCTGCAATGTTTTCGCCCAATGTAAATTTACCATTGGCTTTAAGATCGTCTGTTACCGTAATATTGTTAAAATGGTCGATTAATACTTTAGCCCTTTCGTCAAACTTCTTGCCATCTTCGGACGTCCACCAATCGTTTACATTACCATCTTTATCAAATTTACGTCCTTGATCGTCAAATCCGTGTGTCATTTCATGTCCTATAACTACACCTATTGCTCCATAGTTGATTGCGTCGTCGCCATCTGTATAAAAGAACGGAGCTTGAAGTATACCTGCAGGAAAACAAATTTCGTTTGTAGCAGGGTTGTAATAAGCGTTCACCGTTTGTGGAGACATGTACCATTTCGATTTGTCTACAGGTTTGTTTAGTTGACTCAACATATAATTGGCTTCGAAAACAGATGCTCGCACAATGTCTGCCCAATAACTATCTCCTTTTATTTCAAGATCCGAAGTGTCTCTCCACTTGTCAGGATAACCTATTTTTACGGTAAAGGTATTGAGTTTTTCTTGTGCTTTTTGTTTTGTTTGGTCACTCATCCACTCTAGTTTAGCTACACGTTCGCCCAAAGCTACTCGTAAGTTTTCCACTAGATCCAACATACGTTCTTTAGACTTTGCAGGGAAATGTTTTTCAACATACAATTGCCCCACTTCTTCACCAAGCGTTGCGTCTACGGTAGCAACAACTCTTTTCCAGCGAGGCTGCATTGCTTTACTTCCACTAAGTTGTTTTTCGTAAAACTCGAATCTAGCATTTGCAAAATCATCACTCAAATAACTGGATGCTGTATTTATTAGACACCACGATAGGTATGCTTTCAAGTCATTTATGGGTGTTGATTGTATTAGTTGTACGGCTGTAGCAATCGGGTTTATTTGAGCTACGTTGATTTCTTTCAAATCTTTACTTCCTACTGAATTGAAGAATAAATCCCAATTAAATGTAGCTACCGAAGTGTTTAAATCTTCAACCTTCATTTTATTATAATTCAACTCAGGTACACGAAGTCTTTCTTTTTCTACATGAGCCTTTGCTAATGCAGTTTCTAGTTTCAATACCGCATCTGCCATAGTCTTAGCATCTGAGCTTGCATAGCCAGCATTGATAAACTGGGTACTCATTAATGCAAGATAGCCTTCTCTTATAGCAATAGCTTTGGCATCGGTATCTACATAATATGCACGCTCGTCTAATCCTAGACCGCTTTGATAGATCTGTGCAATGTTTATAGAACTGTTTTTGTCATCAGCACCAACATAAAAGCCAAAAAATGGGTTTGATACATAATGTCTCATTTTACCTGCTAAGGTTATAATGTCATCCACTTTGGTGGCGGCGTTTATTTCAGCCAATTGAGTGATAATGGGCGAGGCTTTGTCTGCGTTTAGCTTCACACTATCCATACCCAGTTTGTATAGATCGCCTATTTTTTGACCATTCGATCCTTTTTTATGACTTGTCTTACCTAGTCCTGTAATCAATTCGAGTATCTGTTCTTTATTATTCTCACGTAGTTTGTCAAAAGAACCATACCGAGAATACTCGTCAGGTATAGGGTTGGCATCACTCCATCCCCCTGTTGCATATCGATAAAAATTGTTACCTGGAATAGCTGTAGTATCCAGATTTTCTATATTAAACGCTTTGTTCATTACGAGTTGTTCTTGTCCTTTTACTTTTTCTTTGCAACCAGTTGTAGTAATACTTGCGATTGCCAACAATGCCATTGGCAAGTGGTACATTTTCTTCATTTTACAATCTTTTTTTATTAATTATAAGCTTTCAAGCATTCTTTTCAATACTGTTTGAGCAGCTATTTCTCGATTTGCCGCCTCGGGTATCACGAGCGACCGTGAGCTTTCTATTACGTCATCTGTAACAATCATGTTGCGACGTACGGGCAGGCAGTGCATAAAATGAGCATTATTAGTCAATGCCATCTTTTCGGTCGATACCGTCCACGCTTTATCTTTACTTAAAATTTGTCCATAATTTGGATCCATGTAGGCAGCCCAGTTTTTGGCATATACAAAGTCAGCTCCTTCAAGGGCTTTGTTTTGGTTGTATTCAACTTTAGCCCCACGTACAAATTTAGGATCGAGTTCGTAACCATGAGGATGTGTAATTACAAAATCAACATCCGCCTCGTTCATAAAATCTGCAAACGAGTTGGGCACAGCTTGTGGCAATGCCTTAGGATGAGGTGCCCATGTAAGCACCACTTTGGGGCGAGGTTTTGTCTTATATTCTTCGATAGTAATAAGATCGGCAAAACCTTGTAAAGGGTGTCCAGTGGCAGCTTCCATACTGAATACAGGACGACCTGAGTATTGGATAAATTGATTTAATATTTTTTCGTCATAATCATCTTTTTTGTTTTCGAACTGGGCAAATGCACGCACACCGATAATGTCGCAATAGGATCCCATAACGGGTATTGCTTCTAGAATATGCTCCGATTTATCTCCATCCATAATTACACCACGCTCGGTTTCGAGCTTCCATGCACCTTGATTGATATCTAACACCATGGTATTCATACCCAAATTCATTCCAGCCTTTTGCGTGCTTAAGCGAGTGCGAAGGCTCGAATTAAAGAAAACCATCAATAGCGTTTTGTTTTCACCTAAATGTTTGTACGCAAATCTATTTTTCTTGATTTCTAAAGCTTCTTGTATAGCAATATTCAAATTGCCTAAATCTTTAACATGGGTGTATGTTCTCATTTCTGGATCCTATTTTTGATGTGAGAAATTATTTATAATAATCTCAAAGATATGCATTTCTAAAAACAGGTAAAAATATAGATACCCTTTTTTTAGAAATAATGGAAGTTGTGTATACTATACTGATTTTATTGCAAAACTACTACATGTTTTTTTCTGTCGCAGTGTATATATGGCTATATAGGTTGTTATTGCATTTGCATGTTGTGGACGATTTGCACGAATATAGCAACAACGTAAAGAACGAAATTAAAAAGATGGTTTTGAGTTTCATTTTAGTAACTGTTTAAATTTCCAACAAAGCGTTATTAATGTTTTATATGGTTAATTCTATTTATATTAGCACATTATCGTTGTTTCTGTTCGTAAATTAAAGAATATGAATAAAATTTATCCAACTACCTAACTGATACCTAGTGGGGTGCAATGGTACAGCTTTTAGATGATAATCGCAATACAAAGTATCTACTTGACATATTTTATCTGATTAAAACACGCTATCAATAGCACATGCTATCCAGAGAATATACTAATTGATGGATACTGGAGGTTGTAATCAGAAAAGATTCTAAAAAAAATTGGAGTTTTACCCAAGTGATGGATTGAGAAAATAACCTTCTCTTGGATTGAATTGTACAGAAGACATTCTAAAGATTATGAATATCATACAAATACCCAAGAAACAGTGGTCAAATAAGTAATGATCAGAATTATGTGGAACAGCATATAACCGAAAAACTAAACGGTTACTAAGGCTGAGAATAAATATATACTTCTTTTTCAAATACATCCAAGTTTTTAGTGAGGATATATTTGAAAAAGAGTGATATATTTTAGTTTTAATAGATTATACCAAGGATTTCTTATTCAGGTTGATTTCGTCTCGTAAAATCAATCATTTTGAGGGCTGTAATCGCACACTCATCACCCTTGTTGCCATGTTTACCACCAGATCTATCCTCTGCTTGTTGCATGTCGTCGGTTGTTAATAAACCAAAGATAAACGGAATGGAATGCATTACATTTAAACGAGCTATTTCTTGAGTAACCCCACTACATACATAGTCAAAGTGAGGTGTGTCGCCTCTTACTACACAGCCTAAAACAATTACTGCATCAAGTTCATGAGCATCTGCAAAAATTTGTGCACCATATATTAATTCAAAACTTCCAGGGACATAATCTATTAAAATATTGTTTGAACTTACACCATGTTTCACTAGAGTTTCGCATGCTCCGTCGCACAATGCCTTTGTTATTTTTTCGTTCCATTCTGACACCAAGACACCTATCTTCATATCTGCTCCGTTAGGTACAGTAGATGGGTTGTAAGATGAAAGATTTTGATATGCTGTAGCCATATTAATTATGATTTAGTTATTTATTACTACAAAGATAACATTGAATTTGTCCTTATTTTATTTTTTAGTAAAAATAGAATAAGGAAACACTAAATTTTACTTGGTAACTCGACGAATATTACAATTAGCTAAGTGTTTGCTTCTCTTTCTTAGAAATCAAGATTAAGCCTATCATGGTCAATAAACCATTAATTAACAGTATTTCATATCCTACTTTATAGTCAAACTGCTTCATCAAGTATACTTCTATTACATAACATATAATGGGGGCTAGTATACATACCCAAGGGGTGTATTTATCTTTGATTTGTATTGTTGATAATAGACCTAATGCAAATAGACCCAAAAGGGGGCCATAGGTATACGACGCTACCTTGTAAATGGTATTTAATATGTTGTCTTGGCTTGTGTAGTCGATCATGAGTATAACGAGAATAAAAGCGATACTCATAGATACATGTACTTTTTGGCGAATGGTTTTAGCCTTATTAGGCTCTAACTTTTCGGTGTTCACTATATCAATACAGAAAGACGTGGTTAAGGATGCAAGAGCAGAGTCTGCGTTGGCAAATGATGCTCCTATAAGCCCAATGCTGAAAAATACCATACATGGTATACCTAAATAGTTGGATACTAAATAAGGTAGTATTTTGTCAGAGGCTTCGGGTAATATAATATTTTCTTGAGCCGCAAATAGCAATAGCAGTACACCTAACGAGAGAAATAAAAGGTTGACAGGGATAAACAAAAAACCATAGGTAAGCATGTTTTTTTTTGCATCTTTAAGATTTCTGCAAGTCAAATTTTTTTGCATAATATCTTGATCCAACCCTGTCATTACAATTACGATGAATATACCACTAATAAATTGTTTAGAAAAATGCAATGGACTAGCCCAATCATCGAAAAAAAATATGCGGGCATGTTGGTTTGTGGATATTGCTCTGAAGGTTTCATTCAGATCTAGATGTAGGAGAGAGGATACTTGACATATAATAAGAACGAGTGCCGTGAGAAAACCAATGGTTTGTAGTGTATCTGTCCATATTATCGTTTTTATACCGCTTTGTCGGGTATATATCCAAATAAGAAATACAATGCCTGTAACTGTTATGTAGAAAGGGATACCCCACGGTTCGAAAACGAGGGCTTGAAGTATTAGAGCCACTAAATATAGTTTGACGGCAGAACCGATCATTCTTGACAGAATAAAAAAAGATGCCCCTGTTTTGTATGACCAAAACCCAAAACGTGTATCGAGATAGGTATATATCGATGTCAGATGTAGTCTGTAATAGAGTGGCAACAAAACATAAACTACTGCAATATACCCCAAAAAGAATCCGAATACCATTTGCATATAGCTCATATTTGCTTTGCCTATCATACCAGGAACAGATACAAAAGTAACACCCGATATAGTAGTACCTATCATCCCGATGGCTACTATATACCACGGAGATGTGCGATTGGCTCTGAAAAAAGCATCATTGCTTGAGTTTTTGCGACTTGTCAGATAAGATATTCCAAAAAGTAATCCGAAGTAGCAAACTAAGACAATTGCTATTGTCAGTCCAGTCATTACAACTTCATAAGATGATCGGTCAGTTCCTTCATCTTATCAAACTTTAAGGCATATGAATCAGTTGTACCGAAGCCCCATGATACAAATACAAAAGGTACGCTAGCCAAATCTGACTGTTTTCTATCGGAATCCGTATCACCCACATACATTGGGGCTTTCAGATTGTATTGGTCTATAAGGGTTTTCATATTTATATGCTTAGGCTCAAAATTAGATCCATATTCAATATAATCTATAAAATAAGGTTTCGTATCTGTAAAATTCATAAAATCTTTAATCGAACCTTTCTGACAATTACTCAACATGAATAGTTTATACTTCTTAGACAACTGCTCTATTCCTTCTAGCACATCATCATATATTTTGCCACCCATAACAGGCAATGCCTCATCTGTTTTGGTAATGATGTCAAGATATATTTTTTCAATCATAGCCTCCGACAAATCTGGAAATATTTCTTTATAGATCTGCTTTGCCTCCATGCCCATATATCCTTGTATATCGGCTTTTGTCAGTTTACAGTCAATGCCATTTTTATTCAATACCTCCGTCCAGCAGTGAGCATATGTATCCACAGCATCCCACAGAGTGCCATCCATGTCAAAAATTAAACTATCTGGTTTCATTTGTTAAATATTTGTTAAATAATAATTAGTACCCGTGGTGCATTTAAGCAACTCGAGCTTTTAGATTGTTAATATTCTTGTTTTTTTAAACCTAAAAATATGCCTATTTCATTTCATTATAGTAACTATCCCAGCTATCCCATAAAGCTTTCATCGATGGCAAAACAATATTAGCACCAGCATTCCACAGTACCTGTTCATCCAAAGGTCCAGTGTTGATGGCAATGGTAAATATGCTTGCTGCTACTGCCGACTCAACACCCATAGGAGCATTTTCAACAACAATAGCTTGATTTGCAAGTAAATTGCCACCTTTTTCTAAACCCATTAAATAGGGTTCGGGATGCGGTTTTCCGTGTTTTACATCAAAAGCAGTAACCATTTTATTTTTTTTGAAAATGCCAGGAAAATTATCTTCCAATTTACCCAACAGTGTAGGTTGCCCAGACCCTGTAACCAATACACATTCAAGCTGCTTCGCTTCTACCGATTTTAACATATCAAAGGCATAAGGTATAGTGTCTCCTTGGTTGTATAATGCAAATAACTCAGACTTGCGTTTATATATTCTTTCTATCTCTTGTTCAGTAGCTTCTCTATTTTGCTCTCGTTGCATCAATAAGTTGATAGTATTGCTACCTACTCTGCCCTCGTGGAGGTAAAATTCGTCAAGAGTTGAGTGTATATTTTCTTCCGAGAAAGCTTCGTACCACGATTGAGCATGGTATTTCATCGAATCATATAATACACCATCCATGTCGAATAGTACAGCCTTGAGATCAAACTTAGCGTAATTGTGTTGCTTTAGATATTTTTGGAATGCACCAATCATTGTTTTCTTTTTTTATTTTATTCAAAGGTAGACTTTTTCAGACTGAAATGCAATCCTAATTTGAGCTGTTGTAATTTCCGAAACATTTTTCGTAAATTGCACCTTCTTATTTAATAAGGAAAACATAATTTTAATTGTATTACAATGAATATTAATGATCTGAAAAGCGATAATTTCTTTCTCATGGCAGGACCATGTGTGATAGAAGGAGAAGAAATTGTTTTAAATATTGCTGAAAAAATAGTAAAGATTACGAGTAAACTAAATATTCCCTACATTTTCAAGGGGTCGTATCGCAAAGCAAATCGTTCACGTGTAGACTCTTTTACAGGTATTGGTGACGAAAAATCGTTAAAGATATTGCGTAAGGTGCGTGAAACGTTTGGTGTACCCGTAGTTACTGATATACACGAAACGCACGAGGCTGCGATGGCTGCCGAGTATGTGGATGTGTTGCAAATACCAGCATTTTTGTGTCGTCAGACCGATCTGTTAATTGCAGCTGCCGAAACAGGAAAAACGGTAAATATAAAAAAAGGGCAATTTTTAGCACCTCATGCGATGAAATTTGCCGCTCAGAAAGTCATAGATTCAGGCAACTCAAATGTGATGCTTACAGAGCGAGGCGTTTCGTTTGGATATGGAGATTTGGTAGTTGATTTTAGAGGAATACCCGAAATGCAAACATTTGGTTTTCCTGTCGTATTAGATGCTACACACAGCCTGCAAAAGCCGAATCAACAATCGGGTGTAACAGGAGGTCAACCCCAGCTTATCGAGACCATTTGCAAAGCAGGTATTGCTGTGGGGGTAGATGGTTTGTTTATAGAAACGCATCCCGATCCGTTAAATGCTAAATCGGATGGAGCGAATATGCTTCCATTAGATCAATTAGAAGAATTGTTGATAAAATTGACACGGATTAGACAAGCCATTCGATGAATATAAGGTACAATATACTATTGGCTTCAAACTCTCCCCGAAGGCAAGAATTATTATCAGGATTGGGAATATCCTACACCGTGAAGATATTGGCAGACATTGACGAATCTTATCCCGAAACACTAGATAAACAAAAAGTTGCTGAATATATAGCAGAAAAAAAGGCTGAAGCATACGTCTCGTTGCTAGATGAAAACACCTTGGTGATAACCGCCGATACCGTTGTCTTGGCAGCGGGTCTAATTTATGGTAAGCCTGTTGACAACACCGATGCTAAGCAGATGCTTAGAGCATTGTCAGGTAAAAGTCATCATGTTATAACAGGCGTAACATTGCTAGCACAACACAAGAAAGTTACGTTTTCCGAAGTTTCGGAAGTTTGTTTTGCCAAACTTGACGATTCCGAAATTGAATATTACGTCAACACCTATAAGCCTTTGGATAAGGCAGGTGCATACGGTGTACAAGAGTGGATCGGGTATGCGGCAGTAGAACACATATCAGGATCTTACTTCAATATAATGGGTTTACCTGTACAACGATTGTATCAAGAACTAAGGAAGTTTTAGAAAATTTAGGCAACAAACAGAACAAATGAAAGTAGCAATTGTAACTATTGGTGATGAAATTCTTATAGGTCAGATTGTAGATACCAACTCGGCGTGGATGTCTAAAAAACTAACCGATGCAGGTTTTGAAGTTTTGGTAAAAGTATCTATTGGCGATGATGCAGAACAAATAAAGTCTACCATAACATCTCTATTCGACGAAGTAGATGTAGTGTTGATGACAGGAGGTATTGGTCCTACCAAAGACGATATAACCAAACAAACGTTGTGCGACTATTTTGGTACAAGCCTCGTTTTTGATGAATCGGTACTTGAAAATATTCACAACATTGTAACTAACCCTGCGGTGCTAAACGAATTGACACGCAAACAAGCATATGTTCCCAAAGATTGTACCGTAATACAAAATAGGGTAGGTACTGCACCCATTACGTGGTTTGAGAAAGAGCATAAGGTACTAGTATCAATGCCTGGAGTACCATCGGAAATGAAGTACAATATGGAAAACGAAATAATAGCTCGTTTACATAAAAAATACCAGTCTGAGTCATATGTAAATCGTACTGTTTTGGTTATAGGCTACTCAGAGTCTGCGTTGGCTATTAAGCTTGCCTATTTTGAAAATAATTTGCCAACAGGTTTTGGCTTGGCATATTTGCCCTCCCCTCGGTTAATGAAATTGCGTTTGTTTGTTAAAGGTGAACATCGTAGAGCAGAGTTAGATGCAGAAGTAGATAAATTAGACCAAATTTTGGGTAAAGCTATTCTCTTAAAACAAGATATTTCCCTTGAACGTATTTTGGGTATTCGTTTATTCGAATTGGGTTTGATCTTGGGTACAGCCGAAAGTTGTACAGGCGGTAATATCGCACACCTTATAACCAGCATAGCAGGATCGTCCAATTATTTTAAAGGCAGTATCGTTTGTTATTCAAATGAAGTAAAATGCAACGTTTTGGGAGTTTCTTCGTCTACTATAGAGATCCACGGTGCAGTAAGCGAAGCCATTGTTTTGCAAATGGCACAAGGTTTACAAAAAGTGTTGAATGTAGATTGTGCAATAGCTGTATCTGGAATTGCTGGACCTGATGGAGGAACGACTGATAAACCAGTAGGTACTGTATGGATAGCAACCACGATAAAGGAGAAAGTGCTTGTAGAAAAGCACCAAATGGGTAAAAACAGGGAAATGAATATTACGGCAGCCTCTAATCTGGCAATGATACAATTATTAGAGATGTTGAATGCGTATGAATAGAATTATTATTCTAAATTTGTTTCACGAAGGTATATTAAAACAAAAACTAAATTAAAGAATTATTTTATGAAAAGAATGACAAAAATTTTCGGACTGTTAGCAATGTTTGCTCTTGTGTTAAGTGCATGTGGAGGCGATGACAAAACAGAAGATCCATATGAAGTAAAATCGAACGAATTTACTAAAATTTACGAAGTTCCAATCAGAGGATATGCACCTCAAATGCAAACGGTAAAAACAGCTTTTACATTAAAAGATTTATTAAGTACACAGTCTATACCCGAAGCAAACTTTATTTCAGCAGAGTTTCAAAGAGGACAATGTTATATCAATTTTGATGGATTGAAGAACGTTTCGGAGACAGTTGCTCTGAACGATTTTATAATTAAATTAGGTGCAAGAGCAGATACGAAAATTGGAGTTGTAAATACAACAGGTGTGAATGGTCTGAAATCCGACTATGTGCATAGTAGCGATCAATACACAAACATCTCGAAAATGATTTTTGAGGATATTGTGAGCAGTGCTAGAAAATCAGAATCAACAGTTTCTTTTATACCTAGTGAAGATGTTTTACAAGATAAAAACGTTGTGTTGAAAATCAAAGTTACGGCTCTGGTTAAATATAAAGTTTATAAAGTAACACCAGTTGCTCAATAATCTAATTAATAGTTGTTTAGAAAGAGAGGGTTACCCTCTCTTTCATCATCTACAAAGCAAAATTAATAAGTATTTGTAACCAACAGATTACCATACATGAAAAGAACGTTTGTTGCATTTTTTCTTTTATTTACAATATCTGTACTCAATAGCTTTGCACAACAAAAATCTTTATATGATTTTAAAGTAAAGGACATTGATGAGCAAGAGTACGACTTATCTGCACTAAAAGGAAAAAAAGTATTGATTGTTAACGTTGCCTCTAATTGTGGTCTAACACCACAATATACACAACTCGAAGAACTTTATCAACGCTATAAAAATCAAAACTTTGTCATTCTCGGGTTTCCTTGTAACGATTTCAGAGAACAAGAGTCGGGTACAAATGGCGAGATTAAAGAATTTTGCAGCTTTAAGTATGGGGTTACTTTTCCATTGATGGATAAAATATCTGTAAAGTCTCCTAATAAAGCAGCACTTTATAGATGGTTAACCGAGAAGGTAGAGAATGGGGTATTAGATGCAGAAGTACAATGGAATTTTCAGAAATTTATGATTGATGAAAATGGTCAGGTTGTAGATTATCTAGCACCTAAAGAAAGTCCATTATCAGATAAACTCATAGGTTGGCTTGAATAATGGGGAGATTGCATAATGGATCTGATGTTATAAAATATCGATTTTATGCGAAATATTTTTTTATTTTAAGGTAAAGTTGTAACATTGCACGCTGAAAAGACATCTTGCTTTAATAAACAAAACTAAAAAAAACTAATTTAGATAACAAAATGAAAAAAATTGTATTAATGGCTGCCACGGCTTTTTTGTCGTTGTCGGTTTCTGCTCAACAAAGTGCGATCCAGAATTATGGATTTGGTGATAATTGGTTTATACAAGGTCAATTAGGAGCTTCGTATACATTCAGTGAAAACTCAAAAGAAGCAGGTTTTGGCGACTTGATAAGCCCTCATGTTGCATTGTCATTGGGAAAACATTTCTCACCAGTAGCTGGAGCTCGTCTACAATTAGGTGGTTGGGAAGCTAAATCGAATAGATTATTAGCTAACAATAAACTAGATTCGTATAAAATAAACTACTACCAAGCAAATGTAGATGGCTTGCTAAATTTAACAAATCTATTTTGTACTTATCAAGGAGATAAAGCATTTAATCTTTATGGTATCATGGGATTAGGTTATGTACATACTTTTGGAAAGGCTAAAGATGGTTTAGATGCAACTAACAGCATTGTTCCTCGTGTAGGTCTTCAATTTGATTTCCGTATGACAGATGACTTGAGTCTTAACTTAGAGGCTACAGGTAATTTGATGAATGAGGATTTTAATGGTCAAGCTTTTGGTAAGAAAAATGATGCTACAGCCAATGTATTATTAGGTCTTACATATCGTTTCAATAGAGGCGGTTTCAATTTAGTAGATGTTGCAGACCCTGCAATGGTTGCTTCGTTGAACGATAAAATCAATCAACAAAAAAATCAGTTGACTGATAGAAACAAAGAAATTGATCGTTTAAAATCAGAATTGGCCAGAAAACCCGAGCCTACAGTGGTTACGAAAGAAGTAAAACAAGATACAGAAGTCTTGATGAATGCAGTTGTAGTATTCCGTTTAGGAAGTGCTAAACTTGAGCAAAATCAAGATATTAATATCTACAATGCAGCTAAATACTTGAAAGAAAATCCAAATGTAAAAGTAACGGTTACAGGTTATGCTGATAAAGCTACAGGTACACCAGTTATTAACCAAAGACTATCAGAGCAACGTGCAAATGCTGTTGCAGATATTATGGTTAGCAAGTTTGGTATTGCACGTAATCGTATCAACGTACAAGCCAGTGGTGATAAAGAGCAACCATTCGAAAATGATGCTTGGAATCGTGTAGTTATATTTACTGCAAATAACTAATCTACGTTGTAGATAGAACCGTATAATTAATTAGTCCCGTAATGTACATTACGGGACTAATTGTTTTTAGATGAATCGACTAGATCGGATAGCCACAAATTATAGCATCTCAATCTCTTTTTTGATAGCTTCAATATCAGCATTATTGATAAACCGTATAATATTGATATATATCCTATGGTATCCATATTCTCCGTTTTTTAATTCGTCAATTGCGTCTTCCTTGCTCCAATTCTGAAAAACAATTCGATACATGGCTACTACTACGCCTGTACGATCCGATCCATGTCGGCAATGAATAAGAATACTCCCTTTTCGGTTTTTTATAATCTGTAACGACTTGATTATATTTTTGGTAATAATCCGATGGGCAGCCATGCGCACATGATGTAGCGTCATGTTTGTACCACTAGCCTCATCTTCATCGTTATGATAGTTTCGTAAGTTTAAAACCTCAAGTATTCCAAAATCTTTTAATACATTGAAGTCTTTTGCAGAAGGTTGCTCAGATCTGTATACACCGTCATCAATCAGGTACATATTATCCATAAGTATATTATCTACTTTTGTAGCCCACTTCGGATTTCGGCTATCATTTGCACTAGAGACGGTAGATATTGTCATAAAGATTAAAAATAATACAGTAAATTTTTTCATAAAAAAACGATCTTAATTGATTTAAGACCGCTCTAATATAGTAAATTTTTTCTATTTCTCTCTTACTATAATATTTATGTGAGTTCCCGAAAGATTCCAGTGTTCACGAATACGATTCTCAAGGAATCGTTTATACGGATCTTTAATCCATTGAGGAAGGTTACAGAAAAATACAAAAGTAGGTACCTGTGTGTTAGGTAGCTGTGTTATGTATTTTATTTTCACATACTTACCCTTGTTGGATGGGGGAGGCGTGTTCTCGATAATTGGTAACATCACCTCATTCAGTTTGTGAGTTGGTATTCTCACTTTCTTGTGGCTATAAACCTCCTTGGCAACTTCTAATACTTTAAGTATGCGTTGTTTGGTTAGAGCAGAGGCAAATACAATGGGGAAGTCGGTAAAGGGAGCAAGTCTGTTTCTGATTGCATTTTCAAATGTTTTGATTACAATTTGCTCTTTATTTTCTACCAGATCCCATTTGTTTACACAAACAATTAGCCCCTTACGGTTTTTTTGGATGATCGAAAATATATTTAAGTCCTGACTTTCTATACCTTGTGTCGCATCCAGCATGAGTACACACACATCCGAATTTTCGATTGCTTTGATCGAGCGTATTACCGAGTAGTATTCAAGATCTTGTACAACCTTTCCTTTTTTGCGAATACCTGCTGTATCTACCAAATAAAAGTCCATATTGAACTTATCATATTTGGTATATATTGAGTCTCTTGTTGTACCAGCTATATCGGTTACTATATTGCGATCTTCTCCGATGAGTGCATTTATAAAAGACGATTTACCAGCGTTGGGTCGTCCTACTATTGCAATACGAGGAATGTCTTCTAACGCCTCTACTTGCTCATCCTTATTAGGGATTTTTTCGATCATCAAGTCCAGCAGATCACCTGTTCCCGATCCATTTATGGCAGAGACGCTGATAGGATCTCCAAGACCTAAAGAATAAAACTCGGCTGACATAGCGTGCATGTCAAAGTTGTCAGCTTTATTTGATATTAAGATTATTGGTTTTTTAGAGCGTCTCAATATATTAGCTACACTCAAGTCTAAATCTGTGATGCCATTGTGTACATCTACTACAAACAAAATTACGTCTGCCTCTTCTATTGCAATAGCAACTTGTTTGTTTATTTCTTCCTCAAATATATCATCTGAGTTTACTACCCATCCACCTGTATCAACGAGCGAAAATTCTTGTTTTCCCCATTCTACAATACCGTATTGTCTGTCGCGCGTTGTTCCCGCAGTTTCATCAACAATTGCCTGACGAGATTCAGTCAAACGATTAAAGAGTGTTGATTTACCTACATTTGGACGACCAACTATCGCTATTAAATTTCCCATAAATACCTATACTCTACAAATTGTGAGCAAAGATACTCATTTTTATTCGTTAATTTTCGCACGCTAATGATAATAGCGACAGTTTAGCTCTTGTTATTTTCATCCATTTACTTATTTTTATGTTTTCGAAGGATATGATTGATTAATTCTGATTTATCTGTCTCCCGAAAATTATACTCAAAAATATGAGGTAGCTATAAAATTATAACTATATTTATCACCTCCTGTATAACAATACGTTTTATGCAGTTTAACCCTAGTTATCTAATAGTGTTGATTTGGATTTTTTTTCTATTTTGACTCTATCTTTTACTTTGTTTTATTATTTTGAATAACCTAAAATAGTACATCTATACTGATCTCTTTAAGGAAGAGTCAGTAAAATATCAAATTATTATTAACTCAAAATAGAAATTATGGCATCAGACATTACAAGGAGAAAATTTCTTAAATCGGGGGCTACAGCTATTGCTGGGCTTACTGTAATACCCAGTTCTGTATTAGGTATGAATTTTGGACACGTTGCACCAAGCGATAAACTCAATATTTTGGGTGTAGGTGTAGGTGGACGAGGATTTGCCGTTTTGAAAGGCTTAGAAAGTCAAAACATTATTGGTTTGTGTGATGTAGACTGGAAATATTCGGATCGAGTTTTTAAGTATTTTCCAAAAGCAAAAGCTTTCTATGATTATAGAAAGATGTACGAAGAATTAGGTAAATCTGCCGATGCTGTGGTGGTTGCAACTGCCGATCATACACATGCTATTGTAGCAGCAGATGCCATGACCATGGGAAAACATGTATATGTAGAAAAACCACTTACACATTCTGTATACGAATCTCGTTTGCTAACCAAATTCGCTGATAAATACAAATTGGCTACCCAGATGGGTAATCAAGGGTCGTCGGGAGAAGGCGTTCGTAAAGTATGCGAATGGATATGGAATGGAGAGATTGGTGAAATAACTAAAGTAGAAGCATTTACCGATCGTCCTATATGGCCACAAGGGCTTCCTCGTCCCGAGAGAGCCGAGAAACCAGCTGGTACATTGAATTGGGATTTGTTTTTAGGTCCTGCTAAATTTCGAGAATACAACCCGATATACACCCCATGGAATTGGCGTGGATGGTGGGATTTTGGTACAGGAGCTTTAGGCGATATGGCTTGTCATATATTACATCCTGTATTTAAAGGACTAAATTTAGGATATCCAAGCAAAGTTCAAGGAAATTCAACCTTGTTATTGACCGACTGTGCACCTACTGCACAAACCGTAAAAATGGTATTCCCAGCACGTGATAATATGCCTAAAGTTGCCATGCCTGAGGTAGAAGTATTTTGGTATGACGGAGGCATCAAGCCTATGCGTCCTAAAGGAATGCCCGACAACAAAGATTTGAATGATGCAGGTGGTTGTGTTATATTTCATGGAACAAAGGATACACTTATTTGTGGATGTTATGGTAAAGACCCTTGGTTGGTATCTGGTCGCACCCCATCAGCTCCTAAGGTTATGCGTGAGGTTACTTTAAGCCACGAGATGGATTGGGTACGTGCTTGTAAAGAAGATGCTTCTAACCGTATAGAGACTGCATCGCTGTTTAAAGAAGCAGGTCCACTAAACGAGATGGTGGTAATGGGTGTACTGGCTGTACGCTTGCAAGCCCTCAATCAAGAGTTAGAGTGGGATGGTCTGAATATGAAGTTTACAAATATTCCTGCTAATGCAACACTGACAACGGTAATAAAAGATGGTTTCCAAATCAAAGACGGTCATCCTTCGTTTGACAAAAAAATGAGCGATCCAGTTAATGCACAAGCTTTTGCTGACGAACTTATCAAACATAGCTATCGCAACGGATGGAAATTGCCAGATATGCCAAGATAATGTAACAAATAAACTAACATAATAAAAGACGATGAGAAAAATAGTATTAGGATTGAGTTGTTCTATTGTGGCAACTGCATTTATGGCTTGTGGTGGAGGCAATGGCTCTATCAAAAGTGGCGATAACAAAACAAACACAGACACAGTAGCCATGACAGATACAAAGAAAGCACCTGAATACACACTATTAGAGAAACCTTTGGTGGACTTATCTAAATTTAAAAAAGATAAAGATGGCTATATTGTTATTTTTGACGGGAAAACGCTTGATGGATGGCGTGGATATGGCAAAGACGCTATGCCTGCCCGATGGGTACTAGATAAAGGAACATTGATGTTTAAAGGTTCAGGTGGAGGCGAGGCTCAAGACAATACGGGTGGAGATATTATCTTTGCTCATAAGTTTAAGAACTTCGAATTAGAAATCGAATGGAAGGTATCGCAAGGAGGTAATTCAGGTATTTTTTATCTAGCACAAGAGGTAGAATCTAAAGATCCTGCTACTGGAAAAATGAGGTTAGAGCCCATCTATATTTCGGCACCCGAGTCGCAAGTATTAGATAACGAAAATCACCCTGATGCAATATTGGGTAAAGATGGCAACAGACAATCCTCGTCTTTATACGATATGATACCTGCCAAACCACAAAATGCGAAGCCTTTTGGCGAATGGAATAAAACTAAAATTATGGTATACAAAGGTACAGTAGTGCATGGTCAGAATGGCGAAAATGTGCTTGAGTATCATTTGTGGACAAACCAATGGACAGAAATGTTACAAGCCAGTAAATTTAGCCAAGAGAAATGGCCTTTGGCTTTCGAACTGTTAAACAACTGTGGAGGAGCTAAACGTGAAGGTTATATTGGGCTTCAAGATCATGGCGATGATGTTTGGTTTCGTAATATAAGAATCAAAATACTAGAGTAATAGCAATTAGATCATTAACTAAATAAAATCCATAAAAGGAGTTCTTTTATGGATTTTGTTTTTTCAACAAGTTATATATCATGAAAATACATATGTTTTTTAGTACAGCCATATTGATATTGGCATCGTGTACAGCATCGCCTACAGCAGAAGTGAAGACTAACGCAGCTACACCTACTTCCAAAAAGCTTACATTGCAATTGTATTCGGTCAGAGATGACATAGCAACCGACTATGCTGGAACGATCAAAAAAGTGGGAGAGATGGGTTTTACGGCTATCGAAGCAGCAGGATATAGTGAAGGCAAATTTTACAACAGAACACCTGAAGAGTTTAAGGCTGACATAACCAATGCAGGTATGGAAGTATTGTCTTCGCACACAAACAAACCGTTGACAAATAAAGAGTTAATGTCTAAGAATTTCACCGAAGCATTGAAATGGTGGGACGAAGCAATCAAAGCACACAAAGCTGCAGGTATGACGTATATTGTAGACCCATGGATGGAAGTGCCTAAGTCGCTCAAAGATCTTCAAACGTATTGCGAATATTTCAATGAGATAGGAAAGCGATGTAAAGAAAACGGAATATTATTTGGTTATCACAACCATGCACACGAGTTTCAAAAAGTCGAAGACAAAGTGATGTTCGACTACATGTTAGAGAATACCAATCCCGACTATGTTTTCTTTCAGATGGATGTATATTGGGTAGTACGAGGACAACAAAGTCCTGTTGACTATTTCGAAAAATACAAAGGACGTTTTCCCTTGTTGCATATCAAAGATAATAAAGAGTTGGGACAGAGTGGTATGGTTGGGTTTGATGCCATATTCAGAAACCTAGAAACTGCAGGTACAAAGCATCTTATTGTAGAGGTTGAAAAATATAGTTTTACTCCACTCGAAAGTGTAAAGAAAAGCTTTGACTATTTAGTCAATAGCCCATTCGTAAAATAAAAGACAATGTAGATAACTAAACGCAACGAAGACGGATTTGATATTCAAATCCGTCTTCGTTGCGTTTAGTTTATTTCGTTTCTTGGCTAAAGGAGTAGGGGGCATCTGCATTACCAATACCACGTGATTGGTTGGGAGTACGATCCATTTTATAATTCATCGAACCACCTTTCAGTAAATCTCCATGCCGGACATAGTTCTTTGAATAAGCCACACCATTTAGATTTAGTGCCTGTATATATCTATTGGTTTTAGAGTTGTTATCGGCTTTGATGGTCAATTGTTTACCGTTCTCGAAGTTTAAACGTACAGTTTTAAACAAAGGAGACCCCAGTATATACTCATCTGTACCAGGGCATACAGGATAGAAGCCCATTGCTGAGAATACATACCATGCAGATGTTTGTCCGTTATCTTCATCCCCACAATAGCCATCGGGGTTGGGCGTGTACAATCTATCCATCACCTCCCGCACCCAGTATTGAGCTTTCCAAGGTTGCGATGAATAATTGTATAGGTATATCATGTGCTGTATCGGCTGGTTGCCATGTGCATAATTGCCCATATTCATTATTTGCATTTCACGTATCTCATGTATAATGCTACCATAATAACTTTCGTCAAACAAAGGTGGTACACTAAATATCGAATCCATCATCTGATTAAATCCGTGTTTGCCACCCATTAGGTTTATTAAGCCTTGTGGATCGTGAAATACCGACCATGTATAGTGCCAGCTGTTTCCTTCGGTGAAGGCATCACCCCATTTTAGAGGATTAAAAGGCGATTGAAATGTACCATCCTGATTTTTTCCTCGCATCAATTTATGTTGAGGGTCGTATAGGTTTTTGTAGTTGTTTGCACGTTTAGCAAAAATTTCAATTTCTTTTTTAGGTTTACCCAAAGCCTGTCCAAGCTTGTATATTGTCCAGTCATTATAAGCATACTCAAGTGTACGTGCAGCATTTTCGTTTATTTTTACATCATAGGGCACATATCCCAACTTGTTGTAATACTGGTATCCCTTACGCCCTGTCGATCCTATTTCAGGATGTTCGGCATTAGCACCATGTACTACCGCTTGCCACAGCGTTTCTATATCATACCCTCTTAGTCCTTTGAGATATGCATCGGCTACTACCGAAGCTGAGTTGTTGCCTACCATGCAATCCCGATGTCCCGGGCTTGCCCACTCGGGCAGAAATCCGCTTTCTTTGTAGGTATTAACAAGTCCTTCTTGCATCTTCATATTCATAGATGGATACATCAGATTAAGAAAAGGAAACAAGCCTCGGAACGTGTCCCAAAAACCAGTGTCCGTAAACATGTATCCAGGCAATACCTTTCCGTTGTAAGGGCTATAATGTACAACCTCGTTTTTAGTATTTATTTCGTAAAAACTACGTGGAAACAGCACCGAACGGTATAGGCATGAGTAGAAAGTACGAAGATTGTTGATATTATCATCCTCCACTTCTATTTTGCTCAACACGCTGTTCCAAGCCTCCTTTCCTTTTTTGCTTAGTTCGTCAAAACTATCATTGCCCAGTTCTTTCAGATTTTGCTCTGCCTGTTCGGGGCTGATGAACGATGAAGCAATTCGAGCATGCACCTTCTCTCCTTTTTGAGTAGCAAAGCCGATAACTCCACCAGCATGATTATCGGTGCTTTCGAGTGCGTTGGTGTTTATAACTCCAGACGATACTGATGCGGTATATGTAAATGCTTTATCGAATTTGATTACAAAATAATTCTTGAAGTTATCCGGTACACCTCCACTATTTTTGGTGGTATAGCCTATTACCTTTCTCTCGGAGGGTATTATTTTTACGTACGATCCCTTATCAAAGGCATCAATGACCACGAACGAATTATCGTTGTCTGGAAATGTAAAGCGAAACATAACAGCTCGTTCGGTAGGTGTCATTTCAGTAACTACATCATGGTCGGCAAGATATACCTTATAATAATATGGCGTTACAATTTCGGCTTTGTGCGAAAACCAGCTAGCACGTTCGTTTTCATCAAAAATAACTTTGCCTGTTATAGGCATTATCGAGAATTGACCATAATCATTGATCCAAGGACTGGGTTGATGTGTTTGTTTAAAACCCCGTATCTTGTCGGCATCATAAGTATATGCCCATCCGTCTCCCATTTTACCTGTTTGTGGCATCCAAAAATTCATGCCCCAAGGGCGAGCCATAGCAGGATAGGTATTACCATTAGACAATGAGTGCTTTGATTGTGTACCCACTAATGGGCTAACATAGTCGACAGGAGTAAGAGTATCATTCGCTTTTAGGTTGAAAGAAAGACTAAGACATAATAATAAAGGGATAAGCTTTTTTTTCATGAATATAAGATTAATGTTTTGACTGTGCTAAAATAACACTAATTTTAGAGTATACCTAGTCTCTGCATGTAAACAATGCTGACATTTTGTCATACTTTATTCTATGGCAAATATTTTGAAGGGATTAACTTCGTAAATCGAATCATAAGTAAGAATAAAAAATTAATACATTGATATAGTATGAACTTTAATAATTTTACAATCAAATCTCAAGAGGCTTTGCAGAAAGCTATTGAATTGGTAAAAGAAAGAGGTCAGCAAACCATCGAGCCATCGCATGTTTTGATGGGCTTAATTTTGACAGGAGAAAATGTTGTCAATTTTCTTTTTCAGAAACTTGGAGTTAATTTAAACTACCTAACATCCTTATTAAGCAAAGATATAGACACTTATCCCCGAGTATCGGGAGGAGAACCCTATTTGAGTAGAGAGAGTAACACCGCTTTGGAAAAAGCAGTAAACTTGTCGAAACAGATGGGAGACCAATATGTTTCGTTAGAACATCTATTGTTGGGTATACTAGTCTCAAAAAGTGCAGCATCCCAATTGATGAAAGATGCGGGAGTAAACGAAAAAGAAATGCAGATTGCCATAAACGAATTGCGTAAAGGCAACAAGGTAACCAGTCAATCGGCAGAAGACACCTATCAGTCGCTCGAGAAATATGCGATCAATCTAACACAACGTGCTAGAGATGGAAAGCTAGACCCTGTAATTGGTAGAGATGAGGAGATCCGTCGCGTACTACAAATATTAAGTCGTCGCACCAAGAATAATCCGATATTGATAGGAGAACCAGGTACAGGTAAAACCGCTATTGCAGAGGGTTTAGCGTATCGTATCATTCGAGGAGATGTTCCCGAAAACCTAAGGAGTAAACAAATTTACTCCTTAGATATGGGAGCATTGGTAGCAGGAGCTAAATACAAAGGCGAATTTGAAGAGCGTCTCAAGTCGGTAGTAAACGAAGTAACAAAAGCCGAGGGCGAAATCATCCTTTTTATAGACGAGATACACACGCTGGTAGGTGCAGGTAAAGGCGAAGGGGCAATGGATGCAGCCAACATCTTAAAACCAGCCTTAGCCCGTGGAGAGTTACGATCGATAGGAGCAACTACATTAGACGAGTATCAAAAATATTTTGAAAAAGATAAGGCTCTCGAACGTCGTTTTCAGATTGTAATGGTAGATGAGCCAAGCGAAATAGATACCATATCAATATTACGAGGATTGAAAGAGAAGTACGAAAATCATCATAAGGTACGTATCAAAGACGAAGCCATTATAGCTGCTGTGCAGTTATCGAGCCGTTATATTACAGATCGATTTTTGCCCGATAAGGCGATTGATTTAATGGATGAGGCTGCTGCCAAACTGAGAATGGAGGTAGACTCTGTTCCCGAAGAGTTAGACGAAAAAAGTCGCCGTATCAAGCAGTTGGAAATAGAGCGTGAAGCCATCAAACGAGAAAACGATAAAGACAAAGAAGCTATACTTTCGAAAGAAATTAGTGATCTGAAAGAAGACGAAAAAGCCCTGAAGGCAAAGTGGCAATCAGAAAAGGATGTCATAAATAAGATACAACAAAACAAAATAGACATTGAAGATGCTAAGTTTGTTGCCGATAAAGCCGAACGTGAAGGCGACTATGGAAAGGTAGCTGAGTTGCGTTATGGTAAAATAAAGGACTTGGAAGCTGGTATTGAACAACTCCAAAATCAGTTACGTGATATGCAGGGGGGCAGAGCCATGATAAAAGAAGAAGTAGAATCGACCGATATCGCAGATGTAGTGTCTCGTTGGACAGGTATACCAGTCAATAAAATGATGCAAAGCGAAAAAGATAAGCTACTGAATTTAGAAGATGAACTTCATAAACGAGTGGTGGGCCAAGATGAAGCTATCTCTGCCATATCAAACGCCATTCGTCGCAGCCGTGCAGGTTTGCAAGACCCTAAACGCCCTATTGGTTCATTTATATTTTTAGGCACTACGGGAGTGGGTAAAACCGAGCTGGCAAAGGCATTGGCTGAGTTTTTGTTTGATGACGAAAACATGATGACTCGTATTGATATGAGTGAGTATCAAGAAAAATTTAGTGCAACCCGTTTGATAGGAGCACCTCCCGGATATGTGGGCTACGATGAAGGGGGGCAATTAACAGAAGCTATCCGTCGCAAACCCTATTCGGTAGTGTTGTTTGATGAAGTAGAAAAGGCACATCCCGATGTTTTTAATGTCTTATTGCAAGTGCTAGACGATGGTCGATTGACCGACAATAAGGGTAGGGTAGTAAACTTCAAGAATACGATTATTATCATGACCTCTAACATGGGATCGGGAGTTATACGTGAAAATTTTGCACGCATAACCGAAGATAATCACGAACAGGTAGTGGAAAAAACAAAAAACGAGGTGTTGGATATGTTGAAGTCAACTATTCGCCCCGAGTTTTTGAATCGGATTGATGAAATTATCATGTTTCAACCCTTGAAACAAAACGAGATTGCTCAAGTGGTGCGTATACAACTTGATGGTATTGTCAGGATGTTGAAAGAAAATGGAGTTAGGCTTGAGTTCTCGGATGCAGCAGTTGCACTGATTGCCGAACTAGGCTTTGATCCCGAATTTGGAGCTCGTCCTGTAAAACGTGTAATACAACGTCAAGTATTGGATACGCTATCTAAAAAATTACTGGCAGGTACTGTCGACAGATCTGTACCCATCGTAATTGATGTAAAAGAGGGAACTTTAGATTTTAAGAATTGATTGGGATGAAAAACATATAGGCATAAGCAGGGTTTTCGGTAATGGAAACCCTGCTTTCGTTTTATTTACTCAATAATGTAATAAGTAGCAATCCTGTACTAACAGCACCAATGGTGGCAATGAGACCTGGAAGCATAAACGAATGATTGAGTACCCATTTGCCAATTCCAGTTGTACCTGTACGATCAAAGTTGATAGCAGCCACTACAGTAGGGTAGTTGGGTAAGAAAAAGTATCCGTTTACAGCAGGAAACAGTGCTATAAGCATCCAAGGAGATATACCTAAAGCTACACCCAAAGGCATCAATGCTCGTACAGTAGCCGCTTGACTATACAGGAGAATAGACATAACAAATAACGCAACACCAAATATCCAAGGCATATCAGTAATAATGCCTTCAATAGAAGCTTGCAATTCTGTAATATTGCCGTTTATAAAAGTATCTCCCATCCAAGCTATACCAAAAATAGCAACAACGGCTTGCATACCTGCGGTAAAGACCGATCCTTGTGCTGCTTTTATGCCATCAGTTTTGGTAACAAGTAGAATAATTGCTGCTGCCGACAACATGATTATTTCAATGATGATAGGCATATTTAACGTTGTACTGCCCATTTGTCGCAGGCTTTCGATAGATCCAAACAGGATGATAGCAATAGTTGCCGAGATGAATATAGCGATAGACAGCCCTGCTTTACTGATTAGGTTGGCACTACTATTATCAGCTTTTTTATCATTGGCAAACATACCCGATGCCAGTCGTTGTAAATATTCGGGATCTTGCTCTAGTTCTTTTCCCATCTTCATGCAAGCCAACGCACCAAGTAATACCCCCACTAGCGTGGATGGAATACTGATAATTAAAATATCGAGTAACGTGATCGCATGTCCCGACAAGATGCTGAGCAAAGCTACCGTAGCTGCAGATATAGGGCTTGCTGTAATGGCTTGCTGAGAAGCTATAACTGCAATAGAAAGAGGGCGTTCGGGGCGTATTTTAGTTTCACGTGCTACCTCGGCTATCACGGGTAATACCGAGTAGGCAACATGTCCCGTACCTGCAACAAAGGTAAACAGGTACGTAACCAAGGGGCTAAGTAGGGTGATGCGTGAAGGATGCTTTCTGAGAAATCGTTCCGCTATTGCCACCATCAAGTCCAATCCACCTGCTGCTTGCATACAACTGGCAGCGGCAATTACTGCAACTATCATCAACATCACATCGATAGGTGGAGCCGTTGGCTGTAATCCAAACCCAAAAGTTAAGATCGCCAAACCTAATCCGCCCATTATACCTAGTCCTATACCTTGCAGCCTAGCACCAATTATTATTGCAGTAAGTACAAAAAGAAATTGTAGTAGCATTTGTTTGTAAGTCTAAAATAAAAATATTTGTACGGGTTGCTTTTTAGTTACCATGTACGATAAGGATTGATAACCAGTTGCGAATTGTAATAACGTACATCTCCTGTTACTTCTTTTCCAAGCCAGCATGGTTTTTCAAAAGATTCATTTTCGGATGATAATTCAATCTCTGCAACAATTAGACCTTCATTATCTCCTTTAAATTCGTCCACCTCAAAAATATGGTGTCCTACTTTTACAAGGTAGCGAACTTTGTCAATAACCCCAGGATCACACAGCTCAATTAGTTGCTCGGCTTCGTCAACAGGGATTTCTTTTTCCCATTCGAAGCGACTAATCCCAGACACATCCGAAGCCCCTTTTATGGTAATATATCCTTTGTCTCCTCTTATTCGTATTCTAACACTACGCCCACCTGTGGATGATGCCATATAGCCTTGTATGATTCGTTGATGTGCATATGAGCTTGATTTAAAATCTCCATTGACTAAAAATTTCCGCTCTATTTCGATATTTTTCATAACACAGCCTATTGTATAATTTGTTTAATAGCTCCAGTATTATGAAAAAATATTACTTTGATGGGCTGTTTATTGTTTTCAAACATTTTCGAAACCAGTACTTCTTGAGTCCCGTATTGTACAATTTCGCACGTTATGTTTACCCATGTTTTATTAGCATAATTTATTTTTAGATCGGCTTTGCCAGGTATGTTATAAATGATGCCTTCCGAAAATTTTTTCTCTACTTCTTTTTGTTCTTTAGGACTTAGCAAAGGAGGCTCAGGTATTGGATTTTTATTGGTCAAATCAATAGTTACGGCTGCACCGGCAAGGTCATCACTATCAACAAAACCAAGTTTTTTAGAGAAGCGAAACAGTATTTGTTTTTCCAGATTTTTATCATCCAATATTATTTCTTGAGCTTTAGAAATGTATTCGGTCGTTTCTGATCCTATAAACAGCGAGGTCAGTGCCTTTTCTTGTTCATCTATTTGCTCTATCACCAGTCTGTAAGCATTTCCATCAGGAGGCATATTGTCAGCTTCACCCGTTAATATATTTGACTTGCTTTCTCTAAGTTTAAATATCTGTTTAGCTATCAGTTCTGCTTGGCGAGCTTTAGACCCTGCACGTAGTGTCTCTTCTGACAGAAATTTATTTGGATTGAGACCTTCTTTTTTTGTTTCTGTTGTAATTTTACTTACATCCTTGTCCGTAGGTTCTACTTCAGCTTCAGCATTTATAGCACACAGTATTCCCTCTTTAGTTAAGGTTACAAAAGGCGAGGTTGTTCCACTTCTAAATTCAACCAAGTAGCTCTTTTCTTTGTCAGGAGTACCTGTTGTTGTTGCAGTGATGTTAGTAATGCTGTGTATAACTTCGTTGGCTGTTATCGGATTTGTTATATTTAGATAACGCTCTGCATATTCATAAAATTCGCCTACTTTGCGTGTCGTCTTACTCGCATCAGCCTTTACTACAATGTTGGTTTTAGGTAGTGTGTACGATACTCCATAGTTATTAGCTTTTACAGCACTCATTTTTACAGTACTTTGAGCGGATAAATTGGTAGTAAGTACTAACAAAGAAAGTATTCCTATACAATAAGGTTTCATAATTTTCTTAATCTTATTTTGTATCTATTACAAAACTACTAAAAATATGAGAAGTCTGTGTTTTTGTGTATCGTTATTACATAAAAGAAGGTGGAAAGAAATTTTATTCCTCACCACCTTCGTCATTTTCTTCAGAAAATTAATTATTGTTATCTATTCTCCATTTAGGAGCTAACGTATTTTTTATATAATGTTGCTTTTGCTCAATAAATCTAGATATTTTATTACTGATGATTTCTATGGCAGGATTCATTATTACTTGTCTTAATTTTTCAATAGAGCTACAAATTACAAATATCAAGATGGTTAGTGCAATCAGAGCAAAGAACAAAATGAATGGATTGTTGATTGCACCATTTATTTTCTCGACAAGAGAAATTAGCTGTCTTTGGCTTGTACCGTAATCGTGTATTAGATACACTCCAAAAGTCAAAGGGGCTATTTTATTAATAATACTGCTTCTGACATTGATTTTCTTAAATCCGTAAAAGAAAGCTCCTGCACCTATGATGACTAAGACTGAATTATATGCCGTGATTCTCCAGCCTAATCCTTGCAGATCAAGTTTCAGACAAGTGTATACAAAAATGAAAATAACAGAGATAATGATGAGATACATGCGAAATGGATTTGCTATTTCAAGTTTCACTTTATTGCAAAAGCGAGCAACGATGTAAACAACCAGAAGAGTGTATACATCTAAACCATGTATTGAGTATGAATTATGTCCCCAAAACAAATAAGGAGCCTCTAAATAGATTAAAATAATTATTAGCCCAAGAATTAAATAATTATTTAGATATTCAATACCTTTATTGATGAATGGAGACAGAATATAAACACCTAAAAAAGCATTTAAGAACCACCAAAAATTAAATGTTATAGGGAAAAAAGACACAGAAAAATAGTAGATAGAAAAATTATCATTAAGCAACACATTGTAAAAAATATACATTGTAGTTGAATAAAATATTGCTTGTAAAATAAAACTAATTAATGTTTTTACTTTAAATTTAATCCCATAATACCCCGAAATGAAAATAAAACAATTAACCGCTATAGCTGTAAAAGATGTAAGTAGAGCTAACATTATATCGTTTGAGTTTGAAATATATTCATTACTAGCCATTGCTCTAAAATGACATCCATGAACAACTAAGTGGTACATGATAATCATTAGCATAAGAACAATGCGAAGTAGCTCTATATTTGACTCTCGCTCAATTTTTCCGTTTGATTTTATAAAAGACATATCTTATTTTAGGTGGGAATTAATAATACACGATTTAATATTTATTTGACGATTTTTGCATACCATTTTCGTAAATTTCTTCACGTATAAGTTTGCCGTTTTTGTCGTTTTCTATCCATTTTCCATCTTGTATACCGTTGGTGTATTTTCCTTTTTTTCGAATGGATTTCGAATCGTTATAGACCTCCAGATATTCGCCTATTTTATTGTCGTTAGCATCATAAAATGTTCTGGCGGTATATGTTGGTTCTTGATAAGGCTCGTATTTTTCTGTTTTTTTATATCCAACTAGTTTATTGTTGACAAAATCTTCTTCTTTGATCAATGTACCTTTTATATTTGAAGTAATCCATTTTCCACTTTTTTGTCCCTTGATGTACAATCCTTTAGTCTTTATAGATTTAGTCTCGAGGTACATTTCTGTGTATTGCCCATCTTTTAAACCTTCAGGTGAATAATTACTATTCTCAAAGTAGCTATAGGTTGAGCTTGTGTATATTTGATACTGCTTTCCTACTTGTTTTCCATTCACATAGTTTTTCTCGGATTTCAGTTCTCCATCAACTGTATATTGCTTTGTTGTACCATGTTCTTTTCCTTTATTATATCCCTGTTCAGCATCCACTTTACCATTGCTGTAATAACTTATTTTTCTTATCAGTTCACCACTTTTATATTCTTCGGTAGGCTTTTTGCGTCCATCTTTATTTGTATAAAGCCATATCCCATCTTTTTTTCCAGTAATGTATTTCCCCGATATTTTTGGTTTGCCATCACAAAATTCTTCTTTATATTCGCCCTCTAGTATTCCGTTCATGTAAGACATGCTTTTTTTGTAACAGTCGTGGTTTCCAAGATTGAGTATAGAAAATGATTTCCCCTCTTCCTTTCCGTTTTTGAAGAATAGTTCAGACTTAATCTCACCGTCTTCTGCATATGTTTTTTCTAATCCTTCACCCGTTCCGTCTTTGAATATCTTTTCATATTCTTTTTTTCCATCCGAATAGTATCTAACTACCGTTCCATTCACTTTTCCTTTTGATAAGGGTGTCTTGATTTTTACGGTTTTAGCATCATCGTAATAGGTTATTTTATCACCATCCTCATATCCATTTACGTAGTTTGTAGATTCGTATATTTTATCATTTTTGTAATAATTCCATTTGCCAATTGGGTAGCCACTTGAAAATTCGGCATCAATATACTCGGAAGAGTAGCCATTAATAATTTTCACTTTTCCATTAATGGGTGTTCTTTCACTTGTACGAGTTGTGCCAAAAAGCTGTCCATCACCTAAATTGATTATTTCAATATCGTTTAGTTGGATTCGTTCTTGCGCACAAATAGTAGCTATTAGTGAATGTAATAGTATTGCGATAAAAAAAAGTTGTTTTTTCATGTTTCAAGGCGTTTATAGGTAAACGATTCATTTATTTTAGTTTGCTAATAATTTCATCAAAAGCTTTTAATAAACCATCCGATTTTTTACCTCCAGCAGTTGCAAAGTGAGCCTGTCCGCCTCCGCCACCTTCGATATGTTTAGCAGCTTCACGTACAATTGTAGAAGCGTTCAACCCTTTTGCTACTAAGTCGTCAGATAACATAAGGGTAAGTGTTGGTTTATGTTCTATTTCTGTAATACCTATACAAATAGTATGCTGGGTGTACTCACCTTTTATCTGAAAAGCAATATCCTTTGCTACATCAGGAGGGTAATTTCCTCTAACTACGAATACAGATATATCGCTTATTATTTGCTTTTGTTTTATTACTGCTTCTTTTAATACTACTGTTTTTTCTTTAATAAATTCATCAACTCTCTTCTTCATATCGCTATTTTCCTCGACAAAACGATGAATTGTTTGAAGTAGATTTGGTGTATTGTTGAATATCGCTTTTAATTCATTAACGATATTTTGTTGTTTATAAAAATAATCTTCGCAGACTTCGGCGGTAATGGCTTCAATTCGACGAACACCCGAGGCTATGGAACTTTCGTTAATGATTCGAAACGAACCGATATTACCTGTTGCTGCAATGTGAGTACCTCCACAAAGTTCGACCGAGTTACCAAATTGAATTATACGTACCTCTTCCCCATACTTTTCTCCAAATAGAGCCATTGCTCCCATCATTTTGGCCTCGGAGATAGGTATGTTACGTTGTTCTAACAACTTGATGTTTTCTCTTATTTTAGCTGTAACTGTTTCTTCTACCTGTCGTATTTCTTCTACACTCATTTTTTGGTAATGCGAAAAGTCAAAACGTAGTATCTGTGGCGATACATACGAGCCTTTTTGCTCTACATGCTTGCCTAATACCTCTCTCAGAGCTTCGTGTAGCAAGTGTGTAGCAGTATGATTGCATTCGGTAGCAGTACGATTCTTGGTGTTTATTGTAGCCAAAAATGTATTGGTAATGTTTGAAGGTAGTTTATTTGATAAATGTACCGATAAGTTGTTTTCACGTTTGGTATCGTATATTTCTATTTTTTCAGAACCATCAATCAACCAGCCACTATCGCCAACCTGTCCTCCCATCTCAGCATAAAAAGGTGTTGATTCTAATACCAGTTGGTAATATTCTTTGCCTTTTTGTTTTACTTGTCGGTATCTTAAAATACCTGTTTCTGATTCTGTAAAATCGTAGCCTACAAATTTGGGATCACCGTTTTTTACACCAATCCAGTCGCCCGTCTCTATCGAAGCTGCATTCCTAGCACGGTCTTTTTGCTTCTGCATTTCTGCTTTAAACTCCTCTTCGTTTACCGTTAAATTCTTCTCACGAAGGATCAGTTCTGTTAAATCGAACGGAAAGCCATATGTATCATATAGTGTAAATGCGTCAACACCATTTAAGACTGTTAGTCCTTTTGATTTGGTTTCATTAATTTGTCTATCCAAGAGTTTAATGCCAGTCTCTAATGTGTGTAGGAATGATTCTTCCTCCTCTTTAAGCACTTTTTCTACTAGCGTTTGTTGTTGTATAAGTTCTGGATAGGCATCACCCATTGTATCAATCAGAGCAGGTATCAGCTTGTACATAAAAGCATGATGCTGATCTAAAAAAGTATATCCATAACGTATGGCACGACGTAGTATACGGCGTATAACGTAGCCTGCTTTAGCATTTGATGGTAGTTGACCATCGGTAATAGAAAAAGCAATGGTGCGTATATGATCCGCAATAACACGCATAGCGATGTCTTTTTTAACATCACTACCATAAGACGATTTGGTCAAGTTGGCAATTGTCTTTATAATAGGTTGAAACACATCTGTGTCGTAATTAGAGGTTTTGCCTTGTACCGCCATACATAAACGCTCAAATCCCATACCTGTGTCAATAACCTTTGCAGGTAATCCTTCTAACGATTTATCTGCTTTGCGATTAAATTGCATGAATACAAGATTCCATATCTCAACTACTTGTGGGTGGTCATTATTCACAAGTGATATACCATCTATTTTAGCTCGTTCTTCATCAGAACGTATATCAACGTGTATCTCCGAGCAAGGTCCACAGGGTCCAGTGTCCCCCATTTCCCAAAAATTATCTTTTTTGTTACCATTGATTATCTTGTGTTGAGGCAGGTATTGAGACCAATATTCAGCGGCCTCGTCATCTCTCAATAATCCATCTTCGGCACTGCCCTCAAATACTGTTACGTATAATCTGTCTTTATCTAATTTGATTACTTGGGTCAAGTATTCCCATGCCCAATCAATAGCCTCTTTTTTGAAGTAGTCTCCAAACGACCAGTTACCTAGCATCTCGAACATGGTGTGGTGATAAGTGTCGTGTCCAACCTCCTCCAAGTCATTATGTTTTCCACTTACACGTAAGCATTTTTGTGAATCGGCTATGCGAGCATATTTTATGGGGGTGTTGCCCAATATGATGTCTTTAAATTGGTTCATACCTGCGTTAGTAAACATCAATGTAGGATCATCTTTTATTACCATCGGAGCAGAAAGAACTATCTGGTGTCCTTTTTCTTTGAAAAACTCTTTGAAAGAATTGCGGATTTCTTTAGCAGTCATCATATCAGTAACTTTAAACTACGTATTTTCGTTTTACGGATTCTTAATATATAATAATTTGCAAAAATAGGCTAAAAACTTTATTTTTGCTCTCATCTTGGTAAATAAAATCAAGACGTTATACAAAGTGAATGGCAAAAAAGGTATATTATATATATAATTCTCAAACACTAACCTACGAGCGAGTATATCCCAGTCTTTGGAAAAAGATATTTATAGTAGTACGCAACCTTTTGGCTGGTATGATTATAGGTGCTGGTGGGTTTTGGATGGTTATGTATTATCTTTTGGATTCTCCAAAAGAAGTAGAGTTGAAAAAAGAAAATAAACTCATTCGAGCACAATATAGTGTTTTATCGAAAAGGCTAGATAATGTAAGCGATGTATTGCGAGATATACAACAGCGTGATGATAATATGTACCGTGCTATTTTTCATGCAGACCCTATAAATCCAGCAATTCGTAATTTAACGAGTGGTGGCGTAGGGAAATATGACTATCTGATGGAGTTGTCAAATCCAGATTTGATATTGAAAGCATCTAAAAAGATAGATTTAATATCGAAACAGCTGTATGTTCAATCAAAGTCGTTTGATGAGATTCTGAATTTCTCGAAACAACAACAAGATCGCTTATTGCATATACCTAGTATACAGCCAGTATCTAACAAGGATCTGTCTCGTGTAGCCTCGGGTTATGGTACTCGTATCGACCCTATTTATGGTACACTTCGTTTTCATGCAGGTATGGACTTTACAGCTAAAACAGGTACTGACATTTATGCTACTGGTAATGGTACTGTCGTTTGGTCAGACTGGAAACAAGGGTACGGAAATACAATCATCATAGATCATGGTTATGGATTTGAGACTTTGTATGCACATATGGATTCGTATGTAGCCAAATCGGGGCAAAAAGTGAAGCGAGGCGAGTTGATCGGTAAAGTAGGAAGTACAGGTAAGTCTACAGGGCCTCACTTGCACTACGAAGTACATGTGAAAGGACGAGCCGATAATCCTGCTAAATATTACTTTATGGATTTGAATCCAGAAGACTACGATCGAATGCTGCAAATTGCAGCCAATCATGGACAGGTTATGGACTAATCTAATTAATAACTATTATGTTGGATTTAGTCAATTCAAACAAATTATATTTTACAATAAAAGAAGTTGCAACCCATTTCAAAGTAAATGAGTCGCTTATTCGTTTTTTGGAAACTGAGTTGAAATAAATCAAACCACGTAAAACAGCTGGAGGTATTCGTCAATATACAAAGGAGGATATCGAAATGATAAAGCTTGTTTATTCTTTGGTCAAAGAAAAAGGAATGACTTTGGAAGGGGCTCGTCAGACGCTGAGAATAAAAAAGGATGATGAGGTACGTCGTTTAGAAATTATGAGAAAATTAGAGGATCTGAAAAAATAATTGAATTAACTGATAACAGGTCTTGATTCGCTCGATTCGCAATTCTAAATAATTGACAACGAAGTTAGAATAGAAAAGAGTTGCATTGCTTTAATTTTTCAATTGGATGCTTGACAGCTTCGCTTCATTTCAACTGTTCTAGGCAGAATTGTTTATTTAACAAATCAATAATAGTTGAAGAAAAAATGTCATTTTTGGATTTGTTTTTATACATTCACGTATCAAGATATTAAATATTATTTCTGAAAATTGAGAATTTGATGCTAAAGCAAATTTTACTTGTTGGTTTGGGCGGTGGATGCGGCAGTGTTTTTCGTTATCTGACATCCTTATGTGTAACAAACTATTATGTAGGCAAGTTTCCATTGTCTACATTTGTTGCAAATATATTGGGATGTATACTGATTGGTTTTTTGATTGGGGCATCAGATCGTTATGCAGTACTAAATTCAGACATGCGCTTGTTATTAATCACGGGGTTTTGTGGCGGATACACAACGTTCTCAACTTTTTCGTCCGAGAATCTGGCTTTGTTTTCCAATGGTTTCTACTTTACTTTAGTTATCTATATTGTACTAAGTATTATTCTGGGGTTATTGGCTGTATACCTAGGCACTTTAGTGTCAAAAATATAAAATTAACTGGATATGGCTTCCGAATCATAAATAAACAGTCTAATTTATGATTATTTCTACTTCGATTTGATGTACTTTTGTAAAAATAGAATATAGCATATATATGATACAATCAATGACCGGTTTCGGCAAAGCCATTGCTGAATTTCCTACAAAAAAAATAACAATAGAAGTTAAGTCTCTTAATAGTAAGCAGTTAGATTTGTCAGCTCGTATACCTAGTGTGTACAAAGAGCATGAACTAAATATACGCAGTTTGGTTGCTCGTCGACTCGAACGTGGTAAAGTTGATTTTGCTATCTATATCGAAAACACAAGTAAAGAAACTACTTCACAGATCAATCAGCATGTGCTGGAGGCGTATTACAATCAAATCAAAGACGCATCAGATAAGCTTGGTTTAGCTTTGCCTTCAGATTGGTTTCAAGTACTACTGAGGATGCCCGATGTATTGAAGTATGAGGCACAAGAAGCGGATGAAGAGGAGTGGAAATCGGTGCTTGATACGATAGAGAGAGCATTAGAGCAACTGGCAGATTTTAGAAAGCAAGAAGGTGCCATGTTAGAGGATCTGTTGAATACCAAAATTAAAAATATAGCTTCATTACAAACTGACATTGAACAGTATGAGGTAGAACGTGTAGAGAAAGTGAAAACACGTATTATAGAAGCTTTACACAAAATAGAAAACTTTGATTATGATAAAAATCGTTTCGAGCAAGAAATGATTTATCATATCGAAAAACTAGATATTAACGAAGAAAAAAGCCGTTTGACCAACCACTTGAAATACTTTGTGGAGACCATGAAAGATGGTTCGGGACAGGGTAAAAAACTTGGATTTATAGGTCAAGAAATAGGTAGAGAGATAAATACAATGGGTTCAAAATCGAATCATGCTCAAATGCAACAATTAGTAGTGCAAATGAAAGATGAATTAGAGCAGATCAAAGAGCAAATTTTGAACGTATTATAATCTTTAGTATTGCATCTTTAGTACAATAAGATGTAATGTAAACTATATCGATAATGGCAAAACTGATTATATTTTCAGCACCCTCAGGGGCAGGTAAGTCTACCATCGTAAACTATTTGCTACAACAAAACCTAAATCTCAAATTTTCTATTTCGGCAACAAGTAGAGCTGCCAGAGGTACAGAGAAAGATGGTGTTGAGTATTATTTTTTAACTCCCGACGAGTTTAGAGAAAAAATACAGAATGACGAGTTTCTCGAATACGAGGAGGTATATACTGATAAGTATTATGGCACACTAAAAAGTGAGGTACAACGTATCTTAGATAGTGGGTGTAACGTTATTTTTGATGTAGATGTTGTAGGAGGATGCAGTATAAAGAGCTATTTTGGAGACAAAGCACTTGCTGTATTTATAGCACCCCCTTCGGTTGAAGCACTCAGGTCGAGGCTCGAAAATAGAGGTACGGATAGTCCCGAAATTATCAACGACCGATTGGCAAAGGCAGAATATGAGCTTTCTTATGCACCTAAGTTTGATGTTGTGGTTATGAATGAGCATTTAGATAAAGCACAAGAAAAGACAGTAGATGTTGTATCTAAGTTTTTGAAGCAATGAATATTGGTATCTTCTCAGGATCGTTCAATCCTATTCATATAGGACATTTAGTTCTAGCTAACTATATTACAGAATATACCTCTTTGGATGAGGTATGGTTGCTCGTAACACCTCATAATCCGCTCAAAAACAATGTGGTACTTCTCGATGAATCCTTGCGTTTAGAAATGTGCCGATTGGCACTCAATGATTTTCCGAAAATCAAAATATCAGATATTGAATTTCGTTTAGCCAGACCATCCTATACAATAGATACTTTACGTGCCTTGGATGACCAATATCCACAGCATACGTTCTCATTAATTGTTGGAGCAGATAATTGGGCAATATTTGACAAATGGAAAAATCATACTCAAATTATCGATAAGTATAAATTGTATGTATACCCTCGTTTGGGGCATTCGGTTGAAGTTGCTAATGAATGGAGCGAAAGGGTAGAAATCTTAGATTCGCCCATCATTGAGATTTCGTCTACATTCATTCGTCAAGGCTTATACGAAGGCAAAAATATGCGTGCATTTTTGCCACAAGACGTATATGAGTTTATACAAAAAAATAAATTGTATCAGTAAAAAATACCCTAGTCGTTGATATAAAGATTAATATAATGGATAACAAAGCACTTTTGGCACAAGATATACAAGCTAGGCACATACGAGTTCAGCAAAAAATGCAAGAGGATGGTATTGATGCCTGTATATTAAGTACATCAGTTAATGTTTTCTATATGGTAGGAGCCATATATAATGGCTATTTTTATTTACCAGCCGATGGAGAACCCATTCATTTTCTGAAAAGAATAACGGATATACAACTAGGCAATGCACACTATATACGGAAACCAGAACAACTATTCGACGAGCTTCAGAAGATGAACCGTCCTTTACCTAAAACGGTAGCATTAGAGGTAGATGTTTTATCTTATACCGATTGCAATCGACTCGTCTCGTCTTTACACATCCAAAGTATAAGTAATGCGTCGGTTCTACTGAGGCAAATACGTTCCGTAAAATCCGATTTCGAGATTGATCAAATCAGAGCATGTGCCAGAATGCACGAGGCTGTGTACAAACAAATACCACAAGTATACCGTACAGGTATGACCGATATCGAACTACAATGCGAGATCGAACACCTGATGCGCAGGCATGGCTCGTTAGGTTTGTTTAGAAGCTATGGTGCTAATATGGATATTTATATGGGCAGTTTGTTGGTTGGTGAAAATGCCGAAACACCTTCACCTTTCGATTTTGCCTTGGGAGGTAAGGGCGAAAACGATGTATTGCCACTAGGTGCATCGGGCGAAAGGATCAAACAAGGCGATACCATTATGGTGGATATGGCAGGTAATTATAGCCCTTGGATGACCGATATGACACGTGTGTTCTCGGTAGGTAAATTAGTAGATATAGCGTATCAGGCACATCAAGTGTCTATTGATATAAACAATACGGTGATGCAGATAGCCAAGGCAGGAGTGGCATGTTCAGAACTGTATAACGTTGCCGCAAAAATGGTTAAAGAGAGCCATTTAGAACCTTATTTTATGGGGACTAGGCAACAGGCAAAGTTTATAGGGCATGGTTTAGGATTGGAGATCAACGAGCCTCCTGTGCTGACCCCACGATCAGATGAACTATTGCTTGCGGGTACTGTTTTTGCTCTTGAACCCAAATTTGTAATTCCTCAAGTAGGTGCAGTAGGTATAGAAAATACCTATCTGATAACCGAAGATGGTATTGAAAAGCTGACCCTTTTGGACGAAGAAATCATAAATCTCGAAAATTAAATTTCTTAGGTATAGAAATGAATATACAAAAAACAATAAATATAAAAGGTACATTATTCAACCTGTCCACACCTTTGGTTATGGGCATTGTGAATATAACACCCGATTCTTTTTATGCCAACAGTCGAAAAGAGACTAATGCTGATATTGTAGACCAAGTACGGCAGATGCTGGTAGAAGGAGCTAGCATAATAGACATAGGTGCACAATCGACACGCCCATCGGCACAATTCCTGTCAGCCACAGAAGAAATTGAGCGACTTGTTCCAGCACTCGATAGCATACGAAAACACTGTCCCGAAGCTATATTGTCAGTAGATACTTTTTATGCTGATGTAGCCAAGCTATGCGTAAAAGAATATGGTGTAGCCATGATCAATGATATATCGGGAGGAGATATTGATAAGAAAATGTTCGAAACCGTCGCACAACTCCGTGTGCCTTATGTGTTAATGCACATGCAAGGAACACCGCAGACTATGCTACATAAGACTCATTATGCTGACTTGATACAAGACATTTCGTATTATTTTTCTCAAAAGACAGCTTTGCTACATCAGATGGGTGTCAATGATATTATCATTGATCCTGGATTTGGTTTTTCGAAAGACATCGATCAAAATTATCAATTGATGAAGCAGTTGAGCTTCTTCCAAAATTTTAACCTACCTTTGTTGGTAGGAGTCTCTCGAAAATCGATGATAAGCAAACTTTTAGGCAATACAGCATCCGAGGCGTTGAACGGAACTACAGTTTTGAATACATATGCCTTACTTAATGGAGCAAATATACTTCGGGTGCATGATGTAAAAGAAGCGATGGAAGTTGTTTCTATCTTACACAAAATCGAGCAAGCCCCAGACTTATAAGATCGAATAAAAAAATATTGTTTCAAATTATTTGTTTTGGAAAACTTTGGCATTAAAGACATAATTGACATTCTATTTGTTGGATTTGTAATGTATCAGCTCTACAACTTGGTACAGAAGTCTGGCACCAGTACTATATTTAGAGGCATCATTGCATTTCTTATCCTTTGGATACTTATAGCTCATGTGTTGCAAATGAGGCTTATGGGTGCTATCCTAGACAAGTTTGTGAGTATTGGTCTTTTTGTTATCATCATCCTATTTCAAGACGAAATCAGGCGTTTTCTAATGTCATTAGGTTCTAACAATACCTTTAAGCTTATATCTAAGTTTTTTGGAATAGAACGATCCGAGCAAATTTCGGAAACATATATTACCTCCATTGTCTTAGCTTGTATGAACATGGCAAAATCGCATACAGGAGCTTTAATTATTATCGAACAAGAAATGTCTCTGGGTTTGTACGGGCACACGGGAGAACCTATACAGGCTGATGTGAGTACACGATTGCTTGAGACTATTTTTTTCAAAAATAGTCCATTGCATGATGGTGCCATGATTATTGGCGAAAACAAGATATTATCAGCAGGGTGTATTTTGCCTATTTCGCAAGACCCTACAATTCCTAAACAATTTGGGTTGAGGCACAGGGCAGGTTTGGCTATAACACAAGAGACAGATGCTCTGGCTATTGTGGTTTCGGAAGAAAGGGGGCGTATTTCGTTTATGAAAGGGGGGCGTATTCATCCCAATATAACACCCGAAAAATTACAAGAATTACTCTGCGAAAAAACGCCACAAAACGCAGATAAATAAGGTGCCCATCACTAAATTATTTTTTATGTATCTGTTATATTAAGATTCAGTACAAGATAATTTATTAACTTTGATAGTCCTAAATTCAGAAAAATAATTATTTATCTAAATGAAAAAATATATAATTGGTTTTTTATCAGTTTCTTGTCTATTGTCGATAGGTTTTTTCTTGCTGTCTACATCCGAGATGAAGGTGGAACAAGCTAAAAATCCCAAGGTACTGTCTATGACAGCATCCGTAGAAGTTCCTGATGAGGTAACATTTGCAGGTGAACGAATAAAACTAGATAGATACGACTTACACGAAAGATACGATCGGGAGATAAACAGCTTTACGTATCTTCATTCGTCAACCCTATTATTACTGAAACGAGCCAATCGTATATTTCCTATAATAGACCCTATTTTGAAAGCAAACGGAGTTCCAGCCGATTTAAAATACCTTGCTGTTATAGAGAGTTTGCTCGATCCCAGAGCCGTATCGTCAGCAAAAGCAGCTGGTTTGTGGCAGTTTATGCCAAGTACGGCAGGTGAGTATAACCTAGAAATAAATACGGAGGTAGACGAGCGTTTTTCTATCGAAAAATCGACCGAAGCAGCCTGTCGATATTTAAAAACCGCTTATAACAAATATGGAAGTTGGGCCAGTGTAGCTCTTTCTTACAACGGAGGTATGGGACGTGTTTCGAGCGAATTGAGCAAGCAACAAGCCAATGATGGTCTTGACCTTTGGTTGGTAGAAGAAACATCACGTTATTATTTCAGAATGCTTGCTATGAAAAACATATTCGAGGATCCTTACAAGTATGGATTTGTATTGTCGGCAGATCAGTTGTATAAACCAATTGATTTTAAACGAGTAGAGGTATCATCATCTATCTACGATTTGGCTTCGTTTGCACAAGACAATGGTATAAGCTATGCCCAATTAAAAGATTTTAATTCGTGGTTGAGAGATCGTAAATTGACTATCTCGGCACGAAACACTAAAACATATACTATACTTATACCCACACAAGAGTCTCTTTACTACAAACAAGGCGAAAAAGTGAAGGTGTATGATAAAAATTGGGTTACAAACTAATTAATAAATACTTGTTATAGACAAGGAACAAGAATCTATCGCAAATGGATCAAAGAGTAGAAGATACTGAAAAAATATCAGTGTATGGTGCCCGTGTACACAATCTGAAAAATATTGATGTCGATATTCCTCGAAACTCGTTGGTTGTAATCACAGGACTTAGTGGTAGCGGTAAATCCTCTTTGGCATTTGATACTATTTTTGCAGAAGGACAACGGAGGTATATCGAAACCTTCTCGGCATATGCACGAAATTTTTTGGGAGGTATGGAACGTCCTGATGTTGATAAAATAACAGGTCTGAGCCCCGTTATTTCGATCGAACAAAAAACAGTGAATCGCAATCCACGTTCTACGGTAGGTACAACTACCGAGATATATGATTTTCTTCGTCTCCTTTTTGCCCGAGCCAGCGATGCCTATTCGTATCTTACTGGCGAAAAAATGGTGAAATATTCTGAGCAGCAAATTTTAGATTTGATATTAACTCGGTATATAGGTAAAAAAATATACATTTTAGCCCCTGTAGTTCGTAATAGAAAAGGACATTACAAGGAACTTTTTGAGCAAATAAGAAAAAAAGGATATTTAAACGTACGTGTTGATGGAGAAATTAGAGAGATTTTACCAGGTATGCGTGTCGATCGATATAAAAATCACAGTATCGAAATATTGATAGATAAACTGGCTGTATCTAATAAGTTCGAAGAGCAATTAAAGAATAGTGTACGAACAGGGATGAAGCAAGGCGAGGGGCTGATAATGATTCAAGAACCTGACTCGAACGAGGTACGTCATTACAGTAGTCAGCTGATGTGTCCTTCTACTGGTTTATCTTATGGAGAGCCTGCCCCTCATAACTTTTCGTTTAACTCTCCGTATGGTAATTGTCCCAAATGCAAAGGCTTGGGGGCAATCAACCAGATAGATATGACTAAAATTGTTCCAAAGAATACAATGAGTATTCATGCAGGAGCAATTGTACCCTTAGGAAAATATAAAAATTCATTATTCTTTTGGCAAATTGAAGCCATTTGCGAAAAATATGGAGCAACCATCAAAACGCCAGTAAAAGATATTTCTGAAGAGGCATTTGATGAAATCATGTTTGGAACAGACGAGCGATTGACCATCAAAAACGAATCGCTCGGAAACTCAAACTATAGTGTTGCATTCGAAGGCGTTGCCAAATACATTACGATGCAGCAAGAGGGCGATGCCTCTGCCACAGCACAGAAGTGGGCAAATCAGTTTATAAAAACAGTAGTCTGCCCCGATTGTGAAGGGTTACGATTGAATAAGGAAGCTCTTCATTATAAAATAAACAATAAAAATATAGCAGAACTTGCCAATCTTGATATTCAAGAGCTTTATGACTGGATACAGGATATGGATCGCCATATTTCAGAAAAACAGCGGTTTATAGCTGAAGAGATCAAAAAAGAAATAAGCTCGCGCTTAACTTTCTTGCTAGATGTAGGATTAAGTTACTTATCGTTGAACAGAGCCTCGGCTACACTATCGGGAGGCGAAAGCCAGCGTATACGTCTGGCTACACAAATAGGTTCGCAGTTAGTAAACGTACTTTATATACTAGATGAGCCTAGTATTGGCTTGCATCAACGAGATAATGTGCGACTAATAAATTCGTTGAAAAAGCTCAGAGATTCGGGCAATTCGGTTATTGTTGTTGAGCATGACAAAGATATGATGCTTGATGCTGACTATATTATCGACATGGGACCTTTTGCTGGACGGCGAGGTGGAGAAGTTGTGTTTGCGGGTACGCCTGCCGAAATGCTGAAAGCAAATACAATGACATCTGATTATTTGAATGGCAGGCAAGAAATCGAAATACCAAAAGAAAGACGCAAAGGCGATGGCAATGTGATTAAGTTAAAAGGAGCTACGGGACATAACCTTAAATCGGTAAATGTAACTATACCTCTAGGTGTACTGACTTGTGTAACAGGTGTTTCGGGTAGCGGAAAATCAAGCTTGATTAATGGTACATTGTTGCCTATTCTTAGTCAGCATTTTTTTAGGTCATTAGCCGATCCTTTACCATACAAATCAATAGAAGGCATCGAGTTTGTAGATAAAGTGATTAGTGTCGATCAATCTCCTATTGGGAGAACGCCTCGATCTAATCCGGCAACGTATACAGGAATTTTTTCAGATATTCGTAATCTATATGTCAATCTTCCCGAAGCTAAGATCAGAGGATATAAAGCAGGACGATTTTCGTTCAATGTTAAAGGTGGTAGATGCGAAGTGTGTGGTGGCAATGGGTATAAAACGATTGAGATGAACTTTCTGCCAGACGTATTTGTTCCATGTGAAGAGTGCTACGGAAAACGATACAACAGAGAAACGCTAGAAGTACGATTTAAAGGAAAGTCTATTGCCGATGTTCTGGACATGACCATCAATGCTGCCGTTGAGTTTTTTGAGAATACACCCACTATATTACATAAAGTTAAAGTACTGCAAGAAGTGGGACTTGGATATATAAAACTAGGTCAACCATCAACAACATTATCGGGTGGAGAGTCGCAACGTGTAAAGCTGGCAACAGAGCTAGCCCGTACTGATACGGGTAAAACAGTATATATATTAGATGAACCAACAACAGGCTTGCATTTCGAGGATATACGTGTCTTACTTTCGGTGCTGAATAAACTTGTTGAACGTGGCAATACAGTAATTGTGATTGAGCATAATTTAGATGTAATAAAGTGTGCCGATTATATAATTGATATGGGACCTGAGGGAGGAACGGGTGGTGGTATGCTAGTGATGCAGGGAAAACCTGAAATATTTATCAGTAAAAAAACAGGAATAACAGCAAAATTCCTTGAAATAGAGTTAAAAAAGTAATTTTTAATAAAAAACTTTAGGTAAACAATAAAAAACATATTATATTTGCCTCTGAATTTGGAGAGCAAATGTCTATAAACAAATTTAAAATTATGACAAAAATAACTTTTAAAGGTGGTGAAGTAAACACTTCAGGTGAGTTGCCAAAGAATGGTACTCCAGCTCCAATGTTCACATTAGTTAATAACGAGTTAGCAGAGATCACACTTGCAGATTACAGTGGTAAGTATGTAGTGTTAAATATCTTTCCTAGTTTAGATACTGGTGTTTGTGCAGCTTCTGTTCGCAGATTTAATCAAGAAGCAAGTAAACTAAACAATACTGTTGTATTGGCAGTTTCGGCTGATTTACCTTTTGCAGCAGGAAGATTTTGTACAACCGAAGGCATCGCTAATGTAGTTCCGGGATCAAGTTTTAGAAATTCCGAATTTGCTGAGAATTATGGCTTGTTGGTAACAGATGGACCATTGAAAGGGCTTTTAGCTCGTGCAGTAGTCGTTATCGACCCTAAAGGAAATATATCGTACAGTGAGTTGGTTCCTGAGATTACGGTTGAACCGGATTATCAGGCCGCAATCAACTCTATTGTGTAGTTTTGTAAAGTTTGTGTTAAGAAGGAGAGTCTGCGAAGTGATTTCGCGGGCTTTCTGTTTTTTATTATGTGCCATTCTCCACTCCCTATTCAAAATAATATTGCCATTATTTAAGTTCGATGCGTTTTTTTATTAATTTCGTAAAATATTGAAGTTGATTTGTATCATAATGCTAATGATTGAATCAATTTAATATCAAAAAAACATTAAAAAATACTCAATTGCTATGGCACACATAACAAAGGAAGCTGCATTGGCTTATCACTCTAAAGGAAAACCAGGTAAAATAGAGATTGTTCCAACAAAACCCTATAGTACACAAACCGATCTGTCTTTGGCATATTCTCCAGGTGTTGCTGAGCCTTGCCTCGAAATCGAAAAAAATCCTGAAGCCGCCTACGATTATACAATTAAAGGAAACTTAGTAGCTGTCATCTCTAACGGTACAGCCGTATTGGGTCTTGGTAATATAGGTGCATTAGCAGGAAAACCTGTGATGGAAGGAAAAGGATTGCTGTTTAAGATTTTTGCAGGAATCGATGTATTTGATATAGAGGTTGATGAAACTGATCCCGAAAAATTTATCCAAACCGTTAAAGCCATTTCACCAACTTTTGGTGGCATCAATTTGGAAGATATTAAAGCACCTGAATGTTTTGAAATAGAGCGACGCTTAAAGGAGGAATTGGATATACCTGTGATGCACGATGACCAGCATGGTACTGCTATTATTTCATCTGCAGCATTGTTAAATGCTTTGGCTATTGCTGGCAAAAAAATAGATGAAGTACAGGTGGTTGTAAATGGTGCAGGAGCATCCGCCATTGCTTGTACTAAGTTATACATGAGCTTGGGTGTAAAGAAAGAGAATATCGTAATGTGCGATAGTAAAGGAGTGATTTCGATAAATAGCAGTGATCTTACCGATCAAAAAAAATATTTTGCAACCGATAAACCTTTCAGCACACTTGCTGAAGCTATTGTAGGTGCGGATGTCTTTTTGGGATTATCTAAGGCGGGCGTTTTTTCGCAAGATATGCTGCGATCAATGAGTGACAGTCCCATTGTTTTTGCTTTAGCAAACCCCAATCCTGAAATTACTTATGAAGATGCCTTGGCGGCACGAGAAGATGTAATTTTTGCAACAGGTCGTTCTGATTACCCTAATCAGGTAAACAATGTACTTGGTTTTCCTTATATATTCAGAGGAGCTCTTGATGTAAGAGCCACAAGTATCAATGAAGAGATGAAGTTGGCGGCGGTAAAGGCATTAGCAGATTTGGCTAAAGAACCTGTGCTGGATGTTGTGAATGCTGCATATGGATTGCAACGTATTGCTTTTGGTAGAGAGTATTTTATACCCAAACCTTTAGATCCTAGATTATTGACTAAAGTGTCGGTGGCGGTAGCAAAAGCTGCGGTAGAGTCGGGAGTTGCTCGTAAACAAATAACGGATTGGAATGCTTATGAAAATAAGTTGACCGAAATGATGGGTTATAGCAACAAGTTGGTTCGTGAACTAATAAGTTTGGCTAAAACCAAGCTTAAACGAATTGTGTTTTGCGAAGGTAACCATATCAATATGATAAAAGCGGCTATTATATGTAAACGTGATGGTATTTGTATTCCTATTCTGGTAGGAAATGAAGAACGTATTGCTAAGATAGCCCAAGAAAATAGTTTAGACCTAAATGGTATTGAGATCGTTAATCATCGCTCAATAACTGAAGATGTGCGTAGAGAAAAGTATGCACGAATACTATCTAACAAGCGTGTAAGACAAGGTGTTACCTATATTGAGGCTTTTGAGAAAATGAATGACCGAAACTATTTTGGTATGATGATGGTAGAAACAGGCGATGCCGATTCTTTGATTACAGGTGTGTACAGTCATTATCAAGAGTTTGCTCAAAAAGCAATAGAGGTTATTGGATTGCAACCAGATACTAATCATTTTGCAGCGATGCACATTCTTCAGACTAAGAAAGGTGCTTTTTTTATAGCCGATACTCTTATTAATAGATGGCCTAATACGGATGCTTTGATTGATATAACAAAGTTAACGCACCAAGCTGTTAAGTTTTTTAATTACGATCCGACAATTGCAATGCTTTCGTTCTCTAATTTTGGAGCTGATAAGGATGGAAGTCCTTTGAGTATTTCAAAAGCCGTAGCATACTTACACGAGCATCACCCCGAAATAGTGGTTGATGGAGAGATGCAGGTCAATTTTGCTCTAAATAAAGATTTGAGAGATCAGATGTTTCCCTTCAATACCTTACAGGGTAAGGATGTAAACACGTTGATATTCCCTAACCTAAGTTCTTCTAATGTTATTAGTCGCATGTTTGTCGATTTTGGGATAGCAGGCGAAAGCATTGGTCCAATTCAGATAGGGTTGAACAAGCCTGTTCATTTTACAGATATTGAAAGCTCCGTACGAGATATTGTAAATTTAACAGCTGTTGCAGCTGTTAATGCAATTGTATATGAGCAGCAAACTAAAAATTAATAATAACTCGAATTGTATGTAAACAATCGGAGTTATTAAGCTTAGATATTGTCATTTTATTTATAAATTGTATAAATTCAGAGTCAGAATGTTAACTAGTCGTCCCTTAACAAGTCGAACTAGGACATAATTTATAAAACATACTTTCCAGTATTATTTCAATAATATGGGAAAGTATCTTTTTGTAGATGTTCATCCTCCTTTTGAAGTTAAAAGCCGCTGCTACAAGTAGTACGTTGATACTATCGCCCGTAATTCCCTTATAGAAGTT
>JBDLTH010000142.1:0-3266 GCA_039799165.1 Bacteroidota bacterium
AGCATGCCTTGTGTTGGGTTTTTGCCATCGACTTGCAACAGCACGCCTGCAAAAAATTTGCTCTTTTGATCTTCTTTCAGAAACGATACTTGCTCTTTCAAAGTATTGGTGTACGCCTCCATGGTGTATCGGTATACTTGAGGTATGACGTAGTCGCAATATCCTTTTTCTAGCCACGTGGGCCAGTCTTGCAAGTACTCTTCTTTGGCCCATGGGTGTATGCTGGGTGCCATACTCACAATCATGTTGGGTTTGGCAGCTTTGACCTCGTTGTACAACTCGCCCAAAAACGCCGTCAGCTTATCGGCACGCCATGTAAGCCATGCCGCATCCATATAATCGTTAGGAGGGAGTTGTCCGTTATGCTCTTTTTTGTACAAATCGAGGGTGTAGGCATCGTATCCACCAAGCGATGGCATAGCAGGCAATCGGTCGTCGCCCTGTATACCGTCTACATCGTATTTGGTTACAACTTCCATCACCAACGATTTCACAAACTGTTGTGCTTGGGGGTTGATGGCGTTCATCCACTGAAACCCGTTTTTGCTCACCAGCTTGCCCGTATTGTCAATAGCCTTCCACTCGGGATGCTTACGCAATATTTCGCCCCCTGTTGGGTCTTGGTACGATGTTGCAAATCCAAATTCGAACCACGCATGCACTTTAAGCCCTGCTTTGTGTCCTTCTTCTATCATTTCTTGCAAGGGGTCTCGCCCTGCAAATTTTTCCATGATGGGCTGGTTGTACTCCGTCTGCATAAGCTGGCTTGGATACAAGGTGCGTCCCCTGTTCCAGGTTACAACATAAATATCTGTAATGCCCGAGTTTTTGCAGATGGCTACCGTTTCTTGTATCTTGGTGCGTGAGTGCAATGCGTCTGACGCTACATTGGTTACCCATACGCCTTTGACGGGTGCGGTTGTTTGCACGGTGGTGCTTGTGGTAGGCACTGCCTCGTTTTTCTTAGGCGAGTTGCAAGCTATTAATCCTAATGAAAGGAATAGCGATAGGTAAATATGCTTTTTCATGGTTAGGTAAACGTTTTTAATATTGATAAGCAAATATATAAAAAAAATCAATTTCGCAAGCGATCTTTTTATTTTTTTTTAAAAAGTATTTATCATAATTAAAAATATCAGAAAAACACTCTTTTGAGAGAGCGAAAACAGGGGGAATTTTCTTAGCTAAAATAAAATGGGTGTATGCGGTATATTAGGTAACTTTACACAAAATAAAACAAACAATACGAATGAACAGACTTATACTACTAGGCAATGGTTTTGACCTTGCACACGGAATGAAAACAAGCTACAAAAATTTTATCGAACATTTGTGGATAGGGATTAGTAAATATTTAGAGGAAAAATTGCGAGAACCTTCTTTTGAACCTTCTGTGGAAGATCATAACAAATTGATAAAAATAAAAAACCCTTATAGTAGAGGTGAATGGGGGGAGGTGCATAAAGCCAAAACGATTGATTTCTTAATAGATAAAGATACTGATGGCAAACCTATTGAGATTAGCTCTGAAGCTATTAAAACATTTGCTGATGCACTGAGTGGTTCTATTCAATCAAAATTTTTCAGAATTATTTCTAAAAACTACATCAACAAAAACTGGTCTGATATAGAAGCTGATTATTACAAAGAACTGTTGGATATAATAAATGCAAAATCGGGTAAAAATTATATTGATAGATCCGTAAAAACGCTCAATAACGAATTTAAACAAATAAAAGATTTATTGAAAGAATATTTACGATTGTTGGATAAGCGGAGTGAAGAGTATAGCAAGATAGAATATTTATTTTATTCGTATGTTTCGCCCAAAGATATTGGCTTAAGCTCTTGGGATGTGTATGTTGATGATGTATCCGAAAAAATGGAGCAATACTGTAATGATGAGAAGCTAAGAAATAGAATTGGATATCGTAATGATGAGAGTGAATGGGAACCTTTATTCGCAACTCGCCCTATTGCAAGGGTGCTTTGCAAAGATACTGAAGACTGCAAAAGATATACAAACATGGTTTTAAAGCAGTTTGAAGAATATGAGCGAGATACAGAAAAGACGAAGGATATTGCCGATTATAGTGGATTGTTACCACGTTATTTTTTAATTCCTGAAAATATAATGTTTCTTAATTTTAATTATACGCAGACAGAAGTACCCTACATTACACCTTATTTCAACCCTTTTTGGGGAGAGAATAAAATACCTAGAATAAACCACATACACGGTACTCTTGATGACTGTGGCAACAATCGGATGATATTTGGTTATGGTGATGAAGAAGCCGACGAGTATAAAGAAATAGAAAAGTCGGATACCCCCCAATTGCTAGATAATGTGAAATCGATAAATTATTTAGAATCGTCTAATTACAGAGACATGGAGCGGTTTATAGAATCGGGCCCCTATCAACTATTCTTAGTGGGCATATCGTGTGGTTTGGCAGACCGAACCATGCTACGCAAACTATTTCAACACAAAAACTGTATCTCTATTAAGCCCTTTTATCACCGCTGGGAAGAGAACGGAAAGAAAAAAGATAATTATACCGAAATTATACAAAATATATCTCGCTGTTTTAGCGATAAAGATTTGTTGCGAAGCATTGTTGTAAACAAACAGCACTGCGAACCATTACCCCAAATAACAGATAAAGGGAAAGGATAAACATCCCAAAAAAATTGATCGGGGGTGCAATGCTTCATTGCACATCAATATGCACAAATATTGGGCTATTGCTTAACTAAGGCATACACAAAGCTGGTAGAAAACAGTAAGATATGGATACTACAATATACAACAAACTGATCGCATTTATATCTTCGCAATTGGATGTGGATGCAGATACATTAAATACAGACACTCGGCTAGATGCAGATTTGGATATATACGGCGAAGATGCCTTTGATTTTTTAGCATCCTATTCTCAAACGTTTGGTGTAGATATAACTAACTTCGACTTTGGTCTTCATTTCAGACCCGATGGCGATGTTATTCTGCCATCAATAGTAGCGATGTTAGGTATAAAGAAAAAACAAACGTATAACGATTTGCGTATACTCGATTTATACAATGCAAGCGTCAGCAAAAAACTAGATTGAATCACACGTAAACCTAAATTAGGCAAATCCCCCCCCCCAAAAAAAAAGAAGACATACCTACTTGTAGAGGCACAGCTTGCAAAACACACAACCAAAACTCTGACTTCTATACAACGTAGGAGTTTTTTGCACCCTATCACCAAGAATTAGAC
>JBDLTH010000143.1:0-12881 GCA_039799165.1 Bacteroidota bacterium
TACCTTGATGTAGATAACTCGCCACTCTATCCATTTGGATACGGATTGAGTTATACAACATTCAGTTATAGCGACATCAAATTGACGGCTGACAAAATGAGGATGAACGGAGGATCGCTTATAGCCAGCGTAACCGTAACCAACAGCGGACAGTACGATGGGGCAGAAGTAGTACAATTATATATCCGTGACCTTGTTGGAAGCACAACCCGCCCCGTAAAAGAACTCAAAGGTTTTGAGAAAATATTTTTGAAAAAAGGCGAGTCCAAAACCGTAAGCTTCAAAGTAACCCCCGAGATGCTAAAATTCTACAACTACGATCTGAAGTTTGTTTGCGAACCAGGCGACTTTGATCTGATGATTGGAGGAGACAGCAAACACGTCAAACAAGCTCGATTTGCATTGCAATAAAAAACAAAACGATGAACAAAAAAATAATACTAGGCGTCAGCCTGTTCAGTACCTTACTCTTGTTTGCCCAATGTAAAGACAAACCAGCCACCACCCCTGCTACAACCAACCCCATAGATAGCCTAGCCATATCTGACGAGGCCTTGCTCGACAGCGTACAGCGGCGTACCTTCAACTACTTTTGGGATGGAGCAGAGCCTGTAAGCGGTATGGCACGTGAGCGTTATCACGTAGACGGTGTATACCCCGAAAACGACCAAAATGTAGTAACATCAGGAGGAAGTGGTTTTGGCATCATGGCACTCATAGCAGGTATCGATCGAGGCTACATCACCCCCCAAGAAGGGCATGCCCGATTTGATAAAATACTCACATTTCTCGAAACAGCCGATCGCTTTCATGGCGTATATCCACACTGGTGGTATGGCGATACGGGCAAGGTAAAAGGCTTTAGCGACAAAGACAATGGAGGCGACCTTGTCGAAACCTCGTTTCTTATACAAGGTTTATTAGCCGCACATCAGTACTACGTAAATGGTACAGAAGCCGAGAAAACATTAGCCAAACGTATGGACAAAATTTGGCGTGAAGTAGAATGGAGCTGGCATCAAAATGGCAAAGACGTACTCTACTGGCATTGGAGTCCGAGTGCATCGTGGGAGATGAACTTTGCAATCAGAGGATACAACGAGTGTCTCATTACCTACATCTTAGCAGCATCATCACCTACACACTCCACATCTGCAGCCACCTATCACGATGGATGGGCAGAAAAAGGAGCCATTGTAGAACCACACCAAGTAGAAGGTTTCAAACTCAACATGCGTTACCAAGGCACACAGGCAGGACCCCTATTCTGGGCACATTACTCATTCCTCGGATTAAATCCAGTAGGGCTGAAAGATAAGTATGCCAACTACTTTGACGAGATGAAAAACTATACCCTCATCAACCGTGCCTACTGCATCCGCAATCCCAAAGGCTATACAGGCTATGGCGAAAACAGTTGGGGCTTGACAGCCAGCTACTCGGTCGATGGATATGCCGCACACGAGCCAAGCGAGCGGGGCGATCATGGAGTGATAACACCCACAGCAGCCCTGTCGTCGATCGTGTATACCCCCCAAGAGTCGATGGCGGTGATGCGAAACCTCTATGCCATGGGCAACAAGATGTGGGGCAAATACGGTTTTTATGACGCATATAGCGAAACTGCAAACTGGTATCCGCAACGCTATTTGGCAATAGACCAAGGACCCATTGCCGTGATGATCGAAAATCATCGATCGCAGTTGCTTTGGAAACTATTTATGAGCCATCCCGATGTGCAAAAAGGACTAAAAACGCTAGGATACGAAAGTCCCGAATTGCGATAAATAAGAATAACTTCAAAAAAAAAGAACAACAGCCTGTGTGTATTTTGCCGCAGGCTGTTTATTTAAATCTAAAGAAATAAAAAAACATGAAAGTCTTAAAAATAGCAACACTTGCCCTGTTGTGTATATGCGGCGTAGTAAGCACCTCGGCTCAACAAAAAACGTATTGCAACCCCATCAACGTAGATTATGGATATTGTCCGATACCCAATTTTACCACATGGGGTAAGCACCGTACCTCAGCAGACCCTGTAATTGTTAATTTCAAAGGCGACTTCTACCTCTTTTCTACCAACCAAGAAGGCTACTGGTGGAGTCCCGATCTGTCGACATGGAACTTTGTAAAGCAAAGCTTCCTTACCCAAGAAGCCAAAGATAAAACCCCTAACAAGTGGGACGACTTGTGTGCACCAGCTGCATGGGTACAAGGCGATACCCTCATGGTATTTGGTTCTACCTACTCGCGCCTGTTTCCTATCTGGATGAGTACCAACCCCAAAGCCGAAAATCCCCAATGGTCAAAAGCCGTTGAGCGTTTCGATATAGGAGGTTGGGATCCCGCATTTTTTGTGGATGACGACAACCGCCTCTATATGTACAATGGCAGTAGCAATGTATATCCCCTCTATGGTATAGAACTGGATCGTAAAACATGGCAACCCATCGGCACACGCAAAGAGTTGCTGTTGACTGATGATGATAACATAGGCTGGCATCGATTTGGTGAGCATATGGACAATACGTTTCTCAAACCATTTATGGAAGGTGCTTGGATGACTAAGCACAAGGGCAAATACTACTTGCAATGGGGTGGTCCCGGTACCGAGTTTAGCCATTATGCCGATGGTGTGGCTGTGGGTAACAGCCCGTTAGGCAATTTCGAGCACGTATCGTTACCCTTGAGCATGAAGGCAGGCGGATTTATACGTGGTGCAGGGCATGGGGCAACGTTTCAAGACAATTGGAACAACTACTGGCATACATCGACCATGGTAATAGGGGTGCGTAACAACTTTGAGCGTAGGGTAGGGATCTGGCCAGCTGGCTTTGATGCACAAGGCAACATGTATTGCAATACAGCATTTGGAGACTATCCTCACTATTTACCAAATGGCAAGGGCGATCATCTCAAAAGCCGTTTCTCGGGTTGGATGCTACTCAACTACAACAAACCTGTGCAAGTGTCATCGACCTTGGGTGCAATGCGTGCAAACAATATTGTAGACGAAAACGTAAAAACGTATTGGAGTGCCAAAACAGGTAATGCAGGCGAATGGTTGATTTCTGACCTAAGCGAGGTATCTACCATACATGCTATACAGATCAACTATGCCGACCAAGATGTAGCCTTTATGGGTAAAACTACGGGCAACTACCATCAGTACAAGATATACGCATCGAACGATGCGAAGAAATGGGAGGTAGTGGTAGACAAAAGCAAAAACAAAACAGATGTTCCGCACGACTACGTTGAGTTTGCCAGACCTATCAAATACCGATACCTCAAATTAGAGAATATACATATGCCTACTGGCAAATTTGCCATTTCGGGCTTTCGTGCATTTGGGTTTGGAGCAGGTGTTAAACCACAAGCCGTAGACGAGTTTATGGTATTGCGTGGCGATGCTACTGACAAGCGTAATGCTTGGCTCAAATGGAAGCCTGTAGAGGGTGCATATGCCTACAATATATACATAGGCACCGAACCCGATAAGCTGTACAGCTCGGTAATGGTGTACGATGTCAACGAATATTATTATGCAGGTATGGACAAACGTAAGCCTTATTATTTTGCAATAGAAGCCATCAACGAAAACGGTACATCGGGATGGGTAAAGGCCCAAGCCGACTAAAATCTTGTTTTGGTGTGAAAAATAAATCCGCCATTGTTGATGGTGGCGGATTTTGTGTTTAAAGTTGTTTTTTTATGTTAATACCGAAACGCTCGAAAAGTAGATTTTCGATATAAAATAATAAAAAAAGAATGTGTTTCCCTTATTAGTGCTACCTTTGGTTGTTATAAGTGTAGATTATGAGTAGTAACCTTTGGTAATTTCATCGAGTTAAACAATGTTAAACAATGTTAAATAAGGGGATTTGGAGAAACAAAAAATGCTTAGGGGCGTTTTTATTTATGAAGATTGGGACAAAAGGTTATCACATAAAAAGTGAACGAGATGTTAAAGGTTAGTCAAATAAAAGCCAAGGCAACGAAGGTGAAAAATGGTGTAAACTCTACTATCACTGTCAGTGAAATGAACGAGAAAGGAGTATTGTATTACGAGCATTACGTGAACAACGGACGTGTTGTATTATACAAAGGAGGTAGCGATATAGAACTATCCGAACCCCAATACTCTTTGTTGGACGTTGCAGACACAAGTTCTGAAGACAAATTAGTAGATATACTTCCATTGTTTAGACAAGGAAAGATTGACTACATTACGTTCTGCAAAAAAGCTGCACTTGCAGGTGTTCAGAAATGGGTATTAAATGCAAAAAATTTTATTTGTACCTATTATGACAAGAAGGGAGGATTGTTAGTTATCGAAAAAATCCCCAATTAATAAATTTGAAAAATAAGTTTTGTTAGTTTATAGTTTTGTTTTAGTTTGTTTGTTTGTTTTGTTCATGAGTTAGTTAAGTTAGTTTGTTTTAGTTGTTAGTTAAGTTAGTTTGTTTATAGGCTGTATTGAATAGATTTTGGTTTCATAGGTTATTTTAAATCCAACTTCATTTTCAATACAGCTTATTACGTTTTTTTTGGAGGAGAGAGAGTTGCTAATTTCACATACAATTTTATCATTCTAAAAAAAAACGACGAATTGTCCAAAATAGTAATCAACCATCCCTTTGTTTATTCAATCAGCCTATCTGTGCTCACAGAGCATCTCCACCATATAATATATACCGATTGCAGTTCCCCATTCCGACGATTTATAACTCTATTTGCAATAATGATATGATGCAGATGTATTTACGTAAAAATTCGTTGCAGTCAGAAATCCCATCAGCTCCAATCTAAGACTGTTTGTAACCTTAAAAATAAGCCATCCCAATTGGCAATCAATTTGATACAGAAGCGGATCGAAAACACAAATTCATCTATTCATTGACCATCCATGTTTTAAATTCGGATGCTTTATTTTTACTCACATAGATGCGTTCCGGCACCTCTACGTCGAGGCTAACAAGCAATCGGCTATCAAACCAGTGCTTATGCTTTTTACACTATCACGTGCTACAATAAACTGCTTGTTGGCTCTGTAAAAATCCGAAGCATTTAACGAGGACGAAATCTGCTCCAGCGTTTTCGCATAGCAGTAAGTTTTGCCGTTCCTTAAACCAATCTGCGTATTTCTATCTGTTGTATAGAAATAAGAAATATCTTGTGTACTGATCGGTAATAACTTATCTTTTGATGGAATCAGAAATTTGTCTTTGCCCGATAAACAAGATGTACCTCTAGCAATTTTAGTCAATGTTGATAGCATCGGCCACCTCCAGAAACACGCCGTCTGCATGAACCTCCTTTTTTTGTTTGAGCTCCACAAAGACCAGAATAGTTATTAGAGTGATATGAACTATTGGACTTTGATCTTTTGGTAGTCGTTGTTGATATTTGCGATGATTTGTTGTATGTGTTTGATTTTGTATTGCTTAGACGTGTATCCGAACTTTTACTTGTATATGCCCATGTCTTGTCGCTATAAATAATGATGGTTTTTCCATTTGACAATTCGATACTTTCAATTACGTCTTTCGCTTGCATAGTAGATAAAGAAAGACTAAATAGCAAAAATAAAAGAGATAATTTTATCATAAGTTGTGCTTATATCTATTAGTTAGTTTCGAAGATATATGTTTTTTTCTGAACACCCAACTACTAAAGCAAATATTGTTACTCAAATTAATAGCAATAGGCTATAAAAAAGGTTCATTTTATTTCAAGTTTTAATTGCTCATAGAGCATCTCCACCCATTACTCTGTGTCGTGATTCTCTGAATGCCCTTTGCTTTGTACTTTGATTGTTCCTCCTGTGGCACAGGAACATTCCGATTGATCAGTAAGTATCTTATAACCATTGATTTCGTCTTTAGGGGTCGGGTTCTGCCAAGCGATTGGTGCAGGGGTACAGGGTAAATATCCCGTTATACTCGGTTTTAGTTTGCATATTCCAAAAGGCTTGATATTGATCATTGCCTGTTTGTCTTGCTCGGTGGCTATCAGTTTACCTTCCGCAAAGCAAAAGGTCTGACTGGTGACTGTCAACGGAGTAGGGGTTACACCTTTGTCGCATAACAGTATGGCGGTGTCGGTTATTTTATCGGGCATACGATTAATTATTTATAACTTCTATTTCTTCTCGGTGCAATACTCTGCCTGTTTTACCATCAAGTATTATTTTTTCCATAAGGTAAAAATTTTTAAGCCATTCTATATACCATTGATATGAGGCTGTTTTTTCATCATAATATCGGCTAATATTGGTGTGCAGTCCAGTGGATGGTTGAATATACCCTTTCAGGAGGGGTATATTTTCTAATTCACAAAAGCGTATTGCATCTTCAAACTTATATTCAGTTAATTTGTCATAATCGGTTGTCTTAGTGAGTTTTCCGTGATTGTCAAATTCATACCAAGTGCCTTTTTTTGTTTCGGAATCATTAAACATCCAACCTTTTTCTTTGATGCCACCGTTAGGATAATATAGTTTTACTATCTTAAATAAGCTATTATTGAAGTATTCAAGACGGTTATATCCATAAATTTTAGAACCACTAATGTTAAGTAGCCCAATATCACTTTCTAGTTGATATTGGTAATTGAAGTTATCGCCCATATTCCTTTGCTCTCCATTTTTTTCAAGCCAATCGATGTCTAATTTTTCAAATTTGTTATCTACCTCTAAGCAAGGAACACGATCTATTGTGCGTATAGATATGGCGTATCCTTGTGCATTGGTAATTGAACTGCTTATAACTATCAAAAGCAATAACGAAAATTTATGAATTTTATCGGGCATACGATTAATTATTTATAACTTCTATTTCTTCTCGGTGCAATACTCTGCCTGTTTTACCATCAAGTATTATTTTTTCCATAAGGTAAAAATTTTTAAGCCATCCTATATACCATTGATATGAGGCTGTTTTTTCATCATAATATCGGCTAATATTCGTATGTCGCCCAGTGGATGGTTGAATATACCCTTTTAGGAGGGGTATATTTTCTAATTCACAAAAGCGTATTGCATCTTCAAACTTATATTCAGTTAATTTGTCATAATCGGTTGTCTTAATGGGTTTTCCGTGATTGTCAAATTCATACCAAGTGCCTTTTTTTGTTTGTGAATTATTAAACATCCAACCTTTTTCTTTGATGCCACCGTTAGGATAATATAGTTTTACCATCTTAAATAAACTATTATTGAAATGTTCAATACGGGAATACCCAAAAGCCACAGAACCGTAGATGGCTATTAGTCCTGTATCGCTTTGTTTTTCATGAAGGTAACTATGTTTATCGCCCATATTCCTTTGCTCTCCATTTTTTTCAAGCCAATCGATGTCTAATTTTTCAAATTTGTTATCTAATTTGTTTTTAATCTGCATATTCTCTAATTTTTGGTTGTTAATAACTGGTGTGTTTTTTGCACTTAGGCAACTAAAAGCAAAATATATCAAAAGAAGGTATTTTATTGAAGCCATAATAAATGATGTTAATTATTTATTTTTTCACTAGGGATGGGGGCGTAGCAGGTATTTTAGGTAATGGTACAGGTGCAACGGGTGGTAGCGTAGCAGGCAAAGTAGTTACGGGAGGCAGTGCGATTGCAGGTGCTAAATCGGGTGTTGCAGCATTAGCGGTAATCCATTGCCAATACCATAAAGCTAATCTTCCATTGGTTAAAGTATGATGTGAATAGTCTAGCAAATTGTCTGTGAGTCCATATTGATAAGTAAAATCTGCAAAAGAGCTGGCTTCTTTATTGGAAAAAGAGTGTGGCAAATTCAATGAATGCAAAAATTCGTGTGAAGCCGTTTGATCATTACAATTTTGAAAAACGACAACAAAGTCCGCACCAAGTGCCGAATATCCACTTGTGCGTCCTGCTCCATCATCATTAAAATAGAATGCTTTGAAAAATGAATCGTACTTAGTCGGATTTGAAGGGTCTAATGCTTTCAGTTTCTCTTTTAAGTAGGTAGTTAACGACTTCGAGCCATTTGATGTTTTCATTTCGCCGAGAGCATCTTTATACCCAGTGAAGTCAGCATAGGTATGAACAGGTAAATCGACCTGAGCCGATGCAGGGTCTAATTCTATTAATGCCTGATTGAGGTAAGAACTTATACGCCCTTTCTCCGAATTGGTGTTTTTAGGAGTTCCACTATTGCTTTGAACAGAAACAAAGACCACTTTTCTCATTTTTCGTTTAGCGGCTTCGTTGCTCCAAATATTCACTTTGCCAGATTTACCCATGAGTTGTAAGACTCCCGCAGCATCTTTTTTATACGATTCTACTAGTATCTGAGCATCTGCTGTTATTGCATCCTTGCACTCTATTTTGACAAATTTTTCATGTTTTCCAATTGCTAAAGCTCCTAACTTATCTGGTGTTACTTCAATATTTCGAGTACTGGAGATTAGTTTGATTTCGTCTACCGCTTCTACTACTTCGATACACAAACGAACTTCTATCGTTTTATATGGGTATAAGGTAATCCATGAGGCAAAATATTCTTCGGGTACTTTATTGCCCGCAGCATCTGTTATATCATTGCCCGCAGCATCTTTTTTGTTTCGCCACGAAATTATATGCACATCGTATTTGCTTTTCAGAGATTCATACATAGTGGGGTCTTTCTTGAAATGTCCATTATATTTGTTTATATCAGTAGTAAGGGTTGTAAATGCAGCCTCATCATATTGTTTTGATATTGTATCTTCATATTTGCTATTATCACCGAACATTTTAGTTCCTCCTAACCAATCAGTGTCAGCCATTCGCATCCAATCAAAACCAAATTCGCCCTTCCAATTTGATTGTGGGCGAAAATGCACAATGACTTTTGCCGTTATTTCTTTTGGAGTGGTTGCATAAACTTCTCCAACATTGGTGAAACTATTTTTAGTTGTCCCTTTCATTTCTGCTACTCCTTTTGAGTTGAGTGTAGCAGTTTCATCTGAATGTAAGAATAATTTATTTATGCCCGTAAGAAATGTTTCTTTACTTTCTAATTTTATTGAATCTTCTGTGTTGATAAGTGCATTCGTAGCTTGTAATAAATAAGATTTTGCAACTATTTGTCTTAGAATAGAGGTATTCAGAAGTGTTGCCTGCATAATATTATATAATGCCCGATTGCCTACATTTGTTGTAAGGTCGTTGCCAACACTCATACTCATGTCATTTCCTGCAGATAAATGGATGTTATTTCCTGCAGCTATATTAATGTTTTTCGGTGCAAAAACTTTTATATTTCCATTTCCGTCCATATCCCATGTGTTGCCACTAGGGTCTTCGATATGTAAAGATCCTTGACTGTCATTAAAAACAATTTTAATCCCACTACGTGTCATAATACTTTTACGAAAATTGTTTCCGCCTCCCCCTTCACCTTTGGTCCCAGAAAACAAGCTACCACTGACGTAGGGTTTTGAAGGATCTAAACCTTCAAAGTCAACCATCACTTCATCTCCAGTTTCGGGTATAAAAACAAAACCTCTGTTTTTTAACACCTCATCAGTACCACCACCATCAGGCGTTGTAACCCGTATCCAATTGGTGGTTTTACCTAAATAGAGTTGCCACTGAAAGCGTACTTTCACACGCCCCATGCTTTTCGGGTCGGCATTAGCAACAACAATGGCACGTTGCGAGGACGTTATAGGAAAAGACATATTAGGGGTAGGTACACGTTCAAGAGCAGCACGCACACCCGAAAATCGGTTTGTGTATGTACCCTCTTGCGATATTAGATGTTCAATGGCAGTAATAATAAAATTACCAGCAGTGGTCATAACCTGCATCGATGGTGGATACACAATCTGAATAACCTTACCAATACCTATCTTGCAGGTCTGGCTAGTTCCGCTAAGGGTCAGCATATCTGCCATTGCCTTGGTACGATCAATATCTAGTAGTTTCAATATAGAGTCTGAGCTTTCCACATTGGCATGTAGAGGCAACAGGGCATCACTCGAAAAAAAAGATTGGGACTTGTCTAGTGCAGCTTTGAGGTAGCCTGTACCTTCTGGTATATTTCTTGTTTGTTTTATCCACTCCACATCATCCTCTACCAAGTAGTCGTATTTGCTGATATTGGCAGGTAACAGGCTGGCTTTGACGTTGAGAGAGGTAATCTCGGCATCGTACATGATGGGAATGCTATCGTGCAGATTGCACGGCAAGCCGAAATAGGTATTCGTACCATCGTTGTAGAATGGTTCGCCATACATCGAGCTTAGCCTGTTTAAGAACTGAAATGCCGACTCTTTCCACTGACTTAGGTAAGAAATGGGTTCTTTGTATTTGGTTTTAATAGCGATCTCTGCCCCATTGCCCGAGGTTTTGGCTACTTCGGCTACTATCTCGTCAAGAGTCTTGTCTACAAACGAGTCCATCGTAGGGCTATCTTCGAGCTTGATGGTATTGCTGGCAGTTTGAATAAGTATATGGTTTTGTTGCCCATGTTTGCCCACCATGCCTATGTCAGTAATGATACTTTTGAAAATATTGGTTTCGCCTGTCTTTGCCTGTCTCATTTCCACAACAAGGGGTTCGCCAATATATTTGACAATCTTTACCGGATCGTTCATCCACGATTTGTCAAGTTCCTCAAAATCGATCAATATTCGACAAATATGATGCTGGTTGAACCTCTGGTTTAATTCGAGTTCAACAAAATGTATTTTCTTGCCTGAGAGGCTTATGCTGGTCTCAACGGGGTTTAGGTTATTCATAGTCTGCTATTACGTTTGTTGCATCGGTTAGCCTTATCTTCTAGCTCAGGCTTGTAAAAATAGGCATTTATATGAAACTGAAAAGTTTTTTTGATTATTTTACCAGTATCTGTTTAAATTTTAGAGAAAGATAGCTTTTGAGAACAAAAAATAGGGTAATATATAAAAATGCTGCATATTGGCTGTTTTTAATAGCTAGTTAAATTAACTAATAATCAGTGTGCTACAGTATTTAACCTATATAGATGATAATGGCAACGAAAATATACATTAAGCAAGACAGACTTGAAATGCGATATTCTATTTGTTAAAAACAGGTTGTTAATGAGGAGGTGATGATAGAATATAAAAAAACCTAAGTAACATCAAGTGTTTCTTAGGTTGTATGATGTATAGATTTTTTTTTATAACTCACCTCTTCACCTCTTACCCAAAGTAAAAGCCACTATCGTATGCACCAGCTAGCGATTTGTTTGATGTAGAGCAAGCCTCCACAGGTCGCCAGAGTGGATACTGAGCAGCACAACGGGTCAAGAAATCGGTCAATAAACCCCCAAAACGTTCGGCATCGTCCTTCACCCAACGCCTCAGTTGAGCCAGATCGTTCATGTCTATCCCCTTGCTGTTTTCGCTATCTCGAATGGTAATACCCTTATTCACAATACTAGCCCAATGAAAGGGCAGACCCTGATATACGGTATAAAACGACAGCACAGGGGCAATACGCACCATCAGTTCCGAGTTGGCAGGCGATAATCTATTCTCCAGTACCTCACTTTTCAATTCATCGAGCAGGGGTTCGCCCAGCAGTGGAGCAATGTACAGGTCTTGAGCAATGGATAGATAGGGTATAAAATCCGTAATATCCACATCGGAGGTGATGGGCGAATGTAGTTTGAGCAAGGCTTCGCTGATAAGTGGTGTGGGTATAAAGTTAGTCATGGTCGGAAGCTTTAGATGTGTTAGTATTTGTTAAATTTCAGTTCCCTTTTCAGCCGATTTACGAATGGCGGCTATTACGTCTAGCTCTTTTACGCTCAATTTGCCTACACCATTGTTTATAGCAAATACATTGAGGGTATCGAGCAACTTGCGACGCAATTTGTGAATCACCGTTTTGCTGTACAGAATATAGGCATTCACAATCTCGTTGGCATTGCCCCCCAGGTTGCCCGAGCCAGCCAATCCTGCCAAGGTGGGTGAGGTAAGCCGATGTGCCGAAATGATTTTCTGAAAGATAATAGCATTCACATTGTTGTACACATCCGAGTTGCGATTGGCTGCAAAAGGTGTAATTACAGGTTTCACGTCGCCCCCTTCGCCCCAAAGCACCACCATTGCGTTAGCCCCGTTCGTACCCGAAAACGTTTGTTTCAGATCGTGATTAAACTGCTCCTTCGCCCCATCGTCGGGGTTGCTAGGCATGCTTATAATCACGGATGGTGTAAAACCGCTTTGTATCGAGTTGCGGTAAAACTTGCCCAGCAAACCATCTGCCTCTACATAATCGAGTGCCGCATAGTAGTTGGGAATTGGATAATAATCTAAACTAGGGTCGTAATCTTTGTAATAGAACAAAAACGGCTCGCCACTCACCAGCTCTTCCGAGCCATACGCCTTGATGGGTACAGGGGCTAATGCACCCGTGGTGCGTGTCCAATCGTTCGACAGGTAATAGCCCATCGGCACACCATAGTCGTTCACTTCACCCACACGCACTTTACTAAAATCGGTGTGGTATAAACTAACGTGCAATGAGCTGGCATTGCGTATCACCTGAAAGCAAAATCCGCCAAAGGTAACATAATCCTTTGCCAGCTTCTCTAGCAAATCGTCCCACGTGTCCAAGCCATTGGGCATACCGCAAAACTGCGTTTCGTCGTCCACCCCAGCCCCACAAATATAGGTAACCTTGTTTTCGATGATCGATTTGTTCACCGCCGACAGGTTGTTGAGGTCGATAATCCGTTGTGGCAACAAGTTGTCAGCTCCGTACGAAATCCAGCCACGGTTCGATTTCTTAAATTCGGGATAGGTAACCACCGATTTCGATAAGTTGATAACGGTATACTGAGCCTGTTTGTCAGTGCCTGCTTTTTTAGTACTCATATTTTGTATAATGT
>JBDLTH010000144.1:0-5434 GCA_039799165.1 Bacteroidota bacterium
TCAAAAGGTATTATAACATGCAGAAACATGTTCGATACGATTCCTAGATATGGCAAAATGCCTATTGCTGTATTCCAATATCCTATCATAAGGGTTAAATACGTCACTACTGATGTTCCAATAATAGGTATATCACCCACTCCAACTGTCGGAACAATACTGAATATCATCCCTATAAAGCTAACTATAAATTGTAAAAATAAAGTTATTATCATGATCTTGGATTACTTTTACCACCTCTCATACTATCAACACTACTTCCGAGTTCTCCTCCTTTCTTAATCATTTTCTTAATATCACTATCAGTATATTCCCTATACGACTGCCCTTTAACATTATATCTTTTCTTACCATGCGCGGATTTGTCTTTATAATCTACACTACCAAATTCATATCCGAATACATCACCCATTCTTCCAATTAAATGCGTTCCTAATATTCTCGACAATAAATACATAGCGACTGCCATATAAACTAATATATTCCAATAATAAGATGTCGTTGTATACAAAGTTGCACTACTTGTCGCTGTACTAACATTCGCATAAATACTGGTTGTTGCATTTAATATCGGGTCAAGTATCCCAGGTGTCAAAGCAAGCTGTATATTACTTCCTCCTCCTGGCAACATACTTGGTAATGTTGCATTTATAACAGGTATGGCTGTTGTAGTAGTTGAGTTAAGTATACCTACAACACTCCACACATAACCAATTGGAAACTTATATAAAATAGTCTGACTTAGAGTATTTCCAAAATTATTTAATTGGGCTGTTGAGGGTATGAAAGAAAATGCCATACAATCTCCAAAATCAAATCCTGAAAGGATATTACAATCTGCTAAGTTAGCTGTACTTGTAGAGCTTAATATTGTTTCTAGTTGATTACTTGCATTTTGCCTTAATCCTCCAATTGTTGTTGATCCACCAACCGTGTATAAATGATATTGAGCAAGAGGATTACTTGTATCTTGCGATTCAACAATATTATTTTCTACTATCCCGAAAGGATTATTTACAGTACCTCCTAAGTATGATGTATATATGCTACCTGATACTTTGTAGTTACCTTTTGGTAGCCATATATCTTGTGTCCATAGTCCCGATCCTGCAACAGGTGCTAATGTTTCTCTTATTGTGTAAGGGGAAAATCCAGAAAAGCCATATAAATAATTTTGATCTAGTTGTTCTACATCTACTTTAAGACTCGTAATAAATCCAATATCGTCTGAATTTATGTAGTATTCTACAGAAACAGTAGTTGTAGCACCCTCTATTCCGTCATGTGTTGAACTTGTAGCAATTAATGCACTGTTTGCTGGGATTATTTCAACTATTCTCGTATCTGTTGGATCAATGTATGTTGTTGTAGTTATAAGTTTGTTTTCTTGTGTTGTTCCTGTTGACTTTACTGCAATCGGTTGTTCAATTCCTGTACTGAACCATGTGAATGATCCACCCACTACTAATTCGTAAGTATGCCCTGCTATTATTCCTGCTCCAGATGTAACAAAAGCTAAGTTATCTATTTCAACTGCTGTTCCTGTGTTTTTTAAACTTGGGATTGCTGTATTCCAAATAGAAGTAGCAAATGTGTAATTTGTTTGATATGCAACTGCACTTCCTGATACATCAACTAATGCGATATCAGGTACTATTGATTTTAAATTACTACAATTACTATTACATTTTAGAACAAAGTTTGATAAATATATTGTGTTTCCACTTGCAACTGTTGTACTAGCTACTGTTCCAACAGTTGCTCTATAAGGTGTGCTATTGTATACACTAAATGTTGTTCCATGCGGTGCCTCTAAAACCGTACTTGCTTCTGATATGAAAAAGTTACTTAAAAATAGTATGCTTGCAATTATTGAAATTTTCTTTATCATTGTATTTGGATCCCCCTATATTTTCCAATCAGACACCTTTTCGGTGTTTTTTTGGTTTTATTACCCTCGTCCTACTCCTAGGAACTTTCGAGCAAGGTGCCACATCAAGTAAATGAATGCGATTACCAAGAGGAAAGGCCATGAGACTTGGATTAACCAAAGTCCGAAAGCAGTAGCACTTCCGATCAAACTTACGAAAATTGCGTAGATGTCAGAGGCTGATAGTCCAACAGAAGTGAAAACGGCTGTAGTACTTGCATTTAATGCTGGCATTTTCTTATATGTTAATTTTTGATAAATCCGACCTCCCTTAGTAACTTCGGGATTTTAGAATTTAAATATACCAAGCAGTTTAAGTATGATCCAAATAAATAAAGCTACAAGAGGGGCGTATATATACATTATGATTGTATCGTTTGTAAGCATTTTATCTATTGGTTATTTCTCTGATTAGATCACCGACCCATTTCATGAAGAAGTATATCACTCTAAATAAAACAAGAGAAAAGGCTATTGCACAAGCTACGAAAAGGAAGTAGTAAAAGAGTAAAGCTGTCATTTGAATATATAAATTAGCATGAAGATAAACGGTAAAATAGCTATTAACACACACCATATTCCTACTTCTGCAAAAAATGATGCTTTAACAGACTGGTACATATCAGCTATTATTTTTTGTTTTTCATCAAATTCCTTCAGTTCTTTTATTGTGTATTTCATATCTTTAAGAATATAAATATCAACACTAATAATGATAGAAGTTGTATAGCTATTGAAATCTCAGCTAATTTTATTGAGTATTTTATTTCCATGGTTTTTTCTTAGTCATACTGTTCCAAATAAATCCTACAAATGCTAATGACATAAATACTATTATAATACCTAAACCAAATTCTATGTTACCTGTTGGTGTTCCTGATGGGCTGTCTACTGGTATGTCGTTTACACTATAATAATATAATCCGTCTACTTTATAAATATTTATTGATTTAGAAAAATCATAATTGATTAGATCAGATGTTTTATAATAATAATCACCGTCTGGTATTGAGCTATCCATTGATCCATATACAGAGTTATCTCCTGCTACGCAACCTACTCCACCGTCCCATGAACATAATACCCAGCTTATTTCATTGTAATTATTTACATGTATTATTGTTCTATCAGAGCTTAAAGTTAATATTACTTCGTTTAAACTAAGTCTAGTTATACAATCTATGTTTCCATTCCCATTTTGATTTAAAGAAAAGTCAGTTAAACCAGTAAAACTAGAACTATCAAAATTATGATTTTCAGTCAGACATGTTGAGTATTCATATGCCTCTATTCTATATAGAGGATAAAATAGAATACAAAAACTTAGAATTATAAATAATTTATTCATTTTTTTCTAATTCTCTTAAATAAATAATATCCTTATTTCTTATTGATCTATTTAATTGAAAGTCTATTGTTTCTGTATCTATCTCTCTTTTTGTTGATTTTAAAATTTCTTCTTTTGAAATATCTTGTTGTATTTTTTCTTCTGCATATGCTTTAATCCCAAATCCACTTAATAACAATAAATACATTCCAACAGCAATATATTTTATTTTTCTAGGTTTCTTAATCTTCGAAACATCGATCTTTTTTTTCGGGGATTGCAACATGTTTTTTGAGTTACTATTTCTACGTTGAACTTTGTTATTCTTCCCACCTGTCTGTTTATTTTTTTGAAGTTTCTCCATGATTTCATTTAAATCCTATTTTTTCTTTTTACTCCCCAGTTCATCATACGTCTTTGACTAGCCATAGCTCGGCGTGGTGATCCTGCTTTATAGTTTTTTCTTCCTCTTAGTTTTATTCCTCCGAATATCATACGTTAATTATATACCTATAAAAAAACCAAGCAACTTAAAAGCAATCCCAAAACCAAGCCCATAGCTAAATCCATGAATAATGATTTGTTTATTTGTAACATCTCTCCAAATTTATACTTTTTCCATGTATCTTCAATAAGTATATAAATAAACCAACAAGCAGATAAAATTCCTATATGAAATAGATAATTGTTCATATTTTTATATTATTAAGCCTATTTTGGTATTTAATTACTCTTTCAACACGTTTTTTACTCATAGCTTTTGATCCTTTTGTGCTTGTTCTTAGGCAATATTCGGTGTAATTACAGTATTTACAAGCTAATATCTGCATTTGTGGTTCATAAGAGATGTGATATCTTACCCAACAATTAGGTTTTATTATTTTCATAAAACAAACTGGACATTGATCTCCTTTATTTAAAGGTATTATCATTTTTTTGGTTTTAAAATTCCTTTTCTGACAAGTTTTGCTCTTATTTTGACCAAAACTTCTCTTTTTCCGACATTTTTAGGTTTTTTTTTCATTTTCCTATATTAAATCCTAAAATACATAATAAAATATACTCTTTCGCTGTTAAAAAGGCTGATCGAGTTGGTCTCTTAGAGACCTTCGATCGCCTTTCTCAGCGATAATCGTTATTTTATGTTTTTTTTCACGTTTTGTCAATTTTAGCCACTGTGGATAACCTGTGGATAACCTGTGGATAACTTTTCGCATTTTTTTTAAAATTGTTGATAACTTATCCCCAGTTGTAAGATCATACGCCTCAAAATGCACTTGTTGGCTCTTTGGTATACCCTCTGCCAAGAAGTTTGTGTTGTATGCCTTGAATACCTTATTATTCCCAAAATATCGCTTTACACTGATCGGTTCCGCCTCTTCATCAACAGTTTCACCTTTCATTTGCTGAAACTCATAGCGGGCAAATCTGACCCAAGGCCATTGAGCGAGTTTTACACACTTATAAAATCTATTCACATTTCCACGAGCTGAAACCTGAATGGCCGTAGGTCTTTGGGACATAATATTAAGTGTTCTGTGGTAGTGTCTTGTGTGTAAAATTAGTCTTCTTTTTGCCTTACTGAATTTAGTTCCTTCATACGAATCGAACATATCTTGACCCTCATCAAAAAATATGTGGCAATCATTTAGACTACTAAGCCACTCGACAAGTTGTCCGTTAGAGTTAAAATCTTCGGGATCAAAATAATGGAGATTTTTTGCACAAGGTATTTTATAAAATCTTTTTTTAAATAATATCGTGTTCATTATCAACATAAAAAGATTTTCTCTATCATCAAAATCTTCAACTTCTATATGCCAATTGGCATAGACAACTTTACCTTGTTTTAATAAATCCAAAATATCGCTCGTAGCAGAATAAGACTTACCATTTCCAATAAGTCCGTAATACATATTTATTGATCCCTCGCTTGCAATAAAACAATCAACAAGCTCATTAGCGAGAACTTTTTTACCTATTTCCATATTTAGTTTAGTTTAAGTGTGCAGGCATTCTACTTCCAAAAAATACCTTTACTAATAATAACGTTACTTCAAAAGGTATTATAACATGCAGAAACATGTTCGATACGATTCCTAGATATGGCAAAATGCCTATTGCTGTATTCCAATATCCTATCATAAGGGTTAAATACGTCACTACTGATGTTCCAA
>JBDLTH010000145.1:0-3786 GCA_039799165.1 Bacteroidota bacterium
CTGGTTTGCCCTGGGTTATGTCCGCACGAACACATTTTTACAGTAGTCTACTCGTTTTCCATTTTAGCTTTATACAAACCTATAATACTGCTTGTTATGTTCGATTTTGTTTTGCACGTACAACCAATAGGGGTTTTGCACGTTCCCAAACAGGGGGTAACGGGCTTGTTGGGTATAGGGTATAATTTCATTATCTTATAAGTATTAATTGTATAAACAAAGTCCCTTATTTTGACTTTGTGGGTTTATTTTAAGACGCTACCTATGGTATTCTGATACACATAAGCGATGCGAAATTTCATTTTTTTAGCAACATGGTTATTTTGAGACATAAGTCAAAAAACACCATCTTAGCATTAACATTCTGTTCGATATGTTTTTGAGCCAATCCCAATTCGTCGCTAAAATCGACAATGTTACGCTCGTTAATAAATGGAGCAAAACGGTTTCCAAAATTGCTCTCCTCCGTGTTTAAGTACACCATCTCGGGATGTTTGAGATTACTGATAAAGTATTCTCGAATCATGCGTTGGCAATATACTAAAAAGTTTTTTTGCTTCTCTCTCCCTACTGATGCTATTTCGTTGGCAATATGCTTAATATCTTTGATGCTTTTGGCATACGAGGAGCGCATCATCTGCACAAAAAGGTTGAAAAAGAATTTGTTTTCTTCATCCAAACTGAGTGTTTCTATTGCCTTAAGGTAGCTGCCATTGGCTATATGTGCCACTGTAGCTGCATCATGCGGGGTGATGTTGTAATCAGACTCAAGTGCAAGTATAATCTCCGCACCAGCTATTTTGTGAATGTTGATCCGCTGGCATCTCGATTGGATGGTTGTAATGATCTGATCGGGGCTGTCCGAAACCAGTATAAAAAGCGTATTGTCGTACGGTTCTTCTATTATTTTAAGCAACTTATTGGCACATGCCTCGTGCATCTTTTCGGGTAGCCAGATAATCATCACTTTGTATTTGGCCTCGTAGATTTTGAGGCTTAGCTTACGCATAATCTCCTCACTCTCTCGTGAATAGATCATGCCTTGGGCATTGTCTGTGCCGATGTGTGCGAGCCATTGACTGAGACCAAAATAATGGTTGCTTTTCAGATAATTACGCCAATCGCTAATGTAATCGTCGCATATTTCCTTCTTTTCTTTTTTGATTACAGGAAACACAAAATGCAAATCGGGGTGTGCCAAATTATGGTATTTGACGCATGAGGTGCATTTTCCGCATGCGTCATCATCAAGCGGTTGTAGGCAATTGAGATATTGGGCATAAGCTATAGCAAGCGACAGTTTGCCAACCCCCGAGGGGCCACAAAACAGCTGAGCATGTGGCACAATCCCTTTGTTGATGGAATTGAGCAATTGCCCTTTTAGTTGACTTTGTCCTACAATATCTTTAAAAAACATATTTGTTTTAGTAATTTATACGATGCGGCGGTTTAATAAACTGCTTGTGCGATACGACGAACGCTTTCTGTTGCCATCAGCGAGTAGAAGTGGATACTAGGCACACCGTATTGTATCAGTTCTTTCGACTGCTTGATACCCCATTCTACGCCAACTTCCTTAGCCTCTAGGTCTGTTTTGCATTTACGCAGTTCTACAGCTAACTCTTGGGGAATGTCGGAGCGAAATATTTTGGGTAATACCGTCAGCTGACTCATGATGTTTACAGGTTTTATACCTGGTATGATGGGTATGGTTATACCCTCGGCTCGGCATCGTTCGACAAACGAGAAGTATTTTGCATTGTCAAAAAACATTTGGGTAACAAAGTATTCAGCACCTTGCTCCTGTTTCATCTTCAGGTAAAAAATATCTGACTCTAAGTTTGGAGCTTCTTCATGCTTTTCGGGGTAGCAAGCCATACCATAGGCAAAGGGTGTTTCGAACTGGGCAAATGTACTGCCATCGGCTGCAACGCCCTGGTTGAAACGATTGACCTGTTGTTGCAAATCGGTAGCATGGCTGTTCATATTGCCTTTTAGCTGATCGGGATCAAGCTTATTGGCATCGCCACGCAAAAGCAACAGGTTGTGTATGCCGAGAAAGTTAAGATCGATTAGTGCATAATCGGTTTCTTCTTTGCTAAATCCCTTGCATATCATGTGCGGAATGGCTACCGTATTATATTTGTTCTGGATGGCTGCCGCTATGGCTACCGTTCCTGGACGCTTGCGGATGTTGGTTTTAATAATCTGACCATCGGGCATCTCTCTATAAATATTTTCGCTGTGATGCGTTGTAATATTTATATATTGAGGGTCAAACTCCATAAGCTTGTCGATGATGTTATATACCTTCTCGATACTGTTCCCTTTGAGTGGGGGCAGTATTTCGAAAGAGAATGCCGTTTTATCCGTTCTATTTATTAATTCTGTTATGGTCATTTCAAATAAGGCTAAAAATGTTATTAAAAAAATGCTTTGAACAAGTCGTTTCCGTTTGCATAAATCATCAGTGCAAACAAGAATATCATTCCAGCAGTCATCGCATACTCCACAAATTTTTCGTTTGGTTTGCGACCTGTTACAACTTCGTACAGAAGGAATAGAACATGTCCACCATCAAGCATTGGGATGGGTAATATATTCATTACAGCAAGGATAACTGACAGAAATGCGGTCATAAACCAAAAAGCTTGCCAGTTCCATACAGGAGGGAAAAGCCCACCGATTGCACCAAATCCACCTAGGTTCGAAACACCTTCTTTGGTAAATATAAATCTGAATTGGGCAATATATCCTTGCAAGGTTTGTTTTGCCAAATTGAATCCAGCGGGGAAAGAGGTAAAAAAGCCAATCTCGTCATGTTGCGGTGTACATACCGCAGTGATGGGCATAGCCGAAAAACCCAGCAGTCCCATGCTGTCTACTTGAGCAGTGGTGGTGTATAACGAGTCTTGTCTGTAATACCCCATGCTTATTTGTTTGCTCAAGTTTGCACTTACAGCCTTACGCAAGCTAGAGAACGATGTGATCGAGCTCTCGTTTATCGAAACAATGCTGTCTCCTTTAGCCAAACCTATCCTATTGGCTTCGGTGTTGGGTAGTACACTATCCACAACTGCTGGCACAATGATTTCGTAAGCCACTTTTTTAGAACCGATTATTTTATCGGCAAAATCATCAGCTAAATCAACCGTTTTTTGCTCGCCATTTCGCTCTACAACTACCTGTTTCGAGTTCATAAAGGTCATCAGCGTATTCATGTCCAGTGTTTTGTCCATATGGAACTTCAGCTCTTTGCCATCAGCACTCATTATTTTATCGCCATCAACAAACCCAGCATCTTTGGCAGCTTGGCTAAACTCCATGCCTCGGTTGGCACTTTTGAATGGGATATACGAATCGCCCCATGTAAACAAAATCATGGCATATATAAAGATGGCTAGTATAATGTTGAACAGTACACCGCCAATCATCACCAATAAACGCTGCCATGTAGGTTTAGATCGAAACTCCCACGGTTGAGCTGGCTGAGCCAGTTGCTCCTTGTCCATCGACTCGTCCATCATACCCGCTATTTTCACATAGCCACCGAGTGGTAGCCATCCAATACCGTATTCAGTATCACTATTCTTGGGTTTGTATTTGAAGAGGGAGAAACCGGGATCAAAAAACAAGTAAAATTTTTCGACACGAATTTTGAAGATGCGGGCAAATAAAAAGTGTCCAAATTCGTGTACCAAAACCAATATTGATAAACTAAGTATGAGTTGCAGGGCTTTTATTAAAAAAATTTCCATTCGTATATTTTAAATATAAGTGTATAAT
>JBDLTH010000146.1:0-32681 GCA_039799165.1 Bacteroidota bacterium
AACTTCTATAAGGGAATTACGGGCGATAGTATCAACGTACTACTTGCAGCAGCGGCTTTTAACTTCAAAAGGAGGATGAACATCTACAAAAAGATACTTGCCCATATTATTGAAATAATACTGAAAAGTATGTTTTATAAATTATATCCTAGTTCGACTTGTTAAGGGATGACTATATAAAAGTAAACCAACGACAAAACAATGGGTTGATTTGTCCGAGATTGTCTTAGTAACGTCTCAGTACCTAGACTAAATTGCATATTTTTTTCTTTTTAAATCTGATAAACACCTCTTCATATGGAGAGATAAATAAACAAGGCTTTCGGAAGAAATACTCTTTGAGGTACGAAAAGGAAGATTTTTGTACGAAACAACGCTTGGTCTTGTATTTTATCTCGGAATATATCTTTGCGTTCAGATAAAATAAAGATATAAGCACCCTTTATGTATGAATGCTTATATCTATCATTAAAGTGGAGGTTATTTTTTTAATCTTTTCTTATCAATTCTATTAACATCCTTCAATGAGACATTCAGAATATCAACAATTTGAGCCGAGTCGACACCTTTATCTAAAAGAAGAGATATGGCTTTATAAACTTGCTGTTGAGTTTGTTTTAATTCTTTTTGCACCTCGTTTCTGATTGCTTTCTCTTCTTGACGTATTTTTTCAATCAATTGATATTGTGGAATATACTTAATGCTTGACTCCAATTTATCCATTAAACCTGTTTCTCTAAAGCTAATATATGAGGTTGGAGTAATTATCAAATGGTCATTTACTTCTATGGAAATAATTTTCCCGACTTGTATAAGGCGATCTGTCACATCTTCATCTTCTTTTGAAGCTTTTATTGTTCCACTAGGGTGATTATGTATGGCGATTACACGCACAGCTCCTTTAAGGATGGCAACTCTGAAAACATTCATCGGTTCAACCAAAGTCTTGGTAGAAGAACCTAAACTAATTAACTCAATATAGACAATATAACCACCATTATTCATGCCTATTATCCAAAAGTGCTCTTTTTCTTGATCAATCTTATTATCACGTAATAATATACGTTGCATAATTCCAAAAATATCTTCTGGCTGACTAACTCTTATCTTGTCCTTTTCTGTTAATTTGATGTTCATAATATTTAGCTGATGGTTGTTACAAAGATATATTATTTAAATAGCAGACCTCTTATAATTCAGGCATCTTATTTACTGCCTCTCTTTTTTTCTCATCCAAAATACGAGCGTAGATTTGAGTCGTTTTCAATTCTTTATGTCCTAGTAGTTTAGATACGGTATAAATTTCAGCACCTAAATTTAGCTGCATAACTGCAAATGTGTGTCGTCCGCAATGAAAGGTGATGTCCTTCAATATCCCTGCACGCATGCACCATTTTTCCAATGCTTCGTTGTGCCAAGCAGAGTATTTAAGTCCTAAGAATACTCCCTCATCTGGCTTTCCTCGTTCTCCTAAATATTTTACAGCTTGATCGGATATGTCTAGATACTCAAAGCCTTTAGTTTTCTTTTGTCGGAAGAGAATCCGAGTATGTCCATCCATTTCCTGTACTTCGCTCCAAATCAGTTTTTGAATATCACTCCATCGCATACCTGTAAGGCATGAGAACAGAAAGGCTTGTTTCAATATTGGGAATTTGCACTCTTCTTTGACTAGTTTTTGCAACTCTTCCAAAGTCAGATATTCTCTATGGGTATCTTCGGTTTTAGCAGGTTTTACCATCTGAGCAGGATTATGAGGTATAATACCATCCTCGATTGCCTGATTTAATGTTGCCTTTAGCTTTAAGAAATAGCTACTTTGACTATTGGCTGAAAGATTTGTATTACTCTTTGTTTTAGCTTCTTTAGCCAGATAATTTTTAAAGCCTTCAACAAAAGCTTTGTCTACTCCTTCAAAAGTAGTATCATGTCCTGCATAGGCAACAAGATGTTTAAGAGAACTATCCCAATTACCATAATTGCCGGGAGAGTTTTTGCGTTGGTCTATCAACCCTTTTATGTATTCGACTAGGTTGGTTCTAATTTTATATTCTACCGTAAAGCCATATTGCTTATTCTGCGAAGCTAGGAGACGCTTTGCTTTCACAGCTTCCGCCATTTCAAGATTAACCTTATTATGGTCTTTGTCGGCTTTAGTTTTAGCTGGATCAATTAAGTAATACTCTAATGTTTCGTATTTACGGTTGTGCTTAATCTTCCCCTCTTCGGTTTTAGTATATCCCATGTAATACTCTAACGAAATAGAAACCCGATTTGTGGTTTTTGATTTACGTTTGATTAACTTGATTTCCATAGCTGTACTATTTTTACATTTATTTACGGAAAATATAATCATTCGTTGTAATATTGCAGCAAACATTTACGGTAAATTAAGAAAACAAGGTTTTTGTAAAATCTAAATTATATATATAAATAATTGAATTACAGTACATTTATTTACTTTTTGTTTGCTGTTGTTTTACTGATTTACTTTCCGATACAAAATTTACTGAAAATATTACCTAAGATTTCATCTGTAGAAATTTGACCAGTAATTTCGCCTAAATAGTGCATACACTCACGAATGTCTTGTGCCAAAAAATCGCTCGAAATCCCATTGACCAAACCATTCTGTACACGATCTATAGCGTCCAGTGCATTTTGTAAAGCCTCGTAATGACGCATATTGGTAACAATAACGTCCTGCTCACCAAATTGGGGAATATTAGCAGCACTTACCAAGGCTTTGTATAGCTCGTCAGTACCTTCATTGTATTTGGCAGCTATAAACAAGCGATCGGGGATCTGGGTTTTAAGCAATTGCCCTTTAGTCTCTTTACGTTGGGCTGAAATAGCATCTACCTTATTGAATATCAAGATCAGTTTTTTGTCGTGAATGAGGGGTAAAATTCGTTCCGACAAAGTCAATAAATGAGCATCGGCTACCTCGGCATCCGTTACCCACAGCACAATACGTGCTTGCTCTATTTTCTTAAAAGTCCGATCAATCCCTATGCTTTCAATCGCATCCGTAGTGTCTCGTATACCAGCAGTATCTATCAATCTAAATACTAGCCCATCAATGGTCAATGTATCTTCTATCACATCCCGAGTTGTACCATGTATATCCGATACAATCGCTTTTTCTTCTTTCAATAACAAATTTAACAGGGTCGATTTACCCGCATTAGTCTCGCCAATAATTGCCACAGGTATACCTGTTTTCACAACATTGCCTAATGCAAAAGAATCGGCAAGGCGACGTATTTCGTCTGAGATCGTTGTAGCCAGTGTTTGTAAATTATCTCTATTGGCAAATTCTACATCTTCTTCCGAAAAATCGAGTTCTAGTTCAATCAGTGATGCAAAGTTGAGCAGATCAGTACGCAACTCTACCAGTTTTTTACTAAAACCTCCTCGCATCTGATTCATAGCCAATCGGTGTGTAGCAGCTGAGGTAGATGCGATAAGATCGGCAACAGACTCAGCTTGCGACAAATCCATTTTACCATTCATAAAAGCTCGTTGTGTAAACTCGCCTGCGGTGGCTAATCTTGCCCCATGCTTTAGCAGCAATTGCAAAATTCCTTGCTGAATAAAGAGCGATCCGTGGCACGAAATCTCGACACAATCTTCTCCTGTAAACGAATTCGGGTTTCTGAAAAGGCTAATCAGCACCTCGTCAAGTACTGACGTTTCATTTACAATCGTCCCAAAATGAATGGTATTGGGCTTTTGATCGACCAGTTTTTTTGATGTGGGTGATTTGAATAACGAATCCACTAACTCTATACTACCTTTGCCTGAAACACGAACAACAGCTATACCCCCTATGCCCGCAGGTGTGGATATAGCCGCAATGACGTCGGTATGCTGCATGTATTACTTTATTTAAAATTTGCACTAATAGCGAATGCTTAATTTCCACCAAACGAAAAACTTACAGGGATGTATACAGGCGAAGCTATAGATTGACTACCAATCATGAATGATGGTTTGAGCTGCAACTTCACATTCGATTTTTGACTACCGATGCCAATAAAGTTTTTTACCATATTTTCGACTGCCGATGCTGAATTCTTTTTTACCAAGGTAGCCAAATCTACGCCCACGCTCAAAGGTAAAACTTGCGTAGTACCTCCCGCAATATTTAGCATTTGATTAAAACTGCCTGTGGTCAATTCTATTCCATCAATATTGATAATATACTGCATGCCACTAAGAGCTGCGGCAGTAGTATTACGGTTCTTTACATCCAGATTTAATGTGAAATTCATGGGGATAGAGGATGACTTACCCCCAACTATAGCTGCAATACGGGGTATGTGCATTGGCGAAACACCTTTAGACATATCCATGCCAGCCAAAGAGAGGTTAGAGATCGATTTGTAATCATACTCGCAAGTAGTCATATTGAATGCACTGTTTAAGCTTTCGCCAACCGTACCACAACCCGTCATACATGCCATAATAGACACTAAAAATGCAACCAGTTTAAGTTTCATGTGTTATCTGTTTTATTATTTAATTGTAACCATAGTTGCACCAAATCCGTATTCACGGAACGACGCATCCTGGTAATACATGGTTTTATATTTTGTTTTTAGTTGTTCTAATATTGCGGTTTTCAATACACCGTTTCCTTTGCCATGTATAAAAACTATTTTCTGACCTTTATTTGTTTTATTATCACTCATTATCTCATCAAATTTACTTAGCTGATACGCTAACATATCAGCAGCTTCTAATCCAGCAGTTGTGTCAACCAATTCTTCAATATGTAGATCGATCTCTAAAATCGAAGATTGTTCCTTTTTTTTTATCTGCTGTATCCGAGGTCTGGGCTTATCATTGCGTTGCATCATGGCTTCGCCTAGCACTTCGGGGATAACGGTCAATTCCTTTTCTACTAAATCTTTTCGCATCAAGTAATAAATAATAGCATCATCTTCAAAGTAATCATTCTCTTTGAAACTATGTAACTTATAGAACTTAACGGTGTCAATTCGGACTTCTGCTGAACAAGGGTTTTTCAACCTAAATGGCTTGTCGTGCTTATAAGCTACAAATTGCACACATATTTTTTCGAGATCGTTAATGTCTGTTTTGGAAAACTCGTCCAAAAACAATTTTGTATTTGGTTCTATTGTACCACTTGCACGCACGCACCAGCCAGCATTGGCACGGCTAAGGTAGGTATATGTCAAAAAGTAGTTGCTGTCATTTACCAAGTAGCACTCATAATTGGTTGTCGTTAGGCTTTTAATATCTACAGGCAGATATGCCAGACAAGCTGTAATCTCTTCCCCTTCCTTTGTTTCAGGCACACCTATCTCTTGTTTTGATACTTTCTCTTGCCCAAACGAAGGTTCTACCGCCTTGGGTTGTACCGCCTGTCTTACCTGTGCCTCGTTGGCTGGTGAGATAACCACGCATTCACGGATAAGTACGGGTATGTCAAACCCATCGTTGTCTTCTACTAGTGCAATATCTTTGCCCTGAAAATTTTTAACAACGCCCCCCCCTGTACTATTCAGAAAACGTACTTTATCGCCTATTTTCATATTCAATTTTGTTTAGGTAAATCCAGACTTGTATACAATATACAAACCAAGGTCTTTAGCAAAAGTAGTAATTTAACAGCAACTTTATAGTCTTATTTAGTTAGGAAAATAACGTTAGCGGTATAAAACCTGTCATGAATAGTGTTAAGTATCAGATAAGCAATATTTGAACATCTTATATTTGTTGTACCCAACCATATGTCATCATGGTGCAATACAATAGGTCTTTATTGTTATAAAACGAGATCCCTAATTTTCACCTTAGATCGTTAATCACCCCCATCTTGCCATTCATTAATGGATAAAGAACCATCAGCTCGTGTTTTTTGATTTTAATAACACTAAATTAACTGTTGCATTCATGCGAGTTTATCGTTTAAGCCTTGGTTTGATTTGTCATGAAAAACAACAAGAAAAAAGCAACTAATCTTTCGACTAATTGCTTCTTTTGTTGTGGGCGTTGACGGATTCGAACCGCCGACCCTCTGCTTGTAAGGCAGATGCTCTGAACCAGCTGAGCTAAACGCCCTCATCTTTTTGACTCTTTCGGGGTAACACTTTCTCTCAAATGCGATGCAAAGATATGGCTTTTTTTCTTTAGTGCAAACTAAAACGAGGAAAAATTGAACTTTTTTTTAAACTTTTTTCATCACATCAATTCAAGACCAAATTCGTCTTTCAATTTCTTTAGAGCATCATTTTGCTCAAGCATCAAATTGAATCGCTCTAACGATGTGAATCCCAATCTCTTTTCGTTATCTACGGTTACCCTCACCTTCATCTGGATCTGTGTATTCTTTAGCTTTTCTCGCAAAACCAAAAGTATCGCCATTGCGTTATCCAATAAGCGTTGCTCCTGCATCGGATTGTTAACAACAACCTCAAATGTATCTCGACTGTGTAATTCGGGAAGGCAATTAACCATCGTATTTCTCAAATGATGCTCTTCTTTCAACGATTCGGCATAGGTTTTCCATTCGTTAATAAGTTGCAAGGGTGTAAATGCCTCGGACAATATAGGCTCTTGTTTACCTTGCACCTCATCTTGTATCTCTTTTTTCTGAGTAATAGCAGAAATCGAAACGCCTAAACTAGACATCGAGGGCTTCTTGTAAGTAGATGTGGTAGCTTTGGGGCTATCTGCAGTATTTGATACAACCGAGGGCTTGGTTACGGCACTAGGGGTGGCTGCAGCTGCCTGTTGCGGAACCGAGCTATGAAGAGGAAAGAATGCTTGAATCAGGAGTTTTTTTTTTCACCTGCTTGCAAAGGGTGTGCCAATAGTTGGCATAGACGGATAAGAGTAAGCTCAAGCAAAAGTTTTTTGTTTTTGCTAAGCCTATAATTTAAATCGGACTCATTAGCCAAGTCGATTGCTGAATACAAAAATAGCACATCACACTTTAGAGCCATTGCAATGTATCGTTCTCGTATAGATACTCCCACTTCGAACAAATTGGCGGTAATGGGGTCTTTGCAAACTAACAAATCTCTAAAGTGTGTAGCAACTCCTGTGATGATATTATGCCCATCAAAGCCTTTGTTTAGTATCTCGTTTACAATCAATAAAGATTGAGACACATCATTTGCCAAAATAGCTTCTGTAAGTTTAAAATAGTAATCATAATCCAATATATTCAGATTGTCAATTACCGCTTTGTAGGTTACATTGCCATCAGTAAAACTGGCTACCTGATCGAATATGGATAGCGCATCACGCATTCCCCCATCTGCCTTATGAGCCAATACATTCAGTGCCTCTACCTCGGCTTGAATGCCTTCTTGCGAGGCTACATACTGCAAATGTTCGACCGTATCGGAGATGCCAATGCGGCTGAAATCATAAATTTGGCATCGAGACAATATAGTGGGCAATATTTTATGCTTCTCGGTAGTAGCTAGTATAAATATTGCATGGTGCGGAGGCTCCTCTAAAGTTTTTAAAAAGGCGTTGAATGCTGATGACGACAACATATGCACCTCGTCTATGATATAGACCTTGTATTTACCTATCTGAGGTGGTATACGCACCTGATCGATAAGTGATCGTATATCATCAACCGAGTTGTTTGATGCTGCATCCAACTCATGGATATTGAACGAGCGTTGCTCATTGAAAGCAACACACGACTCGCAAGCATTACAAGCTTCGCCCTCGGCTGTAGGAGATAAACAGTTTATTGTTTTGGCAAAGATACGTGCACAAGTGGTTTTACCTACCCCACGAGGACCGCAAAACAAATAAGCATGTGCCAACTTGTTAGAAGCGATCGCATTCTTAAGTGTAGTAGTCAAAGCCTTTTGCCCTACAACCGATTTGAAGGTTGAGGGTCTGTACTTTCGTGCCGATACTATATAATTATCCATCCAAACATATACTGTTACAAATACAAATCTACGAAAAAAAAAGTGTCTTTGAAAATTAAGAAAGCACTTATTCCGAATGTTGGAATAAGTGCTTCTCGCTATGCTATTTTATCGGTTTATCGTACCGATACGGGTCTGTCCGCTTTGTCTACACCAAACGTTTTAGAGGGTTGAGCTCCCATTTCAAACTCAAGTGTACCTCCAGCAACCACATCCTTGTGGTTGATATACGATTTGATATAAAGCTGTCCGTTCAATTTTACAGACTGAATGTATTTATTATCTCTGTTGTTATTCGTTGCTGTAACTTTAAATGTTTTACCATTGCCTACCTGCAACAAGGCCTCATTCATAAGTGGGCTACCAAATATATAATCGCCTCCAGCAGGAGCCATTGGGTAAAATCCTAAAGCAGACATTACATACCATGCCGACATTTGACCAACGTCTTCATTACCCGAAAGACCTGCTGGCTTATCAAAATACAAGGTCGTGCATACTTCACGCACCTTTTCGGCAGTTTTCCAAGGTTGTCCTACAAATGGGTATAGATACAAGATGTGATGGCTAGGCTCGTTGCCATGTGCATACTGACCAATGAGTCCACTAATATCTGGCGAGGCATTTGCACCCAAATCACCTTTGACAATAAATAATGAATCGAGTTTCGCTACAAAAGCTTCTTCGCTTCCAAACAGATCTACCAATCCATTTACATCGTGAGGCACCAACCATGTATATTGCCATGCGTTACCTTCGGTATAATCATCGAAACGATGCGATGAATGGAATGGATTGAACGGCACACGGAATTTACCTTGCGAGGTTACACCACGTACAAAGCCTGTTTCTTTATCAAAGTAGCGAGCATAGGTCTCACTTCTTTTCGAGAAGTACTCGTAATCTTCGGTTTTGTTTAATGATTTTGCTACCTGGGCTACACACCAGTCTGCAATTGCATATTCCATAGCTTTTGCTACTGACTCGTTCTCTTTATCACTTGGTATGTAATTATACTCTTTCAAAAACTTCAATCCTCGTTCATCTAGCATAACCGATGTTTTCATCGCCTCAAATGCAGCTTCTTTATCTGCACAAAGACCTTTAGATACTAAATCAGCCATCACTATCACTCCTGGATTTCCTACCATACAATCGGTTTCGTTTGCCATTAAATGCCAAACAGGCAATTTGCCTTGCTCTTTGAATATATGTAGAAAACTTTGTGCAATATCTTTTGATAACTCGGGGTTGATAATTGTCATCAAAGGCTGTGCCGTACGGTATGTATCCCACAACGAGAATGTTGTATAATTGGTAAATGGAGCGTTCGCATGTACTTGCTTATCACTACCCCAATAGTCATTATTCACATCCGAAAACACCGACGGTGCTATCATGGTATGATACATAGCTGTATAGAAGTTACGCAAATCGGCTTGATTGTCTGACTTCACCACAATCTTACTTAACTCCTTGTTCCAAGAGGCATCAGCATCCGTTTTGGTTTTTTCGAAATCCCAACCAGCCAATTCGGCAGCCATATTTTTTTTTGCATTATCCACACTTACTGGCGACAACGCTACTTTGGCATAGATAGCTTCTCCAGCTTTTGTTCCAGCAAACGATACTGTCCCATATACTTTACGCATCTTTAGCTTACTCTCGTGGTGTACACCAACCGTGTCCAGAACTTCTAATTTAGAAATGGGCTTCGAGAATATTGCCGTAAAATAGATACGTTGAGCATCTGCCCAACCTTTAGAATATCTATAACCCGAAATCACACTGTCGTTTTCTTGTACCAGCACAGCATCGGTGGCAGCATCCCAACCAATACCATGTTCTAAATCGATAATTACTTTAGGGTCTGTAGCCGCTGGAAAGGTGTATTTGTGAAAGCCCACACGTTTTGTAGCTGTTAGCTCAACGTCGATATTGAATCGATCTAAGTGAACGGCATAATAACCTGCTTTGGCTGTTTCTTTATCGTGCGAAAAATAAGAATAAATGCCTGTAGTCGGATCGGGGAGTGTACCTCTGGTCAACTTAACGTCTCCCACAGCAGGCATAAAGGAGATGTCTCCCAAATCGCCAATTCCAGTACCACTCAGGTGCATATGTCCAAAACCAATAATGGTAGAATCTGATATATGATAACCAGAACACCAATCCCAGCCTTGGCTATGTTGAGTAGGTCCTAATTGCACTAGACCATAGGGTACATTTGCCCCCATAAACACATGCCCATGATCTCCAGTTCCGATATAAGGATCTACATATTGTGTCAGATTGTCGACTATCGAGTCGGACTTTGGCTGTTTCGATCCATTTGAACAGGCTATTGCTCCCAATAGGAGACCTGCACAAACACTAAATTTTAAAGCGTGCTTCATAATCTTAATTTATTGCATAATTATATTAGACATGGTATACCTGTTGAAGGGCTAAAATCAATTAACACATCACACATTCTTCAATGACCGATAAAAATAGACATAATTATTGATTAAAGCCAAACAATGGTTATGAAAACAAATAGAGATTTGGTTATTGAGCAAACACGACATTTAGTACAACGACTTCGGATATAGTGCCTATTCGGTATTGAGGTCCTGATAAACCCAAACCCGAAGTTACATACACATGCGTGTCTTCTTTCTTTTTATATCCATGTCCTACTTCGTAAAAAAGATTAATGAAAAGATTGTAAGGAAACAACTGTCCATTGTGTGTATGGCCATACAAAGCTACATCTACTTTTTGGCTCGATTCCTCTTGCAAGTTCTTAGGTTCATGGTTCATAACAATAATCGGTAAGGTCTTATCCACATCTTTCATTATTGTAGACAACGGTTTACGGATAGGGTATTTATCATCTTCTCGCCCAACTAAATAAAACCGATCATCTATTTTTATAGCGGTATCCCTCAATACGGTTAAACCAGCTTTGTTGCTCAACCAAGCTATTTTTTCTTCAGCATTCAGTCTATACTCATGATTACCTGTTGAGGCATATACCCCATACGGAGCTTTTAGTCTGCGAAATGGCTCATGTAAACACTGGTCTATTAGTGGTGCTAAATTATAATCGATAATATCACCTACAAATAGTATAATATCCGGTTTCTGCTCCATAATCCGATCTACATACATATCCAGTACCTTTTTGTTGATTAAATAGCCAGTATGAATATCAGCAACCATTACTACTCGGAGCGTATCTAGGTTGGGTACTTCTTTATTTACACTTATTGTATATTCACTAGCTACTGGATGCCAAAAGCGATAACTTCCATAGCCCATTGCAAGCACAACTAAAGAAACGAAGGTAACAAAACTTATTCTTCGTTTCTTTAGTTCCCCTAAGTTCAGACTTCTTATTTTCGCTACTTTCTTTCCTAGCAAGACAAGTAAGTCGTAAAGTAGCAGCAAGCCTGCAATGTATCCAATGAGAATCATCCACGAAGTGCCAATCAACAATATAAGTTTGAGTATTGCGGATGGCAAACTGGTATTGAATATAAATCCAATTAAATAGACAAGTAACTCTAATGCAAATAGAGCAATGTACGATTTTTTGAATGCTTTGTTTTCAGGTAGAATTTTCCACCCTCTGGCAAATACATACACATTAAAAAACAAATGAACTATTAAAGCATTAAAAAAGACTTTCATTGCATTTCGATATTAACCACAACGTACTCGGATTGTGTTCCTATACGGAATTTTCCGCCCCATATACCCATACCAGAACTTACGTATATGTTTGCATCCCCTTTTTTGATGTAGCCATACGACTTCTCGTATATCAGGTCTGTAATTAAAGACATAGGCCATATTTGCCCTCGATGGGTATGACCCGAAAGCTGAAAGTCGACTCCATTATTTTGAGCCTCTTCTAAATGAAAAGGTTGATGATCGAGCAAAAAAACAGGCTTTGATTTATCTAATGATTCGGTTAATTGAGCCACCGTCTGACGATCACTATTCATTTTATCATCACGCCCAACAACGTAAAACGTATTATCTATTAGTACAGAGTTATCTCTCAACAGATTTATACCTGCATCACTGTAGAATTTAACACTTTCTTCCGAGCCACTGATATACTCATGGTTACCCAAAACGGCATAAATACCATATTTAGAATCGATATGTCTAAAGCTTTCTGCCATATTGGCATCATTTACAGGACGTATACTGCTATCTATAATATCGCCACCTATTAGTATTATATCCGCTTGCTCTCTATTGATAAGTTCGACCCACTTATCCAACTCTGCTTTGCCAATGGTGTAGCCTAAGTGCATATCGCTCAAGGCAACAACCTTTAATACCTTCTGTTTTTCGCCAACCTTATTGATTGTCAATGTCAGCTCTACACGTTCCTTGGTTCGGTATTTCAAATAACCGCACAGCATGAGTAGTCCAATGAATCCCGCAATGAGACCAAAGCTCAACCAGTTGTCTTTGGTGTATTCGCTCAATGTTTCTTTAGGTATCAGACGGGTAACCTTGACTAAGTCCATCAACAAATTAATCAACAAGAAATAAAAGCAGGTAAAAAACCACGACGTACCAATGGTGTACAATACAGATGTTAACGGAACAGGCAGGTGCTCACCAATAAAAAAGGCTAAAAAGAAAGAGGGTATTACTATGGCAGCAAAAAGCAGTAGTATTGTTTTGCTTATTGTACTGGAGGGAATAACTGCCCATGCTCGATGAAAAACATAGTAATTACCCAATAAAAACAATATCAAAATAACTGTAAACAAAATATACTTCATAGAGTCGGTAAAATAAAAAGTAAAAAAAAGAGCAACACTTAAGTTACTCTTTTCTATAAAGGTATTATAGTGTACTATCTTCTATTATAAGCTATAAGCATATAATAAATCAATGTAGCTAAAGAACCTAAAGCTGCAACCACATAGGTGTATGCTGCCCATTTAAGAGCATCTTTGGCTTTGGCTTTGTTGTCTTCTCTAACTATACCTGCTGTATCTAACCATGCTAAGGCTCTTCTACTTGCATCTACCTCAACAGGTAAGGTTACAAAACTAAAAATTGTAGTAATGGCAAACAAACCTATGCCTATCCAGAGTAAGGCTGGAAAAGACTGAACCATCAAGATACCTGCAAGAATAACCCACATTACCCATTTAGATGCAAAACTCACCGCTGGCACCAACGACGAACGTAGCGTTAATGGACCGTATGCCGTAGCATGTTGTACTGCATGACCACATTCGTGTGCAGCAACCGCAGCAGCAGCAACACTATTGCTCTGAAATACGCCTTCACTTAGGTTTACCGTCTTATTGGTTGGATTATAGTTGTCGGTAAGTATCCCTGAGGTAGAGATAACTTGCACATCATATATTCCATTATCATTTAACATCTTCAGAGCAACATCACGCCCCGTCATCCCATTATCTAAGGGTACTTTCGAATATTTTTTGAATTTACTTTGTAAACGAGCCGAAGCTAGCCAACCCAACAAGGCTATTACGCCAAACAAAATCCATCCCATCATCTAATCTGAATTATTAATTATTTAAACTTGTTTTACAATACTAAATCAAAATCTATGCCAAAACAAGAACGTTAACATTTTAGTTGATCATCCAGAATATAACGTAAGTTATCGGATAATTGTTTGTTCACGATCAGGACCTACCGAAAGTATAGTTATTCGTACACCTAATTCTTTTTCTAAAAACGAGACATAATTCGAAAATTGAGCTGGAAATTCAGTCTCTTTTCTCATCCGAGTCATGTCCGTTTTCCATCCAGGCAATTCAACATACACTGGTTTTACATTATCGTTTATCTCGAAAGGAAAATCTTTTGTTTCTTTGCCATCAATGGTATAGGCAACACAAGCCTTAATGGTATCGAATGAGTCTAAGACATCGCTTTTCATCATGATTAGCTGAGATACACCGTTCACCATAATTGCATACCGAAGAGCCACTAAATCGATCCATCCACAACGACGTGGACGACCTGTAACCGAACCAAACTCAAAGCCTAGTTTACGCAGGTTATCGCCTGTTGCATCAAACAATTCTGTTGGAAACGGACCACTCCCCACACGCGTACAGTACGCTTTAAAGATACCATATACCTGCCCAATGTGTTGAGGCGAAATACCCAAACCGATACACGCCCCTGACGATATGGTATTGGATGATGTAACGAATGGATAGGATCCAAAATCAATATCTAGCATCGTACCTTGTGCCCCTTCGGCGAGTACACTTTTATCGGCATCTATAGCTTGATTCAAGTAATATTCACTATCAATAAAATCAAATTGCTTTAATTTAGCAACACCATCAAACCACTCTTTTTCAATATCGGCTAACGGGCTGGTGTCAAAACCGTATTGAGCTAATATTTCCAAATGTCTTGATTTTACTTGATTGTATTTTTTGTCGAAATCCAACACCAAGTCTCCTACACGCAAGCCCCCCCGACTCACCTTGTCGGTATATGTCGGACCAATGCCTTTTCCGGTAGTGCCTATCTTAGAGTCCCCTTTGGCTGCTTCGTAGCAGGCATCGAGCAAACGATGTGTTGGCAATATAAGATGAGCTTTTTTAGAAATCAATAGGCGTTTTGTTAAATCGTGTCCCGATTCTTCGAGCAATTGTATTTCTAACTTGAATAGTGCAGGGTCTAACACTACACCATTGCCTATAATATTTACCTTATTTCCTTGAAATATTCCAGAAGGTACTGAACGTAAAACATACTTTTTACCTTCAAACTCTAGCGTGTGTCCTGCATTAGGACCTCCTTGAAAACGGGCAACTATTTCATATTCGGGCGTTAGTACATCTACTATTTTACCCTTTCCTTCATCACCCCATTGCAAACCAAGCAAAACATCTGCCTTCATTTCTTCTTAGTTATATTTGTTTTATTTTCAACGATTTTATTTTTTCGTTCAGTTATCATTTTCTCTTTCACGCATTTAGAACATGTACCATAGATGTACATACTGTAATAGCTTACTTTAAATCTCAATTGCTTTTTTTGTTGTAAAGGCGAAAACAAGTTACCGCTTTTATATTCCTTTACTTTGCCACAAGTAGTGCAAATTAGGTGATCGTGGTTTTCATTACCATACACACGTTCGTACTGCGAAGTATTAGCTCCAAATTGATGTTTTATCAACAGATCGCAATCCAACAGCAGATCAATAGTGTTGTATAATGTAGCTCTGCTCACTCTGAATGTTGCGGTATTCATGGATTGAAAAAGCGACTCGACATCAAAATGTCCTTTGGTCGAATAGATATGCTCTAATATCGCAAAGCGTTCAGGCGTTTTGCGATGCTTGTGTAAACTTAGGTACTCCGTAAATTTGTTTTTGACCTGTTCTTTTATCTTCTGAATATCCATTCTTTGAAATCAATACGAGCAAATATACCTCTTTTAAGAGTAACGGACAAAACTATCTCACAAACAAGAGATCTTATTCAGTACCAAACATATCATCAATACCGCCTTCTTCAGTCTCGCCATCGCCTTGTATGACATCGAAAGAGGAGTTTTGATCTGAACAGGGATTCGGATTTCCTGCTACTTTATTAAAATCATCTTTCTGAGAATATCCAAGATTACCATCTCCATACACTTTTTTCAAAAACAAACCAAATACAGGTAAAGCCATACTTGCTCCCTGTCCTTGACTTGTACGATCAAAGTGGATTGAACGATCTTCGCCACCTACCCATGTAGCTCCCACCAGTTTAGGCGTAAAGCCCATAAACCAACCATCGGAGTTGTTTTGGGTTGTACCTGTTTTACCACCCATGGGTGCTGTGAAATTGTACACTCTACGGATGCGACTACCTGTACCACCATCAATTACCGCCCGTAGCATATCTAACATTTTCACTGAGGTGAGCTCGTTAAAGACTTCCTTTACTCGGGTTTCGAAATTAGCAATCTCGTTTCCATGCGGGTCTTCAATACGTGTTACGTACATCGGAATGGTGCGGATACCTTTATTTACAAAAGCTGTGTAAGCACCTGCCATTTCGGCAACAGACACATCGGGCGTACCCAGTGCCATAGACACTACAGGATCTATCTTGCCCGTAATACCAAACAGCTTCAACTTGCTTGAAAAGCTATACGGAGAGGTTCGCTTCATCAAATAGGCTGTAACCCAGTTACTGGATTGTTGAAGCCCCCATTTGATGGATACCATTTCTCCAACTCTACTTGCCGAAGCATTTTTTGGTCTCCATTCTTTACCATTTTCGGTTATTAATACTTGTTGCACATGCTCCATCTGATCGCAAGGAGTCATCCCTTCTTCCATTGCCAATGTGTATAGAAAGGGTTTGATGGTTGACCCTACTTGACGTCGACCAACATTGACCATATCGTATTGGAAAAACTTGAAACTAATGCCTCCTACATAAGCTTTTACATGCCCATTGGTAGGTTCCATGGCTACAAAACCCGATCGCAAGAAACTTTTGTGATAACGAATAGAATCCCAAGGTGTCATGGTAGTATCTATATCTCCATCCCAAGAAAAGACTTTCATATCAACTGGTTTCTTGAATTCTTTAAATATTTCGCCATCACCTAGCCCTTGTTTCTTGAGGCTTCGATAGCGATCAGACAACTTCATAGCATTGTACAGTAACGAGTCGGCACGCTTGGCTACTGAATACGAGAATGGTGCATAAGATCGTCCTTTTTTCTCTCGGTCAAACGCAGGTTGTAAACTTTTGCTCAAATGCTCTTTTACCGCATCTTCGGCATATGTTTGCATGCGAGAGTCAATCGTTGTGTATATTTTCAATCCATCAGTATACAAGTTGTACGGCTTTCCATTGGCTTTTTTATTCTTGTTACACCAGCCATACATTGGGTTAGTTTCCCATTCAACGGAATCTTTGGTAAACTGATCGTTTTGCCACGACGCGTAATTGTCTCTTTCTGGTTTCTTGGCAGTAAGGGTCATACGCAAATATTCTCTGAAATAAGGAGCTGTACCATCTTTATGGTCTACCTTTACATAGTTCAGCGTCAATGGCAACTGCTTCAATGAGTCTAGCTCTTGCTTAGTTATGTAGTTTGCCTTATGCATTTGTTCCAATACCACATTTCGCCTTCCTCGGGTAGCATCGAGCCTTCTACGAGGATTAAATTGTGATGGATTTTTACACATACCTATCAAGGTTGCCGATTCTTCGATCGTCAAATCCTTGGGGCGTTTATTAAAATATACTTTGGCTGCTGATTGGATACCAACAGCATTGTTGAGAAAGTCAAATTTATTCAAGTATAGATTAATGATCTCTTCTTTTGTATAGTAACGCTCTAGTTGAACAGCTATAACCCACTCTATGGGTTTTTGCAATACCCTATCAATAACGCTTTCGGCAGGAGGAGAGTACAGCTGTTTTGCCAATTGTTGCGAAATGGTACTTCCACCTCCACCACTCTCTTGTTGAAAAATACCACGCTTAACCATAGCACGGCCAACTGCCTCAACATCAATGCCTGAATGCTGATAGAAGCGAACATCTTCGGTTGCAACCAATGCCTGAATCAGAAACGGGCATAACTCGTCAAAACTTGAATAGATTCGATTCTCTTTGCTTTGTGAATAGGTACCTAACAACTCATTGTCTGACGAATATGCTTGAGAAGCATATTTATCAATCGGATTTTCGAGGTCTTCGAGAGCAGGCATATATCCGATTATACCTAAACCTATAGATATAAAAATGAGGGCAACGGATGCAATTATACCAATAAATATAATCCAAAGACCTTTTATTATTGTATCCGTCTGAAACCTAGAAGGCTTCTGTTTTTTTGTATTCTTTTTATTCATAATCGATTACAAAAGATAAATAAAAAAACCAATCAAAATTTTGACTTTTTAACCTGCGAAATTAATCAAAAAGGATTAAATATCGCATAATATCCATTTAGTTTTATAAAAGCTTATGATACAATATCTCTTAATACCTTATCTAGGCTTATTCTTTTTCTTTAGCCTTCGGTAGTATAGGTAGTAGCCTGTAAGTGGCAAAGTAGCCCCGATAAGGCAGGCAAGAAATGTGAGAATGCGAACGGTGATGCCACCAAAAGCACCTACATGTAAAGCATACGCCCAAGTCATGATTTTAGATACCGACTTTTCGTCTGCATATAAACTCACTTTGGTAATTTTGCCTGATGACTTATCGAATGCGTATTTATCCATTGCTCGTGTATGAAGGGCATCGGATGGCAAAACCATTACAGAACCATCCGAAACAGTTATCGTTGTATAGTTTGCAACCTGTTTTATACTATTATCAAATGCGGTTTGCCATACGCTAGCATCAAGAGGTGTTCTGTTTTTCTCTCTTGTATTTTCTTTTTTATCGGCGGGTATTTCTACTCCGAATAAACGACACACGCCTTTTTTGTACCACTCAAATGACCACATCAAACCAGTTAATGAGCAAATAAGGAGAAACAAACAAGCATAAATACCTAAGGCGATATGTGCATCGTGTAAGAAACGTTTCAAGCCCGATTTTGTGTTTATAGTTAATCTGCCTTTGACTTTTTTCTTACTTGTGGGTATCCACCACACCATACCACTGATGATGATGAAAACAAAAACCAGTGTGGTAATGCCCATCGTATACTTGCCCCATGTACGTGTGCCATCCATGAGCCAACGATGCAAAGCCATAACTTTGAAGAAAGCACTTTCTCTCAAATTGTATATACCTTTTACCTCGCCCGTATAAGGATCGACAAACGCCGATATACGAAATCCGTTGGCAAGAGTTGCCGTATAGGTTCTGTTGGGATCTGCTGTAAGTTTTATATTAGCAACTGAATTGTCTGACAATTGCTGGTTTACGATAGAAATCAAACGATCGAGTGGTATTTTATCCGCTTTAACTTCTGCTACAAAGTAACGCTCGGGATAATATGCCTCTAAAATTTCGGTTTCGAAGGATAAGATTGCTCCAGTAGCACAAAGTATAACGATTATCAAACCCGCGGGTATGGATAACCATAAATGTATTTTTTTGAAAAAGTGTCGTATACTCATGATGTAATATTGTGAATGCTAAAAAATGAACCGATGTAATGAATGAAGTCCATTCATTACATCGGATACATATTGTCATCGGTTAGTAATTATATATTCAAAGTCAAAATATGTTCTTGTACTTTACAAATATCAATATTATATATAGGCTATTCAATCCCAAATAATGATGAATTATGAACTAATCAATCACTATTAATGATGATTGATGTTTCAGAAACGATACGATACTGATGCTGCAAAATTGCGTGGTTCTATTTGGTTGATGTATCCACCACGATAGTATGAGTTATAACCTAATTCGTCAAATAGATTATTCAAAAATACGCGAGCAGTAAAATGCTGATAATTATAAGCTATTTGCAAGTTAACAGTAGTGTAAGCAGGCATATCAAAAGGTTTAACTCCTGCTGGTGTACCATGCCCATCTGGTATTAGCTGGTACTCATTGATGGGGCGTTTGCCTACATAATATGTACCTAGACCAAATGCTAAACCTTTGCCAATACCTTTGGCTAAATTATAATAAACCCATCCATTAGCAGTATGCTTAGGAGCATTCATAGGGGCTGATCCATTAACATACGATGGACTGTTTTGATATTGTGCATCAAGATAAGCATACCCAAGAGCTACCTGCAAGTTGCTCAGGATACGACCACTCAATTCGGTTTCAATACCTCTGCGTTTCAAATCACCTGCCTTGCCATAGTACCCAGTAGGTGTATTCGTATTTTCTTGATATTCCGTATATGAAAGATTTGAATTAAGAATATCAAAATACGTGAAGTTAAAACGTAATCGATCTTTTAGCCAATCTGATTTTATACCAAACTCAAATTGACGTGATGTAGACGCCCCGATGCTTTCACCGTTCGCCATTTTATTAGAAGCTGTTCGCAAACTGGTAGTGGTAGTGTATGAACCAAATAAATTTACATTTCTTAGAGGTGAAAGCATCAAGCCGACCATCGGATTCCATGCATCGCCAGTGGTTGCACCTGTACCTGCACCATCGGCACTGGAACCATAACTATAGCGAAGCCCTAAAATGGCTTTGGCATATCGGTTTATACTCATTACCTCTTGCACCATAATACCATAGCTGGATGATGATGATGTAACGGGTGTGTTCAACCCCCATTGCGACGCTAGGGGCTGTTTCAGCACATTGTTTATTGTTGGTTTTAGTACATCAATTGTGTCAATAACGGGATTAACAAATTTACCTTTCGAGTCGAGATAGCCATACGAATTGGTCATCAGATTAGTTGTTTTATAGTCAAATCCTACCTGAAAGGTATGCTTTACAGAACCTGTGTACATATCTCGCCCTATCAAATCGAGCTGAAAGGCTGTATTTTTATCATCACGCAACGAGCGTGCCAAGGATCTGGCTCGAACATTCTCGTTTGTTTCATTCTTGATTCTGCTAATAGAAGCCCCTGTATTGTCGGTATTCAACGATGAGTTAAAATAGGCAGCTCGCACACTCAGCTTGTCCGACAACAGTCTAGTAAACCGTACAGCATACGTTAAATTTTTTGTATTTACATTATCATTCTCAAAACCTAAAAACTTATCGTGAGGCATCTCATATAAGGCCTCTATATCATCACTTGCTAGGTTTATAGTACCTGGGTCGGGCGTTGTGTTATCATTTAGATAATCCATCTCGAAAGTCAAAGTCGTTTTAGCATCAGGTCTCCACTCAAAAGAAGGATTAATGTATACTCTGTTTTTTGATACACCTTTCCTAAAGCTATCAGCACGTTCGTAAGCACCATTTAAGCGAAAGGCCATATTGTTTTTTTTATCCAATACTGATTGAACATCAAACGTTGGGCGAAATTGCCCCCAACTTCCCGTTCTAACAGATACCTCGCCAGCATTCACAAATCTTGGCGTTTTTGTTACCACGTTTATCACCCCGCCAGGGCTTCCCAAATCGTTTCCAACACCTTGTGTAACTGCTGCCGAACCTTTTATTACTTGTATACTTTCTACTCCTTGCATATCGGAGGCCAAAGACGCAGTACGGAAATCAGAATCGACACGCACCCCATTTTTGAGGATAGGCACCCCTCTATAGCCTCGGGTAGACATACTTTCTCGTACACCACCATATGATCCAAACAGGGTTACACCTGGTACATTACGTACAGCATCTGTTACTGTTAAAGCCCCTTGCTCAACAATCATTTTATCTGAAATCACGGATATGCTTTGTATTTGCTCACTCGGACGCAAGGGCATACGTGTTATGGCATCTAATTTTTCGGGTTGTTTGTGTCTCTCTCCGAAAACCTCTATTTCGCATAACTGATTGCTCGGTATCATTTTGAATGTGAGTGAGTCTACAGCAGATTTGACCTCCTTGACTTGTTTTGTTGCAGCTTCAAATCCAACAAAGCTTACTGATATACTAGGGTTTTTGGATGGTATTTCGTCGAACACAAATGCTCCATGTTCATCAGTCATTGTAGCTAAATAAGTACCCTCTACAACCACTGTTGCTGAAGGTAAGGGAAGTCCCGCATCGTCATATACATAGCCTGACACCTTCTGAGCAGAGATATATGGAGTAAACAACGGTATTAAAAATATTAAAAAGTATTTTATTTTTTTCATAACATTTATTAAAATAGAACAACTAAACACCAAATATTTATCGAAAACAAAGGTCTTTAAATACAGATTGTGTATCAATAACAAAATATAATGATATTTTTGTTGTTCAGTAACATCATGTAGGTATTGAAATGTAGAGGAACATATCATCGAGCAACAAGCATAAAATTGATGGTTGTTGCTCAAGAATACAAGTTCGTGTTGCAATAAAGATCAGCCTGTCTTGATTTTATTTATATTTGCACTTTAAAACAAACCTTGTTATGAAAAAAATAATTTATAGCATCTTATTGGGACTGTGTTCCTTCATCCTGTTTTCCTGTACCCAACCTACCATAGAGGAGGATGCCGAACGTGCTGCTGAACTAATGATGCGATCGAACCAATACAACACAGACAACAACATCAGTGCTGCCAGCGAAACATATAGGGAGGCACAAGATATTATGAATAAGTATAAAAGACTTGATAAATTTGACGAATTCTATCAACTGTATATAGCCTGTATGCAAGATGGGGCGATGGTTCTTGACGAAGACACTCCTATTGAAACCCCAAAAGCAATTGATGTTCCTGGAAATGTAGATAGACCAAAAGCAACAGGCACACCTAAAAATGCAGCTACTCCTGTAACACTACCTACTGAAAAGAAATAAAATAAAACAAGCCCTAAATATGTCAGATAGTACATCGCCAGAAGAAAAGAAAAGTCTCAATTTTATAGAAGTAGTTATCGAAAAAGACCTTAATGAAGGTCTTAATGATGGACGAATCCAAACTCGTTTCCCTCCAGAACCAAACGGCTATCTGCATATCGGACATGCCAAAGCAATCTGCCTTGATTTTGGGCTAGCACAGAAATACGGAGGAGCTTGCAATCTTCGATTTGATGATACAAATCCAGTTAAAGAAGACGTGGAGTATGTAGACGCTATCAAGGAAGATATTAAATGGCTCGGTTTTGACTGGGCAAATGTATTTTATGCTTCGGATTATTTTCCGCAATTGTGGGATTTTGCAATACAACTGATAAAAGAAGGCAAAGCGTATGTAGATGAGCAGTCTGCAGAAGAGATAGCCAAACAAAAAGGCACCCCAACCCAAGCTGGAACAAACAGCCCATACCGTGATCGCCCTATCGAAGAAAGTCTTGAGTTGTTTGCTAAAATGAATCAAGGAGTACTTGACGAAGGTAGTATGGTGCTAAGAGCAAAAGTAGATATGGCATCATCGAATATGCACTTCCGTGATCCTATTATTTATCGGATCATCAAACAAGCACACCACCGCACAGGAAATCAATGGTATGCCTACCCCATGTATGATTTTGCACATGGTCAGTGCGACTATTTCGAAGGAGTTACACATTCTGTTTGCACACTCGAATTTGTTGTGCATCGCCCATTATATGACTGGTTTATAGATAGTTTAGCAGCAAGTAATTACAGGCCTCGGCAGTACGAGTTTAATCGTTTGAACTTGACATATACGGTAATGAGCAAACGTAAATTACTGCAACTAGTTCAAGAAAATTTGGTAACAGGCTGGGATGACCCCCGAATGCCTACCTTATCGGGATATCGTCGGAGAGGCTACACCCCCCAATCTATTCGAAACTTTATTGACAAAATAGGTTATACCAAATATGACGGGATGATAGACGTAGCTCTTTTAGAATTTGCAGTGCGTGAAGACCTGAACAAGAAAGCAACCCGAGTATCGGCTGTCATTGATCCTATAAAACTGGTTATCACAAATTATCCTGACAATCAAACAGAATCGTTAGAAGCTCAAAACAACCCCGAAAATCCAGAGTCGGGTAGTCATAGTATCTTGTTTTCGAAAGAGTTATATATCGAGCGAGACGATTTTATGGAAGAAGCTCCTAAAAAATATTTTAGACTTACACCTGGGCAAGAAGTGCGTCTTAAACATGCTTATATCATCAAATGTACAGGATGCAAACGTGATGATCTAGGAAACGTAACTGAGGTATATGCGGAGTACGACCCTCAGACCAAAAGCGGAATGAGCGAAAGTGGACGAAAGGTTAAAGGCACTATTCATTGGGTTTCGACACAAGATGCTATTGATATAGAGGTTAGATTATACGATCGTCTTTTTACAGCAGAAGATACATCAGCCGATAAAGGGATAGATTTTAAAACACTTCTAAACCCCAATTCATTAATTGTGAAAAAAGGATGTAAGGCTGAATCTTTTTTAAAAACAGCCTTAGCCTACCATCAATTTCAGTTTCAACGCATCGGCTATTTTAATGTAGACCCCGATTCTAATGTTGACCAATTGGTGTTCAACCGTACAGTTACACTTAAAGACTCTTGGGGTAAGATTAAAGATCAATAAGTCTTAGGACTTTATAATTTATGGAAGAAAAAGATATTTTAGACTTAGTTTCCCGATATGAACAAATGCTTATATCGGGAAAAAATATATACTTTGATGCTGATGATTGTGATGCTCTGGTTGACTATTACGACAAACTGGATGATATAGAAACGGCTAAAAATATTCTTGATCTGGGGCTGAAAATTCACCCCGATAGCGAGTCTTTAATGTTAAGGTATGCAAAGCATTTGGTTTATGATGGAGCATACACACCCGCCTTAGATTATTTAAATAGTCATTTTAATACATATGAATTTGATCAATATTTATTGAGAATCGAATGCCTGCTTCAATTAGGTCTTTATGCCGAGGCTCACGAGCTATCGATCGAAGTACTGGCTGATGAAGACACGGATACAGAAGTTATATTATCAGAACTAGGCTTCCTTTATGTCGAAGCCGAATACTTTGATGAGGCAATCTTGCACTTCGAGAAAAGCTTAGAATACGACCCCGAAAATATCGAAGTATTAAACGATTTGGCATATGCGTACGAAGCCAAAGGAGATTTTGACTCATCGATCCATGTATGCGAACGCATATTAGATGTAGACCCTTACTCATTTGATGGCTGGTTAACTTTAGGAAAACTACACTCTCTGCAAGAGGAATATGAAAAAGCTATCGACGCCTTTGACTTTGCATTGGCTCTTGATGACTCAAACACAAGTTTGCTCAAGCTCAAAGCTCATTGTTTACTGTTATCAAACAGGGTAGAAGAAGCGATCGTAATTTTAGAACAATGTCTTGGTATTTCTGATGACGATGATTTATTGCATTTAACATTAGCAGAATGCTATATGAATGTAGAAAATTACGATCAAATATTAAATGTAATTTTAGCCTATGAAAATAAGTTTGGCGAATCTGCTGAATCTTTAGCTCGAAAATCCTATGCTTTCTTCTCTAAAGGCGATTTGGATACATCATTCAAGTTGCTAGACAAAGCATTATCAATAGATACCGATTCATTTGAAGCCAATATCATAGCAGGAGATATATACTTAAAGTCGGAAAAAAATGCAGAAGCAGAAGCATTCTATTTAAAAGCTCTAAGTACCAGAGAGGAGAATAATGAAGAGGTTTTGGAGAAACTTATCCGTTTCTATATTACCAACAATAATTACACGAGTGCAATAACGTACCAGCAGCAGTTAACAAATACTAACGAATCGTCTTCTACTCAGAGTAAACTCGCTCTACTCTATTTGGAAGCTGGTGAGAAAGATAATTTTACATCATACATCCACACGCTTGATATTGAGGCTCTCTTAGTTCTTTTCTTCGCATTTTATCCCGACGAGGAAATAAACTTATCAACAATTGATCGAGATTATATTATCAAACGACTAATGGATGTATATGAGTATCGATTATTGTATAAAAACATACAATTTTAATTTTCAGTCAACAGTAGAAAATGCACAAGCAATTAGCGTACAAACACTAACGAGTAAACGTAGTTCTTAAAATCCGAAGTGTGGGCACAAAATATACCTAACCTGACAAAATGATAGGGTAAGAGACTTATTGTTTAGAAAAAGATAGTTAAACACCAAAAATAGGCAAGGCTCTGTCGTTTTATATTTCATAAAACCTTACTTTTAACACTGCATTTTTTGTATATTATATGGAAATTTATACATTTGTCTTCTGTTTTCTAAAAAAACATAAAGAAAACGAGACTGGGTTGAAGGATAAAGAATTGTATATTAAATAATTGAGTTAATTAAAAGCTGTGTTTATGAAAAAATTGATACTGATTTTAACTTGCATCTTGGCAAGTATTGGATTATCAGTAGCCCAAACAACACGTGTTACCGGAACTGTCATAGACGACACTGGCGAGACTGTGATTGGGGCTTCGGTAGTAGCAAAAGGTACAACTGTGGGAACAGTAACCGATTTGGATGGTGTTTTCTCTTTAGACATTCCGTCTGACAAAAAAACAGTGGTTATTACGTTGATAGGCTATAAAGCAAAAGAAGTTGTTGCTGGCACTAACATTAAAGTAACCATGGAACCCGACACTAAGCTTATCAGCGAAGTTGTAGTTACAGCAATGGGGATAAGCAGAGAGAAAAAAGCACTTGGCTATGCAGCACAAGGCGTTTCTTCAGATAAGCTAGTACAAGCTTCTAACCCTAGCCTAGCAGGTTCTTTGCAAGGGAAAGTCTCTGGTATACAGATCACACCATCAAGTGGTATGCCTGGAGCCTCTTCTCGAATCGTTATTCGTGGAGCTCGATCCTTTACTGGAAACAATACACCTCTGTATATTGTTGATGGTATGCCTATCAACTCTACTTCAGATATAGATAGTGGAAATAGTACTACTGGTGCTGATATAGCAAACAGGGCGGTAGATATTGACCCAAATGACATAGAGTCTATTGACATATTGAAAGGACAAGCTGCTTCTGCATTATATGGTATCAGAGCATCGAATGGTGTAGTTGTTATCACTACCAAAAGTGGAAAAAACCTAAAGAAAGGCAAACCCTCAATAAGTATATCTTCTACTGTAAGTTTCGAAAAACCATCTCGTTATCCTGAATATCAACAAAAATATTCGCAAGGTGTAAAAGGTAAGTTTAACCCCACTTCGTCTAGTTCTTGGGGTGCATTAATCTCTGAATTACCAAACGATCCTACCTATGGCGGTAATGTAGCCAATGACCTAAATGGTGGAGATACTCAAAAATATCAAGGCAAGTATTATGTGCCTCAATTAAAAGAAGGAGGGATGGATCCTTGGGTCGCACCAGGTGTATACAATAACTTGAAAGATTTCTTTAACACTGGGGTGTCTTGGAACAATTCTATAAATGTGGCACAAGCATTAGACAAGAGTTCGTACTCCATATCGCTAGGTTATACTACACAAGATGGTATTATCCCAGAAACAGGTATGAACAGATACACGGCCAAGGTTGGTGCTGAAACAAAATTGACAGATCAATGGACATCTGGTTTTACTGCTAATTATGTAAATACTGGCATAGACAAAGCTCCTGGTGCCAATCAAGGTATTATGGCTACACTATACGCTTCGCCAGTAAGTTACAACTACAAAGGAATACCCTACCACGTTAAAGACGATCCTTATACCCAAACTCACTTCAGAGCCAGAGGCTTTGAAAACGCATATTGGGCTACAAAAAACGATCTCTTTACAGAAGAGACAAGCCGATTTTTCGGAAATGGTTTTGTGAATTACACAACCAAACTAAACTCTACTGACAAAAAGTTAAACCTAAAATATCAGTTGGGTGCAGATGCATACACCACTCATTACAGCGACTTGTTTGCATATGGTTCACGGATTGCCCCTCTAGGCGAGATCGAAAACAATACATGGTCTAGTACAACAGTCAACTCCTTGTTGATTGGTAATTTTGACTGGACGATCAACGAAGACCTACGATTCAATGGGATATTAGGTAATGAGCTAATCAACTCTACCGAAAAAAGGTTAATCGAAAAAGGTACAAATTTTGCTTTCCCAGGTTGGAATCAAATGAATAACGCAACAACCCAAAGTGTAGAAAACCGACAATTTAGAAAACGTACAGTAGGTTTCTTTGGTCAAGCCTCTTTTGTCTACAAAAGTATGTTGTTCTTAGATATTACAGGACGTCGTGATATTGTTTCTACAATGCCTCGAGGCAACCGCTCATTTTTCTATCCTTCGGTAGGAACTAGTTTCATCGTTTCGGAATTGGATGGTGTGAAAAATGATGTGATCAATTTCTTGAAACTAAGAGCGTCGTATGCACAAGTAGGTCAAGCAGGAGAGTACTTCGAAAACTATTTTTACAAACCTAGCTATGGTGGAGGTTTTTACAGCGGAGAACCCATCCAATATCCTATAAATAGCATAAATGGGTTTACTTCGTATTATAAGCGTTATGATCCAAACTTAAAACCTCAGAATACACAATCGTATGAGCTTGGTTTTGATCTGACAGTTTTGAAAGGGCTATTTGATCTAAACTTCACCTATGCTAGACAAAATGTAACAGATCAGATTTTCGCAGTTCCACTTCCTGGCTCAACAGGCTTTGAGAGCTTGCTGACAAATGGAGGAAAGGTACATACAAACTCGTACGAGGCAACATTAAATGTTAACCCTGTTAGAACCAAGCTTGTTGACTGGAGCATTGGTTTCAACTTTTCTAAAATAGATAACTATGTAGATGAGTTGATTGATGATGTTACTAGCGTAACCCTAGGAGGTTTCGTTTCACCACAAGTAAGAGTTCAAAAAGGATATAAATTCCCTGTAATATATGGCACTGATTATGAAAGAGATGCCCAAGGAAGAATACTTGTAGACGATAAAGGAATGCCAATATCTGGCAAAAATGACGTGATCGGAAAAGCATCACCTAATTTTAATCTAGGTATCAATACATCTCTACGCATCGAGAAACTTAATATTTCGGCTGTTTTTGATTGGAAAAATGGTGGACAAATGTATCATGGAACATTAGGCTTACTTAATTTCTACGGGGTAGGTAAAGATACAGAAAACAGAGACCAGCCCATTTTGTTTGATGGTTGGAAAAAAGATGGTACAAAAAATGACATCTATGTACAGCCTAAGGATCAAGAGACTTATTATAGCACCGTAAATAATATAGATGCCTCGTCTATCTATGATAATGGATTCTTTAAATTGAGAGAATTAACGCTAAGTTACCCTATTTTACAAAAAACAGGTCTAGAAATTTCTGCGAATGCTTTTGCTCGTAATATTTTAATATGGTCTGAGCTTCCAAGTTTTGACCCTGAAACATCTCAAGGTAATAACAATATGGCAGGTGATTTCGAGCGTTTTTCGGTACCACAAGCGTCAAGCTATGGCTTTGGTGTTAATGTGAAATTTTAAAAAGATTGAAGATGAAAAAATATAATAGATACATAAAAAGTGCTTTCACTTTCGTATTCTTCTCACTACTCCTAAATAGCTGTAGTGAAGATACCATGGATAAGATCAACAATAATGATAATAACCCATTAGAAGTTCCTGCTGAATTTTTAATCGCTGACTTGCAAACGAGTACGGCATTTAGTGTTGTGGGTGGTGATTTTTCAACATATGCATCTGTATATGTCGAACACGAAGCAGGCGTTCACAATCAAATGTACAATGCCGAAACCCGCACAGGCGAGCCTAGTAGCTTAAGTACATACAATAACCCTTGGGAGGCTGTATACAGAAATATCCGTTCAGCTAAAGTGATTATCAAAAACTGCTCTCCAGAAGGTAAAGAGCCAAGAAACAAGATGGCATTAGGTATTGCTAAAGTTTTACTAGCCTACAATGCTGCCATTGCAACCGACCTTTTTGGTGATGTTCCCTATTTTCAAGCAGGAGAAATAAACAATCTCGGTATACCTGTATACTTCACGCCTAAAGTTGATAAGCAGGAAGATATATATAAAGATATATTGAAAAATATTGATGAAGCAATAGCCATACTCAACAGCAATGAGGCAATAAGCACCCATATAGGAAGTGCGGATCTGTATTACGATAATAATGGCGAAAACAAAACGAGATGGATTAAAGCAGCCTATGGTCTTAAAGCTCGTTACACCATGCGTCTCTTAGGCAAATCAAAAAATCAGGCAGCAGATTTAGCAAACATAATCGAATATGCAAATCAATCGTTCACATCAGCAGCAGATGAGCTAAAATACAGTGCTTATAATGGAGGATCTCAAAATAATCCGCTTGCACGGTTTTCTCAAAGCAGATCGGCTCTTGGAGCTAGCAAAAGCTATGTGAATAAAATGACTGAGCGTAACGATCCACGGTTAACTAGTTTATTTGTAGATCAAAAAACAAAAAAAGTAGTAGCTGATATAGCAAAACTATATCCTGCACCTAACGGTAGTCCGACACAACTTCAGACAGAATATGATTTTGCGATTACGAATTACAGTTATGCTGGACCAACACAGTTGTTAAGCTATCATGAATTGATGTTCATCAAAGCCGAAGCGTATGCAAGACAAAATAACCTTACAGCATCTGAAGAAGCTTTGAAGTTAGGTATTAATGCTGCATTTACCAGTTTAGAAAAGGCATCTGCATCAGTGCAGATAACGGCAAACAAAGGTTCTGAAAACGAAGGCACCATTAATTATACGGTTAGCATACCTGAGTCTATCCGCAATGCGTATTTTACAGAAAATGTTAAGCCTCTGTTTGATGCAAATCCATTAAAAGAAGTTGTAATTCAAAAATACTTGGCATTTATGGGAGCTTCGGGCGAATCTGTTGAGGCATATAACGATTATAGAAGATTGAACTCGTTGGACAAATCATTAATCGTACTCGAGAATCCGTTAAATACAACATCCTTCCCTTTGCGATATACGTATGGGGATAGCGATGACTCCGCCAATCCAAATATCCATGAACTAACAGGAAATGGCACATATGTCTACACTGAAAATGTTTGGTGGGCAGGCGGCACTCGTTAAAAGAAAAAACAATACATTCAGAAAAGGCTATTCAGACGAATAGCCTTTTCTGTTTATTTCAGAGTCCAAACTATCAAAACGAGTACCTACGATGTCGTTAATTGTAGAAATTATACATCTTTACAAAATCAGATGTATGTTGGTTAAAATAAAATCTGTAATTTTGTTAGTTAAGCAGATATGTAAGACATGGCAAAACCCGATATACAACAAGTAAAACAACGATTTGGAATAATTGGCAACAGTGCCGATTTGAACAGAGCAATAGATATAGCACTACAAGTAGCTCCAACCGATATGTCGGTTTTAGTTACAGGTGAAAGTGGTGTCGGTAAAGAAAGTTTTCCTCAAATAATACATCAATTTAGTCGGAGAAAACATGGAGCATACATTGCCGTAAATTGCGGATCAATACCCGAAGGAACAATAGATTCCGAATTATTTGGGCATGAAAAAGGGTCGTTTACAGGTGCTACTGGAGAGCGTAAAGGCTATTTTGAAGTAGCAAATGGGGGTACTTTATTTTTGGACGAAGTGGGTGAACTACCTTTATCAACACAAGCAAGACTACTCAGAGTGCTTGAAACAGGTGAGTACATCAAGGTAGGCTCTTCGAAAGTTGAAAAAACGGATGTACGTGTAGTGGCAGCAACCAATTTAGACATGGTAACGGCGAGTGCCAATGGGCGGTTTAGAGAAGACCTTTATTATCGTCTCAATACGGTTCCTATCAAAGTGCCTTGCTTACGTGATCGAAAAGACGATATAACACTATTGTTTAGAAAATTTGCGAGTGATTTTGCCGAAAAATATCAGATGCCATCTATATCGCTAACGCCTGCTGCACAAGATATGTTGAAAAGTTACAGATGGCCTGGCAACATTAGACAATTAAAAAATATTACGGAACAAATTTCTATAATAGAACAGGTGCGAGAGATAACAACTGAGATATTGAAACTGTACCTGCCTGCAAACGAAGTAGGGATCGTTCCCGTTGGAAATGCAAACGCATCCAGTCAAGATCAAAAACTCTTTAATAACGAAAGAGAAATTCTATATCAAGTACTCTTTGATATGCGTAAGGATATGAATGAGTTAAAAAAAGTGGTGCACGACTTGGTAACAGGCACTATAAATGGGAATGTTGTAGACCCACTCCAATTTGCTAAAGAGTCTGCCATATCCTCTTCTCTAACGGTGATGGATAAAGACATGCAGAGTATAAGTGTTCCAGTAAAATATGCAGATAACGCATCAATAAACACACTACCAATAACTGACGATACCGTAGAGATAGCTACTAATGAATATACGGAAGAGGCATCATCGCTGCAAGATGTAGAAAAAGAGATGATACGCAAAGCCCTTGAACGACATCATGGTAAAAGAAAAAATGCTGCACAGGATCTAAAAATTTCGGAACGCACGTTGTATCGAAAAATCAAAGAATATAACTTGGATAATATATGAATAAGGTCATCGCCTGCCTAGTTGTGGTATTAATTGCTATTTCTTGCAAAGTATCGTATAGCTTTAAAAGTACATCTATTGACTATACCAAAATAAAGACAATTGATATCCGAGATTTTCAGAATCAGGCAACTAACGTGTACCCTCCACTTGCTCAGGAATTTAATGAACATCTTAAAGATGTGTTTACTCGAAATACGAAGTTGCAGTTTGTCAAAAACAAAGCGGCTAATCTGGAGCTTGAAGGCGAAATAACAAGGTATGACATCATGCCTTTGGCTGTTCAAGAGAATGCCATAGCCTCGCTAACCCGTCTTACCATGTCGGTTCGGATCCGATTCATAAACAATGTAAACCCCGCCGAAGACAAAGAAGAAACCTTCACGGCATATCGAGACTTTTCGAGTAATAAAACCCTCAATGAGGTGCAAGATGACTTAATTGTAGAATTAAAGAAAGATATTGTAGACCAAATATTCAATGCCACAATGGCAAACTGGTAAAATTTTAAGGAGGAAACAGGAGTGAAATTAAATGATTTTTATGAATTGGTAGAACTCAAGAAAGAGCCAGATGCTTCTCTTCTTGCAAATCTCCTGTATCGAATAAAGAAGTATCCCTACTTTCAACCCGAC
>JBDLTH010000147.1:0-25349 GCA_039799165.1 Bacteroidota bacterium
ATAATCATTCTTAGTTTTGCCGAATCGGGAGCAGAAGTACGATCTACTAATTTGTATAAGCGATACGCTTCACCCTCTCTCAACGGTCCTTTTACATCTCCGACAGAAGCTGTCTTAACAAATTCGGCTTCGATAGGTGAAAAGTTTTTCTCTGAATAATAAACATCTTGGTAAGGTATTTCAGAATAATCGGTTACAATGAGTGCTGGATTATCAGCAGCTATCAATTTTTGATGAGCCTCGTTTATTTCTTTCTCCACAGCAGCAAAATCACTTTCACTAGGGGTTATTTCTTTCGAGAAATAAGTTATTTTTCTCAAATCTTCTTGAGACTTAAAGTTATTCTTACGCTCTTTATATAACTTTTGTATCTCTTGATCTGTTACTACAACTGTTGAATCTAGAATAGACGAATATCTATTGATAACATAAGCTATATCAGATGTAGATTTAGACGCTTCGCTATAGGCCTTAATTTCAGCATCATTAACTATTATCGTACTAGTTAACAATGTATTATATTTTTCTTCAAGACGCTGATATTTGACGATATTAAGAATTGTACCCCAAACACCTTTAATCATTTCTAACTGACCTCTTTGCTCTACTTGATCCAAAGGTATCGTTTTAATATCAGTATTGGCAAATGAAATAAAATCATTTAAAGCTCTAGGGCTAAATTGATTGGTTTGAGGATCGAAGAAAATAGGTAACTGACGCAGTATGGGTGATATATTCATCCCTACTGTAATATCAGTTAATTCTTGATCCGATACTGCTAAACCTAGCTTTTCAGCTTGAGCCGTAAGCATCATCTCTTTTACCATTTGTTGATAGATGTATTCACGAATTTGGATCGATGTGTTTTCATCCAATGAGTTTTGACCACTCATCATTTTTTGAAAACTTTCAAACTCGTCTACTCTCTTCTGATAAACACCTGAAGGAACAGCTTCTCCATTAACAACGAAAGCTTTATCTCTTTGTCTATTTACAAATGAACCTAATTCACTCCAAGGGAAAATGAAAGCCAATAATGCTACGGAAATGACACCGATTAATAATCCGGCTTTATTTCTAATACTCTGTAATGCAGCCATTTAATACGAACTATTAAGTTTTATTATTATGATTGTTTATTTATTTACTTATTTTTAGCGAACGAAGATACTAATTTTAGCTTGAAAGTCAGTTTAAATAGTAAAAAATATAAAATAAGACAAAACTGAATAGTCAACTTTAGAGGTATGCATGTAACTATATTTCGACATGTATCAAGGAGTTTTACCTTCGCCTTCGGAAAAAATAAAAGGAGAGTCGAAAGGTTTATATATCCGATAGCGTGTCATACTCGTGTTAGATTCAAATCCAGTTCCTTTCAAAGTTAATTTATCAGGTCTATGAATTTCGATATATTTGTCAGAATAAATTCTTTGTTCTGTTTCATTCCAAAACAGCTCATCTGTTTTGAATGTTTCTTCTTTGCTGTTTTTCATAAAAATATGGCCTTTTAAATGCCACATTTTACGATCGATAAAGTTCCAAGCTGTATCAGCAACTATACTGGCTTCTTTGGTGTGCAATGAATCAAATTGCTCGATGTATATACCTTCTGGAAAATGCCAATAGGGATCCATAATTCGGTCAAAAACCAGCCATTGTTTAGTAATCATCATGTAACGGATAATCCCAGAATCAGATATAAGCAGTGTTACACTATCATCTTGAATAGACGGAACTTTGTCTTTGTCTAAAGCCAAATTGACATATTCTTTATTATCGCCCCCACAAGCTATAAACAGAGAAAGTATTAGGATACTTGTAGAAAGTACCCTAATACAATTTGTATATTTTATTAAGAAAGAAAATTTCAGCCAATTAGCTATAGAGAGCATGAATAAACTATTCTTTAAAAGATGTATTAGCGAAATTTGTTTTTTAAGAACCACAATTCATTTAGGTTTACGCCTAAAGACACCCCAAAGTATTGTTCTTTTATCAAATAACTTTTTTCTGGAGCTATTTTTTTGTATTCAAATCCTATATTTATATAAGAAGAACGTCCACTATACATATCTTTTACAGGAATACCAAAACCTAGCGTGGCTCCATATTCGTTATAACCAGATATATTGCCTTTTGAATCTTTGACATTGATGTATGAGTTGCTATAGTTGAATCCTCCTCTAAACTTCACCCTTTTTATAAAGCTTCTATCTCTAGGGTCTATAGCATATTCAAAACCTGCATTGATACGGAAACGATCATTGAAGCGATCAGTCGTGCTCAGATTATCATCAGTGTTGTTAGAATAGCGAGACTTTGACCATGTTTGATAAGTAACATCAGCCCCAACAAGCAAATTAGAATTACGATTCCATGTAAGACCTGCACCAAATGTATTGGGTAAATCGGTATAAGCCCCACTACCTGTAAATGTTGCCGTATCTGCTAAAACGGGAGAACTTGATGATGATCCAAATTCATTATGTATTCTGAATATTTTACCTGATGTCTTACGTTCAGGTGAAAACACTGCACCTATAATCAAATTATCCTTTTTATTTAGTGGTAATGTGTACTGAACTCCTAAATCAAACTTGAGCATATTCAATGTCATCTTATGATACCAAATTTCTGTATTTGAGGATGGTACATTAACAGATAAGCTTCTGCTATATGTGGTGTTTCCAAATAAATAGGAAACATTAGCTCCCACTGACAAATTACGCATAGGCTCATAAGCAACACCTGCATATATCTGACTAAAACCTCCCGAACCCGAAAAAGTCTTGGTTGAAAGTAATCCGTTCTCTGTATCTGCGGTTCCAAAAGAATAACCAACTGACGAAAAGGGTAACAGACCTAAACTCATACCTACTTTACGAGAAAGGGGAAGTTGCATAGACAAATAGTCTAGCCCTCCATTATTGTCATTCTGCTTAATAGCTCCTTCGGTTAGTGATGATTTGACGTAGGAGATGCCTATATCAAAAATAAAAGTAAGAGAGTCTACTGCTGAATACGAAGCCGGATTGCCCGGATTAGAACTTATTCCACGCACCCCATAACTGATGCCACCCATTGACTTTGCTGCACCTATCGATTGATTGTTCAAGATGCCATATCCATATCTACTATATGGAGAGTCAGTGTTTTGACCTTTTAAAGGGTAAACGAAGAAGACGATAAACGCCAAAAATAAAAGTTTTTTATATCCGTGCATTATGTAATAATTCAAAATAAATATGTTTGAATTTTTTATTTTAATACTGCAAATGTATTATTTTTTAGTTGAGTATTTAGTGCCTTCGTCTGTACAGGTCGTATTTTACCGAAAAATTTACATATCTTAACTATACTCGGGTGCAATTTTTATTTGTTACAATAAACTTTACATTCATCTGCAATTAGGTATTTGTACGCATTGATAGATATGTCAATAAACAATACTAGATCAACAACAGTACATTTTAAGACCTCGTTGTATAACGAATCGGTATCTTATTAATATCTTTGACTAAATATTTAACTACCCCCATGTCGAATGATAAATGTAATAAAGAACAAGATCAAAATTTTCTTAGACTTCATTAAACCGGTAAAAGACATTGCTTATTTTCTTTTATTATTTTTGATTTTCGAATTTGTTTGGAAGTTATGTATAGATATAGGAGACGATAGAGAACAATTGATAATCTTAGGCAATAATATCACACACCTAACACTCCCTTTTTGCCAGTTTGATGCCCAATTCGTCTACTTTTGTATTCATAATATATTAAACTATCCAAACTATGCGATTGATGGCACTTTAATTTATTTTGAGGGAGATAACAACCTTAAAATGAATATTATTTGGTCATGTAGCAGCATAAAACAAATTGCATTGTTTACATTCATTATGCTTTGTTATCACGGTCCTTGGAAGAAAAAAATGACTTTCATCCCCTTATCTATCATGTTTCTTATTCTGATTAATAGTTTAAGATTAACGATCTCCGCATTTTTGATAAAAGATGGTTTTCCCAATTGGTTTATACCCCTCAACGAGGTCCTAAAAGGAGTAAAATGGGACCAAACACCTGCTACTTACTGGATGTTTTATAAAGATTGGTATCACGCATTCCACGACGGATTTTTTACATGGGTATACTACGATGGTATCATGTTTTTACTTTGGCTTCACTGGCAAGAAAGAATAAATATACCTTATCAAAAACATAAAACGCGGAAGCCTGTTTAATATTTCTTCTTTTTTCGTTTCTTTTTCTTCTTCGAATAACTCATAAAATACGAGTTATAATAAGGTTGAATAAGATCAGCAAGCATAAGAGACAAACCCGTTTTGGTAGGTTGAAAATGATCGGATGCAGCTTTCAACACTAAATATTGAATAAGAAATCGGAATAGAAACAATACAACTGCCCCCAATAAATAGACCCACAAAAAAGTGATGGAGCTATAAACAACCATCGCAAGTGTCAATATATAAAAAAGGTAGCGACTAAATGTTTCAAGCTTAAACAAACTAGAATTAAAATTTTTGAAATGCACCTTTGCCCGCATGTAGTTAGTTTTTATGAACTTCCACATCATAAAGCTCTCTACATGTGTAGTTACAAAACTGGATTCAGACAATGCTACAGCAGCATTAGTTGGAGTAAGAATGTTGTTCAAAAATATTTTTTCGGCATGATCGAAATTTAGAGCAGACGAAAATCCTTTGTTGTCAAAAAATATTTTTTTTCGATATGCCACATTTCGATAAACACCTCCAAATGGTTTGTTTTTTACAGCTTTAGATAAGTATTGTAACGAAAAGAGTAGATTGTCGAATAGGGCTATACGGCTCCAAAAACCACCATTTGCCTCATATCTACAAAAGCCCAACACAATATCTTTTTCAGAGGTAAGATTACTCATCATTGAGCCGATCCAGTCCGAACTGAGAGGGGCTGCATCTGCTTCGGTAAACAAAAGCACGTCTTTAGATGCCGCCTTAATAGCTATGGTAAGCGAAAGTATTTTTTGTCTCCTTGACTCATTTTCGTACGAGATAGGCGAAAACGTACTATACAGATGTCCATGTTCTTCTTTGAGCCTTTTTAACAAAAACTCCGTTTTGTCGGTCGACCCATCATTGACTACTACTACCTCGTAGTTTGGATAGTTTTGACTTAGGATGAAAGGCAAATTTTTAGCCAGATTCTCAGACTCATCCTTAGCTACAATAATTACCGATACCGAAGGTTGTTCAGACTGGCGATGTGTCGTATCCATTTTTTTGAGACAAGACATCGGTGTTTTATAATACACCAGATAGAAGAATACTTGGATAAGAAAGACGATAAACAGAATTGTTAACGCAATCAGACCTATAGTATCAAAAACAAAAAACGATATTAGTTGTTCCATTATAACTGGCAAACAGCAATTTGCATAGAAAGAGTCAAGAGTAACCCTCTTGACTCTTTTTTGAGTTGATTATATAATTATTACAATTTATCCGAGAAGTAGGCTTTGGGAGTCTCTCTGCAATTATATTGCGACGCCATTATCTCACCATAAGCCCCAGCAGAACGAAGTACAATAAAATCGCCTCTATTGGATTGATTCAACTGATAATCTTTAGCAAAAACATCCGTCGATTCGCAAATTGGTCCTACGATGTCATATTTTTGAGCAGGTAAATCAGAAGATATATTTTCTATTTGATGATAGGCTTGGTATAAAGCGGGACGAATAAGATCGGTCATACCTGCATCCAAAATCAAGAATTTTTTGCTGTCGCCTTCCTTTACATAAGTTACTCTCGAAACCAAAGAGCCACATTGAGCTACAATAGAACGCCCCAGCTCAAAATGTAAAAGTTGAGTTTTTCTCAAGATCAATTTCTCATGAAACAACTTAAAGTATTCTTGAAAATTAGGAATTAAGTTAGCACCTGGATTTTGATAATCTATACCTAAACCTCCTCCTACATTGATGTGCTTCACGCTCAACCCCTCGCTTTCGCAGAGTATCTGCAATTCATTTACACGATCACAAAGCGGTTCAAATGTTTTAATATCGGTAATTTGAGATCCAATATGAAAATGAATGCCTATCAGTTCTACATTATTTAGCTTCTTAATCAGATCAAAAGCCTTTCGTATAGAAGACATACTAAATCCAAATTTATTTTCATTCAACCCCGTTGTGATATACTCATGTGTGTTGGCATCTACATTGGGATTGATACGAATAGCTATTGGTGCTTTTTTACCTTTCTTTTCAGCTAGCTGATTGATAACTTCTAATTCGGGAATAGACTCAACATTAAAACAGAAGATATTATAATCTAATGCCTGATTAATTTCTTTGTCTGTTTTACCCACGCCAGCAAATACAATCTTAGAACTTGGAAACCCTGCCATAACAGCAGCTTTAACCTCATTTCCACTTACACAGTCTGCACCAAAACCTGCTGCTGCAATAAGTTGCAATATCTTATGATTGGCATTCGCTTTAACGGCGTAATGTTGCAAAGAACCATATTTATTGGTTAGTTCTTTTACTACACTTAACGTTTGTTTCAACAAATCAACATCATAGTAGTAAAAAGGAGTCTCATACCCTTTAAAGCTTTCTACAGGAAATGTTCCTTTACCCATTGGTTATATAATCGTTTATGATTTAAAAATATTATGATTCAAAACACGTAATGTTTCTTCTTTATCTTCCTTTTTTATGATAAAAGAGATGCTACAGCTGCTACCTCCATAAGATAACATTCTGAAAGGCGTATCCTTAACAGCATCTAAAATTTTTGACACCGAATTATTCAACGCAGAACCCAAATCGCCAACAATAGACACAATCGTCATATCTTGCTCGACTGTTACAATACCTAACCTCTTGAGATCATCCGTAATTTCATTTAAAAATCTTGGATTATCAATTGTTGCAGATACACCAACTTCGGAAGTTGTGAGCATATCAATAGATGTTTGATGTTTTTCGAACACTTCGCACACTTTTCTTAAAAAGCCATGTGCTAAAAGCATTCTGCCCGATTTGATGGTGATGGTTGTAATACCATCTTTGCTAGCAATCGCTTTTATTTTCGCTTTCTCTGTTTGATTGGATATGAGAGTTCCTTGCATATCTGGAGCTAATATATTTACCAAACGAACAGGTACATTTGCCACCTTTGCTGGCAATATACAAATTGGGTGAAGGATTTTAGTTCCAAAATAAGCCAACTCGGCTGCCTCATCAAAATTGATATTGCGAACAGTAGTCGCATTCGAAATCAATCCAGCGTTGTTTCCGTACATTACATCAACATCCGTCCAAATTTGTAGTTCATCCGCTTTTGACGCAGCACTAATCAGAGATGCAGTATAATCGCTACCTCCAAAATTAAAATTATCTATTTCGCCATACGCATTTCTACAAATATAACCTTGTGTTACATAAACATCCGATTGACTGTTTTCGTTTAATAAACGATCCAAATTTTCTTGAAGAAAACTAAACACAGGTTCATCTTTCTTATCCACTCGCATAAAATCAAGAGCTGATAACCCACAAACACGTATCCCTCGTTCTTTCAGCATCAACACAAACAAACCCGCACTCAAAATCTCACCTTGAGCCAATACAACCTTCTGCTCGAATAACGTAAACAAATCGTTCGTAAACGAACGGATATATTCAATTATCTCTTTTACAAAAACGGTAGCATCTGTTTTACTCTCAGCAGTGTCGAAAAACGCATCTATTTTCTGTATATATTCTTGCTCCAGCTCGTTGATCGTTTCATTTGCACCCTCTTGATTTTTTTTGTATAAGTAGTCCGAAATCTCCTCTAACTTAGGTGTAGTACCAGCTATTGCCGACAACACAACAATACATGTAGGAGCTTGACTTACAAGATTTGCTACAACCCTAATTTTTTGGGTTGTAGAAATAGCAGATGTACCAAATTTCAGAACTCTCATCTATATTTTGCAATTATGAATTAAACAAAAAAAGGAATAACAAAAAAATAATCTTAAATAGTAAGCAAAAATACAAAAAAAAGTTGTATTCTCTCCATTAACGATAGATAAGACCCAAGCTTTTTTGTTCAACATCATCAGTTATTTGATTTATGAATGACGATGTTGTCTAATTCTTTATAAAATTAGGTCTTGTATCTATACGAATCCCAAATTACTTTTAGACATAAAATTACTACCTTTGCCAATTCATTTTTTTAGAAATACCAAAATAAAGTATAAAGTACATGCTGATCGTTGAAGGACTGAAAGTTGAGTTTGGTGGTAAGACACTTTTTGACAATATTAATTTTATCATAAATAGCAAAGACCGCATAGCACTGGTCGGCAAAAATGGTGCTGGAAAAAGTACGATGCTTAAAATTTTGGCAGGAGTAAACAAAAGCTACAAAGGCTCAGTATCAGGACCTGATGGTATGACTATTGGATACTTACCTCAAGTAATGCAAGTTGTAGACGGACGTACTGTACGAGAAGAAGCCTCTTTGGCTTTTTCGCATATCTTCGATCTTCAAGAACAAATAGAGGAGATGAATCGTCAACTCGAAACTCGTACCGATTATGAATCGGATGATTATGCTAAACTTATCGACGACTTTACACATGCTCACGAGCGATTGGCAAATATAGAAGATACAAACTTTGATGGCGAAGTCGAAAAAACACTTTTGGGTTTAGGATTCAATAGAGCCGATTTAGATAGACCCACTACCGAGTTTAGCGGAGGATGGCGTATGCGTATAGAGTTGGCAAAGCTATTATTACGCAAGCCCGACATTATGTTGCTTGATGAGCCTACCAACCACCTCGACATAGAATCAATAGGATGGCTCGAAGAGTTCATTACCACGCAAGCCAACGCAGTTGTACTTATATCGCACGACCGTGCTTTTATTGATGCAGTTACTACCCGAACCATTGAGCTAACCCTTGGCAGAATATACGATTACAAAGTAAATTACACTAAATATGTTGAACTGCGTGAAGATCGCCGCCAGCAACAACTGCATGCTTGGGAGGCTCAACAAAAGCAGATACAAGATATAGAAGAGTTTATAGAACGTTTTCGAGCTCAAGCAGCCAAAGCGGTATTGGTACAAAGCCGTGTACGCCAATTAGAAAAGATGGAGCGAGTGGTAATTGATGAAGAAGATAAAGCATCGATACGTATCAAGTTTCAACCCGCCACACGTCCAGGAAACTATCCGCTAACAGTAGATATGGTTACTAAAAAGTATGACGACTACCTTGTGTTTGAGCATGCAAACCTAATGATAGAGCGAGGCGAGAAGATAGCTCTGGCTGGTAAAAATGGCGAAGGAAAATCGACCTTCGTAAAGTGTGTAATGGGGCAAACCCCCTATACTGGGACAATGATGCTGGGACACAATGTTACTGTTGGTTACTTTGCACAGAATCAGGCTGAATTGCTAGACGAAGACTTAACCGTTTTTGAAACAATAGACCGTGTAGCCGAAGGTGATATTCGCACACAGATTCGATCTATATTAGGTGCATTTATGTTTGGGCGTGATGATTCGGACAAAAAGGTACGTGTACTGTCGGGTGGAGAGCGAACACGCCTAGCTATGATAAAACTGTTGCTAGAACCTGTGAATCTCCTCATTCTCGATGAGCCCACCAATCACTTAGATCTGAAAACAAAAGAAGTGCTTAAAAATGCCTTATTGGATTATGATGGTACGGTGATTTTGGTATCGCACGATCGTGATTTTCTGGATGGACTCGTTACTAAGGTATACGAGTTTTCGGACAAGAAAGTACGTGAACACATTGGAGGTATCAAAGAATTTTTAGCCAAGAAGAGGGCTTTATCCTCGTAACGTATTGTCGGAATAAGCATAGAAGCCTACGTGCAATTTTCGATTGTACGTAGGGGTATTACTCGTCGATTCGATAATCGTCGGAGGCAGAAAATCCCAATCGGATAAATAGGGATTGAAGTATAACAGCTAATGCTGAAGGAATAAGTACAACAACCGACACAAAAGACATCAACATCCCCACTCCACTATATGACACTATATACAGAGGTGCTACAAAAGCACATAACCCCAAACCTGCAACCTCTTTGGTCGATTCAATATCCAAGAGTAAGATGCCTATCGGTGACATAATGGCAGCTATAAAAAGGGGGATAATAACAATACGTGGTTTTTGGATTATATTGGGGGTTTGCAACTTAGGGGTGCATATAAACTGACCAAAAAAAGCTCCTACTGAATTTTGTTTCCAACCCAATACCGCAAAACACGTAAATTGTACCGCACAACCAATCAAGGCGGCCGCACTTGCCGTAGCATCAAGGTTTAAGGCAATAGCCAAAGCTGCTGATGAAGCAGGGCTTAATATCAGCAATGCAAAAACAAGGGCAATAACCACAGAGGATAGCAGGGGATAACCACTTACCATAGATGTGATGGCTTCACTACATGCAACCAGCACAGGCATAATTACGTAATTAGAAAGCGTACCCACTACTCCTCCTACCAAGACTGCAACTAAGGGTGTCAATATCATATCGAAAGGGTTTGTACCTGAAACTCGTTTACCTACCCAGATGGCTGCTAATGCAGCACAAATAGCACCAATAGGCTCACCACCAGCTATGCCTAGTGTACCGGAACTGGATACAATAGTGCCTCCCCCCCCGATGATGGCTACTGCACCTGCACTAAGCACTACATTCATTTTAGCCCCTAACACAATGGCTATGCCAACACCTAAGGCGGGTATAAACAATGTTTTGGTTACCATACCTATGTTGACCAACCATGCCCAGTGCAACAGTTGCCCAGTTGTTTGTATTAATAAGCCAATACCCAAACAAACCAAAACTGCCCCTGCAATGCCTTTGGATGCAAGGTACGAATTGTTAAGAATATATTTTTTTAGATCCATAGTCGAAATATAAAAAGTAAACTATTGACTCAAGGTACAGGATCATACCCATTCCCACCCCATGGATGACATCGCCCAATACGTTTCATGACTAACCATGTGCCTTTAATAGGTCCGTATTTTTTTACTGCCTCTAAGGCAAATTCGGAGCAAGTAGGTACATAACGGCATGTGGGTGGCTTGAGTGGTGAGATACAATATCTGTAAAAATAGATGGGTAGTAATACAATATATGACAAAGCTTTACGAAATAGTTTCATCACCCAATTTTGTTTGTAGTTTTTGGCTCAACACAACTGCGGTTTTAAGCATTGCCTTTTCTATTTCGGCATATTCTGGCAATTCATCTTTCAGAAATAAAAAGCCTATATCTAACGATTGCTTTGTAGAAAGTGTCGAGAAACAAAAATTATTTTTATTGAGGCGATACGCCTCTTTTATGAGTCGCTTTACTCTATTTCGTTTTACCGCTCGTTTAAACTTTCGTTTCGATACACTTGTCAGAATAGATATTGAGCAACAATCGTCTTGCTCATTAACTTCACGTATAGTATAAACAATGCGTAATGGATATGCAATAAAAGATTCGCCACTGTTAAAAAGAGCATCTATACGCTTTTGAGCATACAATCGTTCTTCTTTATTAAGGGTATATTTAGTTTTTGTTTTGAGCATATCTATCTGCAAATATACGTTTATTTTGAACAAAAAAATATTTTTTTGTTTTTGTAAGCCTCTCGGAGGGCTTTACGTAAAAAAAATAAGTAAGTTTGCTATCTTATTTTTAAACATAATATATGTCAAGATCGTTAACTTGGTTGGTAGATGATTATAACCAACTAGATGTCCCCAAATTATATAATATACTACATCTAAGAGTTAATGTGTTTGTGGTAGAACAAGATGTCGCATATTTAGACATTGATAATAAAGATCAAAAAGCGGTACATGTACAAGCCTATTTAGATAACGAGCTGGTAGCGTATTGCCGATTATTCAAAGCGGGTGATTACTTTGACCAAGCATCCATAGGCAGAGTAGTTGTAGCTACAAAGCATCGCACATCGGGGTATGGACATCAATTGATGCACCAAGCAATAAGTTTGCAAGAGAGCATGTTTAACGAAACCTCAATAACCATATCTGCTCAACTCTATTTGAAACAGTTTTACGAATCGCATGGATTTAATCAAACGAGTGAAACCTATCTTGAAGATGGGATTCCTCATATCGAAATGAAATACAATAAACTATCAAAATAAAAATATTACTAATATGAATCAAAAAGTTTTAGTAACAGGAGGTTCTGGATATATAGGATCGCACACAGTTGTTGAGCTTCAGAATGCAGGTTATGAAGTTGTGGTTGTTGATAACTTATCTAATTCAACAGCAGATAGCATAGATGGAGTAGAAAAAATAACAGGCATTCGCCCTGCTTTTGAGCAAGTAGATTGTCTTGATAGAGTAGCTTTACGAACAGTGTTTCAAAAACATGCACCCATTAGTGGTATTATACACTTTGCAGCAAGCAAGGCTGTAGGTGAGTCTGTAGAAAAACCATTATTGTATTATCGAAACAATCTCGATTCGTTAATTAATGTATTAGAATTGATGCCCGATTTTAACGTAAAAGGCATTGTGTTTTCGTCATCATGCACAGTTTATGGCGAACCGGATGTAAATCCTATTGACGAAACAGCACCTATCAAGGTGGCTGCATCGCCTTATGGTAATACAAAACAGATCAACGAAGAAATCATACACGATTTTATAGCATCGGGAGCTAATGTAAAAAGTATCATTTTGCGTTACTTCAATCCAGTAGGGGCTCATCCAAGTGCCGAAATTGGTGAACTACCAAATGGTGTACCACAAAATCTGGTGCCATTTATCACCCAAACAGCCATTGGTATTCGCAAAGAATTAAGTGTATTTGGAGACGACTATGATACTCCTGATGGATCTTGTATTCGCGATTTTATAAATGTAGTAGATCTAGCCAAGGCACATGTGGTTGCTATGGATAGAATGCTCGAAGACAAAGCAGAAGATAAGATCGAGATATTCAACCTAGGCACAGGTGACGGCTTGTCAGTACTTCAATTGATCCATGTCTTCGAAAAGGTATCGGGCGTTAAACTCAACTACAAAGTAGTGGGTCGTCGTCATGGTGATATTGTTAAAATTTGGGCCGAACCTTCAAAAGCAAATAATGTATTGGGATGGACTGCCAAAGAAACAATCGAAGACACGATGGCTTCGGCTTGGAGATGGCAAGAACGACTGAGAGAAAAAGGTATCATGTAATAGCTTTACAAGATCAAATAGATATAGTTAGCAGTATAATATGTAAGTTATGCTGCTAATTTTATTAATAATAGACCTATAAATACTATCTATTTGATTATATAATGTGTATTTATCTAAAAGTATTACTTTTGTAGCTTACAATCTGTAAACTATGATAGATGCAAATGCGACTATACTCTTAATTTATACTGGTGGCACCATTGGTATGGTCGAAAATAGCTCTACGGGTGCTTTAGAAGCATTTAATTTTAGCCATTTGGATAATAATATACCAGAATTGAGCCGATTGAAATTTCAAGTGGAAACAATTATGTTTGATCCTCCTATCGACTCGTCGGATATGTCTCCTTCGCATTGGTTAAAACTAGTTCGTATCATTCAAAACAATTATGATACGTATGATGGTTTTGTTATATTACACGGTACTGATACGATGTCATATACAGCATCGGCTTTAAGTTTTATGATCGAGAATCTTAAAAAACCAATTGTGTTGACAGGATCACAATTACCGATAGGTAAATTACGTACCGATGCCAAAGAAAATTTGATAACAGCTATGGAAATAGCGGCAGATAAAGATGCGGTAGGACATCCAGTAGTTCCCGAAGTCTGTATATTTTTTCAAAACGACCTGTTACGAGGCAACAGATCTACCAAAAAAAGTGCTGATAGTTTTAGCGCTTTCAAAACCTATAATTATCCAGTACTCGGAAAATCAGGTATTCAGATTAAATATGATCGCAATCGGATTCTAAAACCAAATTTTGACAAAAAAACTATTTTCCATTATTTGATGGATCATAATATTGCCATTTTAAAACTTTTCCCGGGTATAACATCCAATACCATTAATGCAATACTCGCCACAAAGGGATTGAGAGCAGTCGTTTTAGAAACATACGGATCGGGTAACGCACCGCAAGAGGGATGGTTTATAGAAGCCTTGCAAGAAGCCGTAAAACGGGGCTTGATTATTGTCAATATCAGTCAATGCGAGGTAGGTAGTGTAAACATGAGGCGATACGAAACAGGACAAGAACTGCTTAAAGCTGGTGTTATAAGTGGATATGATGCTACTATTGAAGCTACTATAACCAAATTGATGTTTTTGATAGGACATAATTACTCAAAAGAAGAAATAATTATTCGAATGCGTGTTCCTTTAGTAGGTGAAATAACACGTCCTGATGAAAGAGATGTTAGAGAACTATAAAGATTTAGAACGCTTGTCAGAACAAGTAAAACCCAATTTTTTATCATTCTATAAAAAGAATAAAAAACGATTGGATAAAATGGATACAATTGTACATGAGTTACATGAACGATTTTCGTCTGTGATTGATTGTTTAGCATGTGCTAGCTGTTGCCGATCGCTAGGTCCAGCTATTTACGACAAGGATATTGATAGGTTGTCTAAGGTTTTGCGTATAAAACCATCGGAGGTGGTGGATAGGTATCTGAAAATAGATGACGATGGGGATTATGTTTTTCAGACTATGCCATGTCCTTTTCTTATGCCCGACAACTATTGCTCTGTATACGAAGCTCGCCCCAAAGCGTGCCGAGAATATCCGCACACTGATCGTAAAAGATTTGGTCAAATATACAAATTAACGGTCAAAAACACTTCTACATGTCCTATAGCGTATGAAGTGATGAAAGAATTGATAACTAAATAATTATACTGTTTTTTTAACATGAATAAAAAATCACACCTTACTCTTATATTTGCCATCCTATTTATTGTATCCACACAAGGTCAAGAAAGCATAGAAATAGCCAAGCATGACAGTGTTATGTCAAAAGTCAGTCATTTAGAACGAGTAGAGACTGTGATAAACTCTGTTTTTAAACCTGATAAAGAATTGATTGCTGACGACATTATCAAAAAATTTGACGATTCACCCTCTTTTGATATTTACAAAGACAACTATATTGTTGTAGGTTCTGATTTATTAGATAAACCGACTCGCTCCAACTCGGATGCAAAGTTTCAGATTAGTATACTACAACGTTTAACCAATAGCGTCTTACCTTTCAAGACCTATCTTTTCTTGTCCTATTCGCAGCTTGCTTTTTGGAATGTATTTGAAGAGTCTTTTCCTTTTAGAGACATCAACTTTAATCCTACCGTTGGTCTTGGTCGCCCCTTAGTTCATAACAACAGATACTTGGGAGATATTGCTCTTCAATTAGAACATGAATCGAATGGTAAGGATGGTGATGCCTCAAGAAGCTGGAATAAGATTAGTGTACAAGGACTATTTAAAATTAATTCAAGTTGGACACTTTTTTCTAAGGCTTGGATACCTATTGTAGATGGTGTTAACAATCCTGACATTGTTCAATATAAAGGATATGGTATTCTTGCAGCTAATTATAACCAACATAAAAAATACAATATTAGTTTGATTTTAAATAAAAGGACCTCAGGACTTTTCAATACGAATATTACCTTGAATTTAGCATATCGCATATCTAAGAATGACAATCAATACTTGTTTTTCGAATATTATAATGGATATGGTGAAGGCTTATTGGATTATAAGGACTTTCGCCAGCGCTTTAGATTGGGTTTTGTCATAAAACCTAATTTTAAGTTTATATATTAGCATCATAAAACTTATATCTTGTTTTAATGATTCCTTTCTTGTACAATGTTGCTAATACTTACTATAAACAATTTGGTTCGAAAATAAGTCAATTTTCTTTTGTTTTCCCAAACCGAAGAGCAGGATTGTTTTTTCAAAAATATCTTGCTGAAATAGTAGGAAAGCCTTTATTCTCTCCTGAAATACTTACTATTGCCGATCTTTTTGCCCGATTGAGTGGTTTGAATGTTGCTGATCGAATAGAGCAATTATTCTTGTTATACAATATCTACAAAAAATCAAGCGGTTCATCAGAGACCTTCGATGAGTTTTTGTTTTGGGGAGAGATGCTCCTTAATGATTTTGATGATGTGGATAAGTATTTAGCTGATGCCGAACAATTATTTTCGAATATCCAAGACTTAAAAGAAATTGATGCCGATTTTTCATACCTCAGCGAAGAACAGGTTGCAGCTATTCGTCGATTTTGGAGTAGCTTTATCCCAATAGGAGAAAGTGTACGTAAGAAAGAGTTTATGGAAATGTGGCAAGTGTTGCATGATTTGTACACCAATTTACGTAACGAGTTGCGTAAACGTGGCTTGGGATACGAGGGCATGATTTTTAGAGAGGTGGTAGAGAAAGCTAAATCGGAACAAGAGATCTATTTACCTTTCGAGAAGCTTGTATTTGTGGGACTCAACGGACACAGTAAGTCAGAAGAACAATTGTTGATATACCTAAAGAAAAGAGGGATTGCCGATTTTTATTGGGATTATGCTTCTTCATTGGTTAAAGATCCAGACAATAAGGCCTCCTTTTTTAGGAGTCGTAACAAATTATTTTTTCCGTCAAACTATACTTTACAACCCGAAGATGTACCAATGGAGTTACCTATAATAGAGGTGATAGGTATTCCGTCTGTTGTAGGTCAAGCAAAATATGTACACACAATAATCCAAAATCTGATAGACGGGAAACAGCTGGGTACTTCGGAACAGGCTCTCAAGACAGCCTTGGTATTACCCGACGAGAATCTACTGCTTCCTACTTTATACTCCATCCCCGAAAGTATTGACAAGATTAATGTAACTATGGGGTACAGCTTGTCTAATTCATCCATATCAGGGTTGATAGAACATATCTTTGATTTACAGCGAAATATTAGATCAGTCAATGATGGCTTTGGCTATTATTATCGTTTTGTATTGCCTATTCTTAATCATCGCTATGTTATAAGTATTTTACCTGATGAGGCTAAACGCTTGCGACATACTATTATTCAGTATAATAAAATATTAGTTGCAGTTGATGAGTTATCCACACATCCATTTTTGACACTTCTTTTCAAACCCATCGACAATTGGGTTCATACAGCCTCCTATTTGCATGATATACTATCATATCTTGAGTATGCTTTATCTAGCGATCGTAAGAATAAAGAGACTGAAACCACTCGATCAGTAGATATAGAGAGCGAGTTTGTTCTCGAATATTATAAGACAATCAACAAAATGGAGGATGCACTCGTCAATGTGGATGTCGCAATGTCTGTTGATACCTACTTCAAGTTGTTGAAAAAACTGGCAGCCAACATAAGTGTTCCGTTTAGTGGTGAGCCATTGTCAGGTCTTCAAGTAATGGGTGTCCTAGAGACTCGGGCATTAGACTTTGACAATCTGGTTATACTGTCGATGAATGAGGGCATTTTTCCGATGAAGAAAGCGAGTAACTCATTTATCCCTTACAACTTGCGCAAAGGGTTTGGTCTACCTACCTACGAACATCAGGATAGTGTATTTGCTTACCATTTTTATCGCTTAATTAATCGGGCAAAACATATTTATTTATTGTACGACACCCGCTCGGAAGGGACTCAAGGAGGTGAGGTAAGTCGCTACTTTTATCAATTGAAGCATTTGTACCACAAAATGTTCGACATACGAGAACGATTGGCTGTGTATGAAGTTTCATCTACCGAGAGTTTAACTATTTCAGTACCCAAAACGGACGAAATAAACGAAAAATTGAGCGATTTTTTAACTGGTAAACGGAGTTTATCCGCAAGTTCGATCAATACATATTTAGATTGCCCATTGCAGTTCTATTTTTCGGTAGTAGAAAATATGCAGGAAGAAGATGATATAGCCGAAACAGTTGAGGCCAGTACCTTTGGTAGTATATTTCACTCTGTTATGGAATGGTTATACAGACCTCTCGAGGGTAAAATGCTCACTGCCGATATCTTACATAGGTTAGCTAAAGATGACCTATTACTTACCGAAACTATAGAGCGATCGTTTGCTAAAAACTATTTCAAAACGGATAAGGTGCGAAAACTAACAGGTCAGAATTACCTTACGGGTGAGGTTATTAAACGATATGTGAGGCAGGTACTACACAAAGATGCTGCCGCTACCCCTTTCATTTATATCGAATCTGAAAGACGTATTTTGTGCCAATATACTTTACCTTCGGGTAAGAAAATCTCATTAAAAGGTTTTATAGATCGTGTGGATGAGGTAAAAGGGCATACCCGAATTATCGATTACAAATCAGGAAAAGGGGTGTTGCAATACAAAGATATAGAACAACTGTTTGACAAAGAGCAAAAAGATCGTCCGAAAGCCGTAATGCAAGTGTTTATGTATGCACATCTTTATTTACTCGATTTTCCCAAAATACGATTAGAGCCTGGAATTTATTATTTAAGAAACCTGTTTGATACTGATTTTGACTCGTGCGTAACGAGTAAAATGTCAAATGGAAAGTTACGAATAAACGATTTTGCTGAAATAAGGGAGGAATTTAAAACATATTTCGATACTTGCTTAGAAGAAATCTTTGATCCAAACCTTAGTTTTCGACAAACACCAACTGGTAAGGCCTGCGAATGGTGCTCGTTTACAAATATTTGTAAAAAATAAGCCGAAAAGGTATTAAATTTTACAGTTTTTAATTTTGTATTTAGAAAAAAGTCCATATCTTTGCAACGCTTTTAAAGAAAAGCACAATGCTCATAAACATTGGAGAGATGGCAGAGTGGTCGATTGCGGCGGTCTTGAAAACCGTTGAACTGCGAGGTTCCGGGGGTTCGAATCCCTCTCTCTCCGCTAGAGCTAAAAAGCTCAAACATTGAAAGACGTTCCTAGGAGCGTCTTTTTTGCGTTTAAAGGGTTTAGGGAGCGGTTTTATACCGCTTTCTCTCATTTTTAAAGTGTCTCATAATATCTCATATTATCTCACTCTTTTGTTACTTTTTTAGCCTTGGTAACAAAATCGGTAACAAAATATACTATATTTGTTTTATGGACGATTTAACGCTACGATTTGTTTACGACAATAAGAACGTTACCGGGCATAGAGATACAGAGAAAAAGCCGGGTAAAGAGTATAAGGACGTAGGCCTACTCCAAGTAGAAGTAAGGAGGGAGGGCACGGCTAAACGTGTTTTTATAACTACGGGTATAAAGATACGTCCCGACCAATTTAGCGACAAGAACGGTTTTACTTGTAGGAACCATCCGAACGCTACGGCTATAACGGGTAAAGCCCATAAACTTTTTAGAGAGGTCGAGGCCTTTTGTCTTTCGGATAAATGCAATTCGATAGAGGACGTAAGAGAATGGGATAAGGACGAAAGTTTTACTACTTCGGTAGTCGAGTTTATCCGGGCGGAGCTTAAACGTAGAGACCCGTCTTACTCCGTTGTCGAATATAACAACTCCTTTATAAAACGATTGGAGGAACACGGCAAAATAAAAACGTTCGAGGACGTTACTTACGAGAACCTACTAGACCTCGACGCACACCTAAGAAAAAAAATAAACTCCCAACCTACATTATATAAGAGACACGTATTATTTAAGGGGTATATCCGGGAAGCAATGAAACGGGGTTTATGTAAATCCAACCCTTACGACCTATTTAAGTTATCCAAGGGTAAGGAGAAACAAAAGGAGTATTTAACCGAAGAGGAGGTACAAAAAATACTTAAGTACAAACCTAGAACGGACAAGCTCCAAAAGACAAAAGACTTATTTATATTTCAATGTTATACGGGCCTTGCTTATATCGACGTTATGAATTTCGACGCGTCGAGTGTTACCATTGAGGACGGAGTACGGGTAATACGGAGTTCCCGGACAAAGACGGACGAGAGTTATATAGTACCCCTATACGCGGAGGCGGAAATGATAGCGGAGTGGTACGGCTATAACTTACCAAATATTAGCAACCAAAAGTATAACGACTACATTAAGATAATAGCGGAGACCGTAGGAATTACTAAAAATCTTACCTCGCATACTGCCCGGCACACGTTCGCAACGCTTATAATAAATAAAGGGGCTCCTATAGAAACGGTATCGAGGGCTTTAGGACACGCTAATATAAAACAAACCCAACACTATGCTAAAATGTTGGGTAAGAAAATAATTAAAGATATGAAGGATTTACTAGACTAGTAAGCTACAAATAGCCCTATAAAATATATCTGCTATTTGCCCGTATCCGACTAAACTAGGGTGTACATAATCCGTATAAAACTCCGTTGAGTCGTTTGTACGAAGATTAACTTTTAAACGGGCCGTAGGGTAGCTCCCGTCCGCACAAAAGAAAGGTAGTATTGGAAAATGCGTACAAAAGCTCTTATTTGCGTCCGAACCCGCTATCTCTCTTAGCATTGTTTCAAAGTGTATACAATCCCCGATAATAGACGCCCTCGAAACATTCCTATTACCTTTGTACGATTTATAGTTTTTACCCGGAGGGGTGTTTATTCCGAAAATAAGTATGCGAGCTTGCGGATGTGAAGTATTGATTAACCCTAAAAGCTCGTTATACCAAGACTTAAATTGTGTATCCGTATGATTATATACACTATTCCAATTCAGCATAATAGTGATAACCAAGTTACTACCGTTTTGGGTTACACCATTTGAATAAAAACCGTTTTGGCTTAAGTAATAGTCTAAATCGAATTTATTTTTAGTGGGGTTATAAAACGCGTTATTCGCTTGGGAATTTAAAAAATTGTTGAGGCTCCAACCTCCTCGCCCTTCGTGTTTTACGGGTCTATTCCCTAGTGTTCCTATGAATTTTATATTACTAAAGTTTTTTGAAACTCCGCCGTTATCTATAGCGTCTCCTACACCCGTTAACAGGCGGGATAATTCATTAACATAAATGCCGTTATACGCCTCGGTTAAAGAGTCCCCGATAGGTAAAACGAACAAGGGAGATACCGGGTTTTTAGGCTCTATAATCTTTAAATTTATATTCCCTAGGAGTTCTACGACATTATTATAGTTCCTAATTTTATATGTTAGGGTTTCGTCCGATTGGGGGTTAGTGAAAAAAGAGGCTAATTCGTTAGAGTATTGTTTGTCTAGGAATACGTCTAAAGATAAATCGTTTTCGTTTGTACCTATTAAATTGTAAGGATATATTCTGAACTGTTCACTTTTTACGACATACACCGTTTCGGGAATAAAGGTGTTTATTTTACGTTCGTAAGTACAGCCTTCATTCACTTTATTTTCCAACTCCGCAACTTCGGATTTTATATCTTGGATAATCAACCCTAGAGATTTAGGGGAAGTAACGGGATAACAGTAATACACGTCCCCCGCTAATGAACGGGCAGAAACGGCTAAAGATACTATATCGTCCGAAACGGTTAAATCTCCCTCAAAACTCGATTGTTGGATTACCGTAAAACTATTATCCGCTTTAAATCCCCCTAGACTAACTACGGAAGTTCCTATAATTACAGTCTTTATATTAAATTTTTTTTGTTCAAGCGTATTTATTTTAACCCCTCTCCAATTTTCAGCACTATGCCAAATCCCGGAACTATCAAAATACCCTTTATCGGAGTCCGTAGTTAATACACTTGTTTGCTTATTTGCATCCTCAAACCCTATTTCTTTAGTTCGTTCCTCTAATTGTTCTTGTTGGGTGCTTATGCGTTCCCCTATGGTAGTAACGGGATAACAGTAATACACGTCCCCCGCTAATGAACGGGTAGAAACGGCTAAAGATACTATATCGTCCGAAACGGTTAAATCTCCCTCAAAACTCGATTGTTGGATTACCGTAAAACTATTATCCGCTTTAAATCCTATTGCGCATATTGCTACCCCGTCGATAACCATTTTAGCGGAATAGTCTTTTACTTTAGTGGTATCTATTAATACGCACCTCCAATTTTCAGCGGGGACAAAAGTACCGTCGGATGTATAATAGCCTTTCGTCGAATCGTTAGTTAAGTAGTTAGTCGAATTAATAAACTCAATACCTAAGACCCTTTTTATACTATTGTCGTTATTGTACACTTTATCCGCCGCTGTTTCGGCTTCGTCTCCTACTAATATCTTTTCAAGCGTTAAATCCATGTTTTTAATTTTTTAATCATTACCCCACTCTTTACCAATCATCCAATAACCGTTAGCGTTCCAAGCTCCGTTTTTAAATACCCATTCTACCGAGCCCACAACAACGGATAAGCGTACCCTCTCGTTTGTCTCGGTATTTAGTATGTCAAAATTATATAGGCCATTGCTTACCCCGGTTACGCGTATAGGGTAAGTCCCCGCAAAACCATTTAAGAAATTAAGAGAAGCTATAGAGCTGTTAGGGTTTGTTACCCTCCAAGGAGAGGTACTAGTAAGATTTACGGTCTTGTTTCCTCCAACCTCTATAAATATTTGTACTTCCGAAATTCTTATACTATTATTTATCTTTATAGGACAAACGGTAGGATTAAACACAAATGTAGGTACACCTCCTATGGTAGCCCCGGTACTGTAATAACCCTCTATCTCATATCCCGCAATAATTGAGGAACCGTAGAGCATTAATACCGCTTGCGGTTTCCCGGATACGCTACACAATTCGTTATTAACATCTAAGGCCTCCCCGTTTATAGCGGACACCTTAAGCATATAATGGTATTGAAATACCCCCGTATTTCCTTTATTTAGCGTTTCGCAATACGCATTAACCGGGCTAGGTAAATAAGTCGCTAAGTGCGTATGGTCGGTAATAGCGTTAGCGTCTACTTCAAATATAGGGTAAGTAGTAGTTACCGAAAGTTGGATTAATGAGCCCGTAGCCTCCTCCGTTTGGGAGGTATAGGAAAAAGTAGCACCCGGTTTATATCCGAACATAAGATATTTATTTGTCCGGGTTAGGAATACTACTACATATTTACGGGACTTACTCGCTAGGTCAAAGTCTGCTATATTGCTAAAATCAAAGTCCTCTATAAAGGTATCTAGGGTATGCGTATAAATTCCGTTTTGTCGGTTAGTCGTGTATTTAGAGCCTTCGGAAGCCTCCAACTCTATATAGTTCCCGTTATGGTAGATATTGGTTACAAGGTTATTATTATAAAGCCCGTCGTCCCTAAATTTCAACGATACGAAGTCGTCGTAATCTAGTAACCATATCTTACTAATACCTTGGGGGGTATAACTGCAAGACTTTATTTTATTTCCTATTCTGCATCCCATATAATATAGATAATAAAGGGCGATATTGCTATAATACCGCCCTTTACAAAACATGACAAACCTATCTAATTATGGAGTTACTACCGGGTCTTGTTGGATTGGGGTAATAACCGAATCGTCTTTAATTAGCGGAGCCGCTTCCGAGGAGTTCCCGGTAAGTACTCCCGTCCACCCGTTTGCGTCCGCGTCCGCCGCACCACTAGCGTAGTTCCAAGAAGTAGCGCCTAGTCCGCCCGTGCGGCCTAATACTACTCGTCTCCCGGCTTTATCTATAGCTGTGGCTACGAATTTACCCAACGAAATAGCATCTACTTGGTTAAGCATATCCGTATCGTATTGGGCGTTTACAAGATTTAGGGTGTGCGTACGGTATTTACCTCCGTTACCTCCTTGGGCTAAATCGTCCGCCCAAGAACCCGTACCGTCCTCAAAGCCTACTTTGTAGAATTTCTCCCCTTCGGGTAAGTGTATCCCGGTTATAACACCGTCCTCGTCTATCTCGTAGGCTATAGCATCCGCTACGGCCTCCGTTCCCGTAACGGGACGATAGAAGTTAGCAAGGTAGAGGGCCGCTAGACCCGCTACCGCATACTCGCATTTTTGAGCGTTTATATTTCCTTTTAATTTACATCCTGCCATAACGGTAATTTTTTAAACGTTACTAATTTCGTCTACCCTAGCGTTGATAGCTTGAATAACCGTACTACGTTTCTTACCTGCGTTCTCCGCATCGAGTAAAGCCTTTAACTCGTTAAGGTCTTCAACGGTTTTAACGTAAGCTATAACCTCGTCCGCGGTTCCTTGGAACACGGTAGGAGCCGATAACGGAGCCATAAGCGGAGTAGTCGTAACGGTAGGGTCGTATATAACGGCTTCGTCCTCGAAAGGTATTACAAATCCTAAGCGTAGGCGGCCGTCGATAAATATTTTACTATCGTTCGGTGCGGGGAACTGTCCTAAGCGTACGTTTTCGGTATCGCTTAAAAGGTCTGTACCTAACAAAGAGTTCTTTACGTCTATAGCTATCATTTGGCTATTCGTTAGACCTTTTACGGGTACAAGTTCGATACCCATAAACTTAACTATAACCCCCTCAACTGTGAAGTTAGGACTAATAACGACGTTAGCGTTATACGGAGTTGCTAAAGCCAACTTAACACGGGTTAAGGACTCATAAGACATAAAGATATTAAGAGAATTTTCCTCTAACCCTTTAGCAAGAACCGCCTCCGGGATAGCCTCGAATACCTTAGAAATTTCCTCTAGGATATTAGCCTTAGTTAAAGCTACTCCCGCGATTTTTATAGAGTCCGCACTACCTATTAGGATAGTAGACATACCGTCGAAGTCGTCCGCATTTTTAGACTTATCCCCGCTAATAACTTTTACCTCGATTTCGTTACTTAGCTCAATAGCTAACAACTCCATAGACGCCCTTTCGAGACTGTCGGGTAATTCTGTATTCTTAGCTCCGGGAGACAACGCCCAAATAATACGTTTACGTTCTAAGTCGTCAAGACATTGCTCTTTATTGATTTTATAGGTTTTTACCTTAAGAGGTTTTTCCGCTAGTTTAAAAAGCTCGTCGGGAGTCCAACCGCAATCCCCCTTATCCGCTTGTAGTATTCCACCGTTCAAGTCGATAAGGTTAATAAGGGTTTCGTCCTTTACTCCCATTACCGGGGTAATCTTACCCCTCTCTATTAACTTACCTCCGAAGATTGCGTGCGTAAACCACTCCATATCGGTAGAGGGTTGCATCGACAAGTCTTCAATATCATACATATTTTTAGCCATATTGTAATATTTTTTTTTAGTTTTTACTTCTTTTTTAGACCTAGTTTAGCGACTTCGGCCATACGTCCGTAGTGTGTCGTCGGTTTCGCGGACGCTTCTACGGGTTTCGCGGGTTTAGTCGTTGGGGTCTTTTTCAACTTCTCTATTTCCGCCTCTAG
>JBDLTH010000148.1:0-3712 GCA_039799165.1 Bacteroidota bacterium
TTAACTTCAAAAGGAGGATGAACATCTACAAAATAATACTTGCCCATATTATTGAAATAATATTGGAAAGTATGTTTTATAAATTATATCCTAGTTCGACTTGTTAAGGGGCGACTAAATAAAAATACTATTTCGTCTGCCTCCTCTTTGTTGATAGTTATATGCCACTTGGAGGCCGAATCCGCCTCGTTTTTATATTCATAGAGAGTTACCACCTCATCGGCTTCGTGTCGGTATTTCGTAATGTAAACAGCTTTATCTGCCTCATCCTTATTTTTAGTATAGTAGATTGATTTACCTACTAAGGGAAAACACAGGGACAAAGCCGAAAACAGAAGGATATATTTAAACAGAAATTTTCCACTCATAACATTTGCCTTATAAGAAGTACCCCCACCCTTAAAATATGGAAACTATATAATGTGCCTACTAGGTGGAAGGTACATTTCAAATTTATATTATTTTTTGGAAACATGTATTTTGAGCGAGTATAAATTCATCGTATATAAATTAATTGAGCCTTATCGAAGCTCTTAAAATTATTAGATATATAAGCAGAAGGGTCTTCTTTCGGCTCATAGGCAAGAACATTGTTAGAATTGCTTTTTATATAGGTTTCTATTTGTCCTGTTTCTATTACTAATACTTGTGTAGCTTTATACACAGTTCCATCCCAATTTGTATAAGTGTGTGTTGGTATATCATATTTTATGAAATTATTATACATTTCTGGTATCTCGAAAAGATACAAAGTGCCTTTTTGGTCTACTTTAATAGTCAACTTTATCTTATCCTCTGTTGGAGTTTCGTTGTTATCTGTATCATCAGAACTACAAGAATTAAAAGAGAATGCTGCAAATATGATTAAAAATGAGAATAATACTTTTTTCATGTTATAATTGGTTTTAATGTTTTACTGAAAGAATCTTACCGTTTAAATCAACTGTACCTATTGCTGTTTCTAAGGTAGTTGCTCCAAAGGAATTTTTACCTCGATACTTCATATATACAAGGATATAATCCCCTTTATCTGTGTAGGTAGTTTCAACATGCTCAAAGCTCTTAGGGTCTTTCATATTATTCTTAACCCACTTTTTCAAATTGCTATGGCTACCATCCCAAGAAGAGAACTGTTTTAAAATACGTTCTTTTCTGACTACTATTTTTTGATTTTCTATTGCTTGTTTCTCATCGGGAATAAGTAGCATTATTGTATTTGGCTTATCCATATTTGCAAACCTTACAGATGCTATATTATCATAGTCCTTTTGTATAACGGATTGGTTTAAGTCGGCTGAATGTCTCCATTTTCCTTTAGTCGCGACATTAGATAGCTGAAAATATATTGTATCGAGCGAAACAGTATTTCTTATTATATATCCCTCATACACTTTCATTATACTATCAGCCCAATTTTTTTGAAATGATGCTAATTCGTTAAGTTGTTCTTGCTTCTTTAATTCTATGGTTTCGAGTTCTATTTGTGTTCGCATAGCTAAAGAATCAGAGATCTGCCTTATCCTGCTTAATTGATTTTGTGCATTAGTATAATGAATATTGTCTTTAGGGACTTTATTGTAGTTTTCTATGGCTTTATCGTATTGTTCCTTATAGAAGTATTCGTTTCCATCTTTAAAGTAATCTATGGGAAAGAAAATAACGCCTATTAGACCAATTGTAAGAAGAAACAGAAATATAGATGAGGTTATACTTCCTAAAGTATATACAATTTTTTTTCCATGTAACGGAGTTCCGTTTAAAGATTCCGACTATACCCAAAGGGGGCAAAATAAAGAGGAGGATAATTAATAGCGGTTTGCTATCGCACCATTTCGATCTGTTTGTCGCTGTCATATCATTGTTTTTAATTAATAAACAAAGAAGCGTACCTAATACCACATTGATCTGTAGAGGTTCGGCAAAGAGACCTAAATGCAAACAACGGCGTACAGGTACGCCATAACAGCGTACGTTCTTCCGTCCTTTTCCATTTGTTTGAATTTTGCCGATTCCTACAGATAGGACATAAAAAGTACAATATCTTACAATCCCCCTATTAAGGGGATATTATATTCTAAAAGCAAAGATATAATATTTTGCAGGATTTAAATAATTGATGAGGAGAATCTAATCTAATTTGATAAGATATGATGTATCAGAAATTCTTGATTATTTCTTTTATGTGTAGAGTTAAAAGTAAAATTGTTTTCAAATATGGTACTATCTTCTATAGATAACAAATCCGCTTCTGGTGAAACATCAAAACAAGTAGACATTTTGTTTATTATTTTTGCTTTGATTGTTTGAATGTCACCTTCAAGAATAAATCCTAGCATTCCTCCGAAAAATTGATTCTGTGAATATTTTCCATTAAAATAACGATAAACTCCTCCATCATATGTTGGAGGAATATCTTTATAGGTATTATAAAAAACATATTTATTTATCAAATCTTGTTTTTTATTTAGATTCTTGCATTCAAAATGAAAGTCTCCGTTCTGCCAATAAGTATTATGAATGGTAATGTCATAATAACCTTCTATCTCCTCATCAGTTGTATTTTCACCAAATGCCTTGAAGTGGAAACTAAAAGAGTGATTATTGTTTAGCCATTTTCTAATATATCTAGCTATAGTTCTTTCAACTCTTGGGTTTGTCTTAGCTTTTTCATCTTCGATAAGTTGTGTTATTTCAATCCTATTGAACTTTTCGTAAAAAGAAAGTAAGTGAAAAAATATCCACTCTTTCCAAAACTCATTATCCAAATCTCTCAATAGGTTATTGTCACTCGGGAATGGGGAGGTTGGTCTTTTAACTTTGATGTATTCTCTCTCCATTCTTATATGATATTAAATGTTTTAAGATTTCTTGTCCGTCTTCAAAGGCTTTGGTTCCTGTCCAATTTTGGTTTGTATCCTTTTTGACAATATAAACACAATCTTTCCCAAAAATCTTTTCTTGTCCTGTTAAAAAGTTTTCATTTGGATTTTGTTCAAATATCTCATTAAGAGCATATTTCTTAAACCTATCAGATGAAGGGGTCTTTGAGCCTTCATTCAGAGAAATTTTTGCGACAACTAAGTCAAAATCAGTTGATGTAAAATCAATAGAGATCAAATTGTTCAGATATGGACTTATTATGTCAATAATTACTTCTTTATAATTGTCTAATCTCGTATTTTTATCTCTTCCCATCTTTTTCTTGAGATGAAGAATAAAGTAATCCTTTATTCGAAGCTTTTCTAAATACGACAATTCATACAAATCAAAAAATAATTCGTTGATTTCAAATTTCTTATCTTCATAATCATATACTCCATCAGAGATTTCCTTGCTCATTATTGATATTTGGTTTATAGCCTCTTCATCAATGTCTTTAGGTATTGGAATGTTAAGAATATCTTCATTTCCAATTTTAGGGTATGAGCCTGAAATTCTTTTTCTTAAGAATAAATCTATGTAATAATTAATTAGCTGAGAGTTCAGAAGAGCATTAATCCAATGATATGAGGAGGTCTCTTTTAGTTTAAAAGAATGAAGATCAAAGTCAAAATAATTTTTTTTACTTGTATAAAAAGATTTAATGGAATTTACCCCCCTAAAAACAAGTAGTACAAAAAGGCAAAAAGCAAAATGAGCATAAAGTGTTGATATATAAAGAACTTGGCGGTATTTCATGTATGGTATGACCTAAAACCATTTGTGCAAAAGT
>JBDLTH010000149.1:0-9379 GCA_039799165.1 Bacteroidota bacterium
CAATCTATCAACCGATGCCAGTTCGCCAACAGGTAATTGGCGTGTAGCAATCAAGGTAGGAGGGGCTACTTTCTCTAAAAACATAAAAGTAGAAACAGTAAAACCAAACAGGCTCAAGGTGCGGTTAAATTTGGGAACTATCATTGATGCCGCTTCAGGGACAATGAATAGCAACCTCTCTGCACAATGGTTGCATGGGGCGGTTGCTTCTAATCTGAAAGCAAAAGTAGAGATGACGCTTTCCACAGTATCCAATCCGTTCAACGGATACGAAGCATACTCGTTCAACAATCCAGCAAGTAATTTTAGTTCCGATACCTATACTTTATTCGATTCACGTTTAGATGCAAATGGTAATGCTTGGGTATCCGCTAAATTGCCACCAGCAGCCAATGCACCTAGCATGCTTCAAGCAAATCTAGTGTCTCGTGTTTTCGAATCGGGAGGAGATGCCAGTATCTATGCTCAAACAGTAGCATATTCGCCTTATGTGGCATATGTAGGGGTGAAATCGCCTGTCGAAAGTCAATCAGAGATGATGGAAACAGACCGAGACAATGTGCTGGATATAATCAGTCTGACGGCTGATGGTAAAGTAACCAACCGATCAAATATCAACGTCAAGGTATACAAAATAGGATGGTCTTGGTGGTGGGATAGAAACGACTCAAACTTGTCATCTTATATCAACAATACATCATCTAATATTGTGTTGGACGAGAATGTTTCTACTCGAAATGGTAAAGCACAAGTCAAATTTCGTGTCGATTATCCTGAGTGGGGCAGGTATTTGGTACTCGTTACAGACAAAGAAGGTGGGCATGTTGCTGGGCAAATAGTGTATGTTGATTGGCCTGCATCACGTGGACGATCGAATAAACAGGATGCTTCGGGCATTACCATGTTGTCGTTTACTACTGATAAGAAGACGTATAATGTAGGCGATAAAGCAACCGTTACGATCCCCAAAAGTTCGGAAGGTAGAGCATTGATTACTATCGAGAATGGCTCTAAAGTAATCAGTAGAAATTGGGTGAAAACAAGTGCAGACAAAGATACGCAATACTCGTTTGAAGTAACCGACGAGATGAATCCCAACTTCTACATCTTTGCCACATTGTTACAACCGCATGCTCAGACTAATAACGATCTGCCAATACGCTTGTATGGGGTATTAAATATAAATGTAGACAATAGGAATACAATTCTGACACCTCTTATAAACATGCCTGACGATCTTCGTCCCGAAAAAGAATTTACGGTTTCGGTTTCAGAGAAAAACAAAAAGGCGATGACTTATACATTGGCAATTGTAGATGAGGGGCTTTTAGACCTCACCTCTTTTCAAACACCCAATGCGTGGAGCGATTTTTATGCACGACAAGCTCTAGGTGTACGTACATGGGACATGTTCGACATGGTAGTTGGAGCACAAGCAGGCAAGCTAGGACCGCTGTTTAGTATAGGTGGAGACCAAGCATTAAAGCCGTCGAAAAATCCGATTAATAGATTCAAGCCTATCGTGAAATTCTTAGGACCTTTTACAATGAAAAAAGGAGATACCCAATCGCATAAAGTAACCCTTCCTCCATACATTGGAGCTGTGCGTGTAATGGTAGTTGCTGGGTCGGCTGACGGAGCATATGGTAATACCGAAAAAACGGTGCAAGTAACGAATCCCTTGATGGTGTTGTCGACATTGCCACGTGTGGCTGGACCTAACGAAGAAATTTTGTTGCCTGTAAATGTTTTTGCGATGGACAAAAAGGTGAAAACTGTAAACGTAACAGTACAATCGTCTAATGGCTTGTTACAACTGACCGATGGTGCAACAAAGACCTTAACATTTACAGAAACGGGAGATAAAGTTGTTTATTTTAAATTAAAAGTAGCCTCAAAAACAGGAGCAGAGAAAATAACGATAAAAGCAACTGGAGGAGGAGAAAATTCGTCAGAGGTTATTGATATTGAGGTTCGAAATCCAAATCCACCCCTTACTGTTACTTCCGAAGCCTTGATCTCAGGAGGGCAAGCGAATCGCTTGAGTATAGGTTTAGACAACCCTACTTCTGACGATTGGGTACGTCTAGAAGTTTCTCGCATGCCATCTGTTGATTTAAGTAAAAATCTAGCTTATCTCTTCGATTATCCATATGGATGCTCGGAGCAAGTAACTTCACGTGTGTTTCCGCTATTATATGTTGATATTTTTAAGCAATTTTCGGAAAAAGAAACTAGCATGATGAAGGCAAATGTGAATAGTGGTATCAAAATAATAACATCGAGGCAGTTAGGCGATGGAGGTATTGTATATTGGGAGGGTAGTGCATACCCTACCGAGTGGGTAACAACCTATGCAGGGCATTTCTTGCTCGAGGCTAAAGCCAAAGGTTACAATGTATCCGAATCGGCTATCAGCAAATGGAAACAGTTTCAGAGAAAAACGGCTCAACGCTGGAATAGGGGCGATCTGTATAACTCGTATTATTCACATTCAATGACCGATTTGCAACAAGCATATCGTTTGTATACCTTGGCTCTGGCAAATGAACCCGAACTGGGAGCTATGAATCGCTTGAAGGAGATGAAAGACTTGTCGATGCAGGCACGCTGGCGTTTAGCTGCGGCTTATCTCCTTGCAGGAAAAAAAGATGCAGCATCTCAACTGGTCAATAATATTCCAGTGATTGTGGATAACTATTCGTTATACAATAATACCTATGGTAGTCCCGCACGTGATATGGCAATGATTATGGAGACCAATCTATTGCTAGGTAATACCGCTAAAGCTTTGACACTGTCACAACAGGTGTCTAAGGAGTTAAACTCAAGTTATGTTACCACCCAAACGGCTGCATACGGTTTGATAGCGATGGCAAAATTGGCAGAGAAGATGACAAAAGGTACAATCTCCTATCAATGGTCATTGAATGGGGTCAATCAACAGTCTCAAAATACAGCAAACGTACTTCAGTCTATCGACATCAAGCCACAAGATAGCATTGCTGTCGATTTTGTGAATAAAGGTCAAGCGGATCTGTATGTACGTCTTGTGGGACGTACCAAGCCTTTAGTAGATAAATCGGAAGCCATGAGTACAGGTCTCAATCTATATGTAAAATATGTGAATGAAAACAATCAAGATATTGATATAACTTCGCTCAAACAAGGAACCGAGTTTTATGCAATAGTGATTGTGCAGAACACATCGGGAGAGCTTATTACCGATTTAGCCTTGAATCAAATATTTGCTTCGGGATGGGAAATTTTTAATAATCGTTTGTTCAATGCAGGAGGCGACTCAGCTAGTCAAACCTTTAATTATCAAGATATACGAGACGATGGGGTAATGACATTCTTTAACCTCGGCAGTGGTTATTCAACTACCATCAAGGTTAGGTTGCAAGCAGCATACTGTGGTCGTTTCTATCTTCCAGCAGTACAGTCCGAAGCCATGTATCAGCCCCAAACACAAGGACGCACCAAAGGGGTGTGGGTCGAGGTGAAGCAATAGCAATGTATGTTGTATAGGTAACTAGAAAGGGGGCTGATTTTTTTAATCAGTCCCCTTTGTTTAGTTTCTGTTTTTTTAAGGTCAAGGTAAGACCATCTCTGATTAATCAGATTGTTTTTCTCATAATCTAATCTTTCGTTATCACGTGCTTATTCATATAATGAACTATTTGTATGCCCGAAAGTTAAGCAAATCCTGGTTTTTTGAGAAGGGCATATAAACGAAGATAAGACGTCCTAATATCTTTGGTATTTATATTAATGTAGTTACTAAAGGCGGAAAATACGCCCAAGCCTAGCGGTGTTATAATAAATGATTGAGCCGTGAAGTCAAGGTCTATATCTGCTCTTATTTCGCCCGTTCGCATGGCAGTTTGTATCACTTGTCTCCAACCATTAAATTCTTTTTCGGTAAGCAAATTAACTTGCTCCGTAAAATCTTTGTAATGCTCGGTTGCCTGAAATATAAATTTGAAAAAATAAAAGTCTGTCAACTTAAACGATGTTACATCTTTCAATATATTGATATGGCTTTGTCTATATTTGATCGAAGCATACACGAACTCTTGTAAAGATTTTTTCTCTTCGTCAGAGATCATCGAATAACTCGAAAAAGCAGGTAGTAGATAAGTGTTAACTACTGCCTTGAAGATATCTTCCTTGCTTTTAAAGTGGTGATAAATAGCACCTCTAGACACACCTGAGGCTTCTTGTATTTGCTGCATCGTAACAGAGTCGTAATTGCCAATCAAAAATAAATTGAAGGACTTTTCTAGTATTTTTTCTTTTGCTGTTGCACTCATTTTCGTGAAATTTTACCTAAAACAACCGATTAATCGGTTACAAATTTAATTAAGTCTAGGTATATAACAAATTAGACTCTAATAAGTTTTTAATGTTACTTGATAGTGAAATTTATTTTTCCTGTTTTTTTTACAAGATCCTCATCCGATAATCCAGATATAGTATATCCAGAATACTCTCTCCGAAGTGGGTAGTTACTTCTCAAATTACTAAATTCATGGGGCTGGTTTACAAATTGCTCATGATCTTGCATCGGATCATACGTTCGCAGTATAATATCCTCTAAACTAATAACATGATCTCTTGCAACGTTTATAATTGGATTGTCAACTTGTGGGACTGCAATGTCGTATATAGGCTCTGCGGGTAGAGACCAAAAATGGGCAATAGACTCCAATGACATACGTGTAGCATTTGCCTTGCCATCAGCAGAATATCCCGCTATGTGTGGGGTAGCAATATCAACGAGCTGCATATATTCTAAGTCTATGTTGGGTTCATTTTCCCAACAATCTATTATAGTAGCAGTTAGTTTTTCTTCTTTGATAGCATCTTTTATAGCAGATGTATCTATAATTGCACCTCGTGCCGAATTGATTATGATGGGTGATTTCTGTAAATTATCAAAAAAAGTTTTATCAGCTAAATGATAGGTGGGGTATTTACCGCTCTTGACCAGAGGGGTATGAAATGTTATAAAGTCGGCTTCTCTCTGAATAGTTTCAATAGTTGTAAATTCGTCAGACTGTTCTGCCTCTTGTCTAGGGGGGTCATTTTTCAACACCTTCATACCCAATACTTCACAAATAGTAGCCACCTTTCGTCCGACATTACCTACACCCACAATGCCAATAGTCTTTCCTTGTAACGAAAGACCTTTGTTGCGGGCAATAGTAACTAGCACTGATGCAATATATTGCTGTACCGATCCCGAGTTGCATCCAGGTGCATTGTGCCAAGCAATGCCGTGGCTATTGCAATATTGTGTGTCGATATGATCGTAACCAATGGTGGCCGAACAAATGAGTTTAACTTTCGATCCCTCTAGTATTTCTTGTCCAAAATGAGTTACAGTCCGTACAATCAATGTATCGGCATCTTTTATACTTTCTTTTGTAAACTCTTTTCCCGAAAGATAGGTTACATCGCCAAACGATTCGGCTATCCCTTTGAGGAAGGGAATATTTTTATCTGCTACAATTTTCATTTGTTATTGTATAAAAAAACTCTTTGATAGAGCTTATCGTAGTTGCTTGCTCATCTAAAACTAACTTTCCATCTTTAATCACCAAATAGCGAGATGCAATATCTGCAACATCGTCTAGCCGATGCGACGAGAATAGTAGGGTTTTAGATTCGCCCAACTTCATCAATAAATTATTTAGTTTAACTTGCTGAATTGGATCTAAGCCATTGCTTGGCTCATCCAAAATAAGAACTTCTGGATCATGCACCAGAGCTTGTGCCAAACCTACTCGTTGCTTATTACCATGCGAAAGCGTATGAATTTTTTTCTTATACTCGCCTTTCAAATCAAGGCTTTCTATCATTTCGTCTACACGCCCCTTTATCTGTTTTTTTGGTAAATAAAAGCCTGCGGCATACTCCAAATATTCGTACACATACATGTCTTCGTATAGCGGATTGCTTTCGGGCAGATACCCGATATTGCGTTTAACCTCAATAGGCTGTTTTGACATATCCATGCTTCCTACAACAATTGCACCTGTATCTTGAGCCAGCACTCCAGCCAATATATTGAGCGTAGTTGATTTACCCGCACCATTAACCCCCAAAAAGGCAGTAATCCCTTTGTTTAATGAGAAGGTGATATTGTGCAGTACAGTACGCTTTGCAAATGTCTTAGATATATTATCTACTGTAACTAACAATGCTTATTTTGAGTTAGTGGTTTCTATTTTATTCTCAGTTTTTCGTTTTTTTCTGATAATGCGAAATAACTGTTTTAAACTTTTAGTCTCTTTTGTATACACAACGCCTACACCTCTGATAGAGGGTGCTTGTTTGTAAAAATCTTCATTGGCTTTATTAAATACCCTCAGCTTCACTGCACGTGTAAGTGCATATGATAAATCGAAGTCTCCTACAATTGCTTTATTCCCTCCATCCGACTTATCGGTACGATAGCCCAAATTTGTATTAAACTCAAGCTTATCATTCAGAAATTTCCGAGACAAGTTTACATTCACATCCAAGCCTTCGCCTTCAGTTGAGTAAACATCCGATCCTATTTGCCATCTGTTCCCCAGCACACTGCCAAAGATAGAGTTTAAACCACTTGACAACGCCCCCGAAGCTACATTGTTGATTAAGCCTGACGAGAGGGTTGTACCTACATGACTGTTTTGGTATGGAAAAAAAGAACCTGTTATCAAAAGAAATGCAAATTGCTTTACCTTTTGTTCATTAGTAGATACTACAGTCTTTACCCGTTGTTGAATATCTTCACTTGCTTGAGGCAATGCCACATCGTATGTTATGTCCATTTTAGACATGTTACCCTCGATTCCTAATACACAATTGGCATACACTCTTGATGAACCACTCTGATCTGTTGCAAAACTTGGGTCTAATGTAGCCAGATCGGCACGTACTTTTTTATATGCTTTGATCTTAAAATTTGTTTTTAGAGGATCTCCATTAAAAATCAGTTTACTACCGTCCTCTATTTTGAAATCGATATTTGTAAAGTTTTGCAATTTCAATTTCACATAACCGTCCGACAAAGTATAGTCTCCAAAAGCATTCATTATCTGAGATTCCATATCATACGAAAACTTGATAAGCCCTGACCCCTTTGCTTGCATAGCATCGCCCGTTATCGGGTTGATGATAACACCCAATGCTATATCGGGCGACACATTCAGATCCACATTCAGTTTAAGGGGCAAACTAGGTGTTGGTTCTATCTTGTTTCCTTTGTTCTCTTCAATTATAGGTGTATTTATATATACTACACTTTCGTACACATTGGCTTCGGATGTAGCAGGCATCTGTATATTTAATGTCGAGTTTTTACCATTTCTCAAATTCATGTATATGTCTACACCTGCATCTGATCCCTTAATATTTGCGGTGCCGTTTGCAAATACTTTTCCATAAAACAAACTATCCGTCCGACTTGCTGTGTTGAGTACCATAAAGTTGTTTAGTGTAGCATCGAGCGTATAACGCATGTCGTCAAAGTTTTTGTGGGTAACTTGTAACTTTACACTTGCTTTATTCTTTTCGGGATCTTGAACAATCAAATTCTCAAATCCTATTTTATTGGGGTATATCTGTATCGTGTCTGAGATGTGGTAGGTAACGTTGGTATAGTCTACACCGATGTAGGCATTGTTTACACCTAGCCAGCCTTGTACCGATGGGGCTGATACTTTTCCAGTAACGGTAAGCCCTGTACTGATATTGCCCAATACCTTATTTAATATCTCCGACATAAAAGGCTGTGTCCATGCCAGCGAAAAACGATCCATATTAACCTTGAGGTTTAGCGAGTCTCGATCGGGGTAGACCCAACCCGAAATCGTACTCTTAACATCATCCTTTATTAGCGACGCATCTAGTTTAATTCCGCCAACCATTTCGCTCCATTTACTATTTACATTCAACGTACCCAATGTGTCGCCCAGTGCAATAATATTGGCAAGTCTTAGATTATCAGTATACATTTCGGGCATATTCAACACATTGGCTATTTTTATGTCTCCATCGGCAATAGCACTGATATTATCAATATTGAAAGCGGAGAAAACTTGTCCCAAATTGGAGTTGAAGAAGGATACATTTAGTGTATCTTGTTTTTGATCGGATATGATACCATCTACCCCAAAATATTTATTTAATACTCGACCTCTTCCGACCATAAAACCGAAATTGGATATGGAGGTTCGGTTTCCTTTATTACTGATTCTGGCAGGAAGAAAGGACAGGTATAGTTTGCCGATATTTAACCCCGTTGGGCTAAACTGTAACTCCGACGCCAGATCACCCCCTTTTCCGATTTCGAAATGAGCCATGGCTTTAAATACGGCAGCCAAATCCATTGCTGTGGTATCTGCATTAACAGAGAGTGTTGTATTTATTGTATCAGACATAACTTGCGAATCTACACGAATATTTAAATCTCCCGACTCTGTGCCTACTCGTGTTGTTCCCAAGATATTGATTAGCGAATCGGTATTATAAAGATTTATTTCGGTATTACGAATTTCCGTATCTGTGTATTTAAGATGAGGAAGCACTGCCAATATTTTCAACTTATTTTCTGCGGTATTGATCGTACCATTTAATGTGAATGGTGTAATCACGTTGACGGGCAGTTCAATTATACGACTTAGCTCTTCTGTGTTGTTAACCAGAATATTGAAGTCGAATTTGTTTTTATACACTTTTCTTTTCCAAGGACTTCTTTTAAACAGTCCGGGCAAATAGGTATGCAACAGTTCTGAACATTCATCTGTTAGATTGGCAAAGTCATAATCACCCCTAATATCAGCACTCAATAGCGACGATTGTAATTTGATGTATTTATCCTTAGCATCCGTAGCCCCTGCTTGGAACGATATTGTACCTGGTCTGAAAGATAGACTATCATCCGAAAAATGAAGGTCTTCGACCACCACGTTGGCTTGTATTTTGCTTAGGTCTAAACCTACAACATTGCCTTTGAGGTGAAATGATAGTTGCGGACTTTTCCAATCGGGGTTTTCGTATAGCTTGTTCACATGCAATTGTTCTAAATCCACGTCAATATCTATTTTAGGAATAGACGATTGGGTGATATCTATCTTTGCATCTATCTTGCCTTGTGGTAAATCTCCTTTGAGCCATCCTCCCATTTTCGTCGCATTGTAGTAAGCTGTAAAAGGAATGTTGTTATAATCGTATTTGTTGTACTGCAAATTAACGATTCGTCCCAGTACATCAGCTTTTAAAGCCTGTTTTTGGTATTGAGATGCAATCAGCGTAATATCACCCGACAAGCGTCCCAATTCGGGTATTGCAAGCAATCTTCCCATATTAAAATTTTGTGTCTGAA
>JBDLTH010000150.1:0-37252 GCA_039799165.1 Bacteroidota bacterium
TTATCAAAAAACACTAGTGTACTTTTTTTCAATCTTTAAACTCTTTTCATAAATTAAAAAGTAATAATTACGATTTATTTTAAAGAATTAAATCCTGCATTTTTTATTCTTTATATTTGCAAGCAAAACTTCGTTAAGATAAGAAATAAGATGAATACATTTTTGTTTTCGAAAGCAGTAAAGGAAGGTTTTAGCAACCTACATAAAAAAAATGAACATATAGATAAGTACATATCAGATCATCCGAAACTAGGCAAAACCTTGTTTTATGGATTATTGATCGTTTTATTTTTCATTATTTTCTTGCTGAATAGCATGACACCACTTTCGGGTGATGACTTTGTCTATTCATTTGTTTATCAAACTCCTGAAAGATTATCATCGATAAATGACATTGTAGTGTCTCAATATTTACATTATTTCCAATGGGGTGGACGTAGCATCGTGCATTTCATTGCTCAACTGTTGTTATTGACTAACAGTCCATTTTGCATAGACTTTATCAATTCATTAGCATTTGTTGCTCTTATTTATGTTATTTACAAACATATTGTTGGACAAAAAAAGTATAGTATCAGTATCCTTTTTATTGTTTTCTTCTTGGTGTGGACACTTCAACCTACATTTGCTGAAACTGTTCTTTGGATTACTGGTAGTGCAAATTATCTATGGGGTACACTCATTATACTACTATTTTTGTTTCCTTATAGATTTAATACGGGCAAAATACCAACGAAAACAAAAAGCGTGTGGGCATCTGTCGTTATGCTTGTAGGAGGAGTCGTTGCTGGATGGACTAACGAAAACACGGCTGCTGGTATGATTGTCATCATCCTAATGTGCATAGTATATTACAAGTACAAGAAATACGATATGAGCTTGTGGGTGTATACGGGCTTGATAGGAGCTGTTATAGGTTATCTTATAATGATTGCTGCCCCAGGAAATTTTGCCAGAGCAGAGGGTACATCTATAAGTCCATTTTTAGTTACATACAGGGTGTTGATGGCTACGCAAAACTTTGTGAATTACTTGGGCATACTTAATCTAGGTGGTGCTATTCTTTTGATTTTACACCTCAAATTGAGCGATAATGGTGCGAAAAGACAGATACTACCTTATATTGGTATCTATTTTATCGGCTTGTTAATATCAATATATATTATGGCTGGATCACCTGGCTTTCCGCCTCGAACATGGTTTGGTCCAATTATATTCAACATCATAATTTTTGGAATCATTTTATTTAATTTAGATTATACACATTCATTCTTCAGGCAGATACAATCTTGCATCGTACTATTTGGTGTTGTTTCGTTTTCATTTAGCTTTTATGATGCTTACAACGATGTAAGTGCAATCAATAGTATCTGGAAAGAGCGATTCCCTAAAATAGAACAATCGAAAAAAGAAAATGCAACATCGGTTACATTTAAGCAATATAATGCAAAAACCAAATTCGGATTAGGGGATGCACCCTATGCTCAAAAATACATTTCGCAATACTACGGAATTGAATTTGAATTAGAAAATTAAAGACAATGCAAGCTATATTAATCACGGCTTATAAAAACTATCATCATCTCGAAGAATTAATCAATTATTTTGACGATGGATATACAATATATATACATATTGATAAGAAAAGCAGTATTTTGAGTGATACGTTAGCCAAACTTAAATCATACAAGCAGGTAAAATACATCTCACAAAGGTATACTATACATTGGGGTGGGATAAACCACCTCCATGCTATTTTAGAATTGGCTCAACGGGCATTAGAAGAGTCTGACAATAGGTATTTTCACCTTATCACTGGGCATGACTATCCGATAAAGAGCTTAGCAGATTTTTCCAGTTTTTATCAATCCAATAGCGATAAAGACTTCATGGAGTTCCACCCTTTACCCTACCATTCGTGGCCAGAAGGGGGGATGGATAGACTTTCTCGGTACAATTTTTATGATGTATTTGATGGAAGGAAAGGCATGGGGGAACGTCTTATAAAAGGACTCTCTAAACTACAAAAGCAGCTAAAGTTTAGCCGCTCTTTTTATCCTGATTTTCCAAAATTGCACGGTGGTTCAACGTATTGGTCTTTGAAAAAAGATTCGCTAGCATACGTGTTTCAGTATATGCTTAAACATCCGCAGTACCTCAAAAGATTTAAATATTCATTCTGCTCCGAGGAGATATTTTTTCAAACTATTCTGTTGAATTCGTCTTTTAAAGACAATATTGTAAATAACAACTTACGCTTTATTGTTTGGGAAAAAAGAAATGGAAACTTCCCTGCAAATTTAGACAACACGGATTATACAAATATCGTAGTGTCGGATGCTCTTTTTGCACGAAAGTTTGAATATCCTGCCTCCCAAGATTTATTCGATAATTTGAAGAAAAAACTTACACAAGAATAAACATTTCTACTTAATTAAGTAATCATCAAAATATCGGGTAATATGCTGATGCAAATGCACCCGATCATGCCCAATCATATTATGCTCATGCCCAGGGTAAACAAAAAAATCGGGGTGAGTACCTTTCTTTATTGCCGATTTTAGAAACTGCAAACTATGCTGCATTACCACAACTGGGTCTTCATCGCCATGTATCAGCATCAACCGCCCTTTTAAGTCTCCAGCACGCTGCACCATATTGGTTTCGGCATAACCGTCGGGATTTTCTTTGGGTAAATCCATATAACGCTCGCCATACATTGCTTCGTAGTATTTCCAATCAGTAACAGGTCCTCCTGCCACTCCAACTTTAAATACATCGGGATGGCGAAGCATCAAGTTTAGCGTCATAAATCCGCCATAGCTCCAGCCATGCACCCCTATTCGCTCAGAGTCAACATAAGGTAAAGTCTTTAAAAAACTTACACCTGTCATCTGATCCTGTGTTTCTATAACCCCCAAGTGGCGATGTGTTATATTTTCAAAATCAAATCCTCTATTTTTTGTACCTCTATTATCTAATGTGAAAACCAAATAGCCTTTTTGAGCCATATAAATATCCCAACCTCGCACTTGCCCCAACCATGAGTTATCAACCAACTGCGAGTGAGGTCCTCCATACACATAAATGATGAGAGGATATTTTTTGTTCGGATCAAAACCAGTTGGTTTTACTAGCCTGTAATGCAATGCAGTCTTAGTATCGTCTGCCATTAACACACCTAAGTCAATTTGTGGAAATGGGGTATCTTGATACGGATGTGGAGCTTGAAAAAAAACTGTACTTGTCTTTTTCTCTGTATCTGTAAGCAATATAGTTCCTGCATTACGTTTAGAGGTATAGGTATCAATCAGGTATGTCCCAGATGGACTTAAACTAGCACGATGCACACCCTCGGCATTGGAAAGCCTAGTCCGTTTTCCAGTGTTCAGATTTAATTGATAAATATGCTTTTCGATGCACGATACTTCTGTTGAAGTATAGTACAGATTATCGCCTGTCGAGTCAAACCCTAAAAACTCTGTTACATCCCAATTGCCTGACGTCAGTTGCTTTTTCAATATTCCATCTACGGTGTACAAATAGAAATGATTATTACCACTTCTTTTGCTTTGCCAAACAAAAGAAGTGGGGTCTTTCTTTAAGAACACAATCGGATTTTCAGGCTCTACATATTTAGAGTGGGTTTCTGTAAAAATAATGGCATCCCGCTTTCCCGAAGACGCATCGTAACGCACAAGCTGACACGTATCCTGTCCTCTATTTACCTCTGCTATATAAATCCATTTTGTATCGGGACTCCACGCTATGTTGGTAAGGTACTTTTCTTTGGGAGTTTCCGTTTTTAGAAACACGGTTTTACCCGAAGTAGGTTCACATACACCTACACTTACATGATGGCTCCTCATCCCTGCCATCGGATATTTTATACTCTTCAATGCTGCTATACGTGCCGACACATCTACTAGTGGATAATCTGAAACCATAGATTCGTCCATACGATAAAATGCTAACTGGTTACCTGTAGGAGACCAAAATGTGCCTTTGGATATACCAAACTCATTGCGATGAACCGACTGACCTGTTACAATACCCTTGTCAGCTTCTGCACTTACAGCAATTTCTTTTCCAGACATATCCATTACATAAAGATTATTAGATTTGGTATATGCTATTGACTTACTCTCTTTTGAAAAATCTGTATTTATAGCCTCTTTCGAAATATCAAAAGTCGTTAAATATCTTTTATTGCCATAATCATACAAATATGTTTTATTATTTCTTGAAAACAATACAACCCTTTGGTTGGGATAAGGAAAACTAAAGCCTACCAATGTCTTTAGCTGATCTTGCTGACTTAAGCCCTCATTTAATAAACCTTTGGTAAGAATAACCGACACTTTATCCTTTTCTCTCGTTGATATTGCCAATATAGAGTCGCCTTTTACATACACAGGGGTGTCTCCCCACCATTGCAACTGTTTGGGGAACGATACTTGATATTTAGCGTATGATTTGCCACCTGGTATAAGATCTTCGAGAGATAATTGATTTTGATTATTTTGCCCCATCATTGTTATTGCAAATAAAATATACAGAAATAGATGTAAGGGTTTTAATACTTTCATGCGAATCTTGATTTATAAAAAACAAAGATACTTAGAATGAATGAGATCTGAAAAAGCTATATTTGTAAAATAAAGGGATCATTAATCGTATATTCCTTTTGATTGTAATTCACAGATAGGCATAACCATATCAAAAAAAAACAGATACATTGAAACCATTACATTTACATATCGTCTATTCGCTTATCGTTGGTGCTTTTTGTATAACAACACCTGCCTGCATCAAGGATACGGAAACCAATTTCAGTATTGAGGGTGAAATCAAAAACCTGCCAGAGACTTATCTGCTTGCCCTAAAAGAAATAAGTCTTGATTCGATATCTATCGACACAATAGCCCTGAAAAGCAACGGCAAATTTAGATACCAAGGTACAGTCAATCACCCCACATTAGTATCACTTTCGTTAGGAGGTGAATCGAAACCGCTTACGATCTATCTTGATAAAAACTATGAGGTAACAATAACTGGTGATTTAGTTGAACCTTACTCGATAGAATCGAAGGGTGGAGTGGTTAATGACGAGTTAGATAAGTTTAGAGCAAACAATATACAATTGCTAGAGACAAAATTCAACCTATTGAGTAGAAAAGATAGCGTAGACCTTGTTAAGATTAGAAACATCAATTTGCAACTAGCAAAAAAAGTGAGTGAGGGTATACAAACTGATCCCTCGAAAATTTCGAACGTGATCTTAATGAATACCTATTATATGGACAACGTGAGTGATGACATATTGGGTAACGATATAAGCCTTTTACGTGGAGCTGCTGCCAACTTTTTTTTGACTGATTATTTGAAAAATTATTACGAAAAAACAAAGAAACTTGGGGAGGGTTCTCCTGCTCCAAATATTGGATTGAAAAACGCAAATGGTAAATTTGTAAATCTGAAAGATTTTGAAGGTAAACACGTTCTTCTCATCTTTGACTCAAAAGCAAGCTTGTCCAGCAATTTTGAAGATTTGAAAGAGGTACAGAAACAACTCAAAGATTCTATAAAGTTTGTATCTGTTATTATTGATGAAAATGAATTTAAACTGGATACTAAGACTAAAGAGGTATCGAATGTTAGGGACTGGACCGTTCTTATAGAGAACAGAAAATGGGGTTCGCCCGAAGTTGAGAAATACAATGTAAGAACAACTCCATACATGGTTCTAATTTCGCCTCAAGGGTTTATAGCGAAACATGATGTTACACTCAATTTTTTACAAACCTACTTTCAGTAAAGACTAAATTAATTGATCGTAAAACAAGTACCGCCATGACTTTAAAATAGTTATGGCGGTACTTATTTGGTTTAAGATATAAAATCTAAAAAATTAATCTTTTCGTTTATACAGAGCATAAATATCATAGCTCCTCTCGTCAATTGTATTGATTATGGTATCTAAAGCTACAAGGTTATAGTTTTCTCTGAGAATCGTCAGATTGTCATAAAAATCATCATTTTCCTCATCTTTTTTCCTCATTATTAGAGATGTATGTGCTCTTTTAACAGGAACGGTAGCTATCACAAATTGCACCTCTTTATCTCGGATATATCGCTCTTGCTCTGCTCTCATCTGAGGATATACAACTTTAGTTAAATTTGGAGAAACAAAATAACGCACGTTAGGAATAATATTGCATGTATTAAACAAGCCATTCGCCAAACTAAAATTAAGATTTAAGAGTGTTGGATTCTTTTCTGCCATTATTATTTTTTGGCTTTTTTGCATCATTATTCCAGGGTTGGTAACCAATAGCGATGCCGTTCTAGTTTCGATCAAACTTTTTTGGCTAAGTCCTGCATAAATAATTACCACACTTAAAACGAGTATCACCTTTGTTGGAATAGCGTCAATGCCTACAAATTTCTTGACATAGATAGCAACACCCAATACACCTAGTGTACTAAATAGCAATAGGGGTATAGGATAATAGTAATGATAAACGGGGGACATATAAATAAGAATATACAAGAATACGCCACTCAGGCAGATAGACCATCGACCTAGTATGTTTGCTACACATTTGATAGAGAAATAGAATACTCCTACAAAAAACAGTAACGCCAAGGCTAATGGCTCTAGATAAAGGTAGAATGTATGATATAATAATATACGAACAGTTTCTCCTAGACCTGCCAATTTTGCATATTTACTATTCAGCTCAATATATACATTATACCCTTCCTGCAAAGCATCATTTACATACAAATAGGTACATATGGGTACTGCCACAATTAGTACGCCTATAAAGTAGGCTGACAGATTAGTGAAAAAGTTTTTAAATTCTTGTTTATACAGTAAATTAATATAGATACCTGCCAGAGGAAAAAACCAAATAATCAGCAAATTGAGTTTGGTAAAAAGAACTATTGAGCAAAAAATACCATGAACCAACATAACCGATGGACTGTGTTTTGAAGCATCTTTATCTTTAAAATATTTGATAAAGAAATAGAAACTAACACATTCTAACACCAGGATAAACTCTTCGGCAGATCCACCAGCCTTCATTACTTTAATGAGTAATACGGGTAGAGCGGTTGCCACTAAAAAGGCTCCTGCTTTATCTAAATAAAACTTGCTAATAAGATACATGGAAGTAGTCATAGCGACCCACCCTACGAATTCGATCAAAAACATACCAAAAAAAGAGGTGCCGCTAATGAGAGAACCTAGACCATATAGAATGAATATAAAAGGTCCTTTATGGTCAAATACATCTGTATACAAAGTCTTCCCATTAAACATCGACCTGCCTATTGTAAAATAAACATTGGGATCAGCCCATTCATTCGAAAAATATAAAGGTGACATGTGAGAACAGAAAAAAAGAAGGATAAATACAATAATAGACAGTAAGCCTATTATTTTTTTATCACTCAGAGAATCAAAAATATTTTTAGTAGACATATAATGGCTCGTTGAATTTTAATAATTATATAATTGCCAAGTTTTCGAGCAGTTCAGCTGCTCTTCGGTTTCCTCCCGCCTCAATAAAGGATTGCTGTATTTCTTGAGCCGCGTTTTTATATTTAGGATTATGCAACAACTCCTCTATCGCACGCTCAATGTCTTGTGTACGCATACGTTTATACTTGATTCGGATACCACAACCATAACTATCGATTAAGCCTGCTGTATGGGCCTGATCAAATGCCATGGGTATAATTAACATCGGTATGCCATTCATATAGGTATCACATACTGTATTGAGCCCACCATGCCCTATTACAACATCAACATGCTTGAGCAATTGCGATTGTGGTACATATCCCTGAACAATAAAATTATCAGGCCATTTGTCTAATATCGATGGGTCTGCTGCTGCAATTACGGTTACGGGTTTATCTTTGAGTGCTTCTATCATACGTTCGAAGAACTCTTTTCGACTATTTACCAATACAGTGCCGATGGATATATATATTTTGGGTGTTTGGACCTGAGCTAATCGATCCCAATCAAAGGGAGTGTTATCTGGACGCCCTGCAAGTGAACCTATAAATTTCATTTCGGGTGGACAATTTTCATCAGCATATCCCACAAACTTTTGCGAGGTATAATACATATTCAACTGATGCGATCGGATATACTCTATATCACCGCCAACCCCTAGGTGTTTTTGCATATTGATAATCGAGTCATGAACCCATTGGGTTACTTTGGGAGCAGCCTGATTGTCATGCAAAGCATTAGGCGTGATAGGTGTGATCGTTGCACAGGGGATACCTTTGACATGTGCCGATAGTGTGCCTACAAATGTGATACAATCGTTAACTATAACATCAGGTTTATACGTATCAACCACTTCATTAAACTCGTCAAACATCATCTTGGCAAAGGGAATATAGGTATCCTCTAAGCCCAGTTTCAGTGCTTCTAGAGCGTGCATGTCAGCCCCTTTGTTTTGTAGCACAATTATGCGATCAATCTCGTCCTTGTTTGTTTCTGCTGTTTTTTTAAGCAAAAAATAACAGCCTCCATCTGGAATCAAATCGGTTTTTAGTTCGCTTATTCCAGCCCATGCTACTTCGTGTCCTCGCTCAAGTAAGGTTTTCCCTATACTCAAAGTCGGATTTATATGTCCCCAGAAAGGGGGTATTGCAAACAAATATCGACCCATTTTTTATATGTTTTTTAGTAATTCTTCGAGAAGTGAAACACCCTTCTCTACCCCACCTGCCTGATCGAAAGACTGTTTGACCAAATTGGCGTTTTGGGCATAGCTAGGATCGGCCAAAATGGTATTGACAGACTCTCTTAATTGAATCGATTTAAAACGGTTAAAATTCAAACGTATACCTGATCCACTATCTACGACACATCCTGCCTCGTATGACTGATCATACGCTATTGGTATTACTACCAATGGCTTGGCGTAAGATAAGGTTTCACAAACCGTATTATGCCCACCATGGCATACGACTGCATCCATATGAGGTATAACCTTTAGTTGGGGTATTGTTTTATACACCATAAAGTTATCGGGAATGATTTCAAACAAACTAGGATCGGAAATAACCACAACAGTTATTTCTTCATTTGCAAAGGCATCTATAACTTTATCAAAGAAAGCTTTTTTCTGACTATGGTCAAACGTTGTTCCTATACTTACCAATATCTTGGGATACTTACTTTCGGATAAACGTACCCAATCAAAATCAAAATCCTGATCTTTTCGATTGATGGAAGGGCCTATAAATTTATTATAGCCTGGTAAATCATTTTTGCCAAATAGTTTTTCGGAAGTATATACAATGGTTAGCAAGCGAGAGCAGTCTAATCGCTCCTCGCCAAGTACACCCATTTTCTTTTGAAATTCAATTACCTGCCTCCCCTCCCACTCGTGTATCATGGGTAACGATGCGTTGACTTTGATAGCTGCAGGTGCAGTTACCGAAGTTGCATAGGGTATATTTTTTTTGATGGCAGCTACAGCACCCGAAAACAACTGATGGTCATTAATAATAACATCGGGTTTGTAGGTATTTATAAGTTTTAGCATCTCATCAAACATGCCTGTATTGATAGGGATCAAGACATCCTCGTATAAAAATTTCAAGCTATCAAGACCATATACAGCCTTTTTGCTCATATCGTTTAATTGACTACTAATCTTTTCTTTTTGAGCTTCATCCATTTCTGGATTAAGCAGAAGGAATGTGCCTCCTTGGGGAATTCTGGGTTGAAGTGCTGGATCAAAACTTAGCCAAGCTACATTGTGTCCATGGGTCAACAACTCAGCTCCTAGACCTAAGGTTGGATTAACATGCCCCGTGAGTGGAGGAACAATAAATAAGAATTTTCCCATTATTTCATGAATTCAGTTAGTTTTGAAGCTACCCACTCAGGTTTCTGAACAGGTAAGTTGTGGTCTCCTTCTCCGAAATGCAACACCGAACTTGTTATTATTTGGTTAAGTGCATTTCCTGCATCTACACAGTCTGAGGATGCCCCATAAAGCAAAAGCATTTCTTTGGTTATAGGTCTTGCTGCTAAACAAGCAAACAAGTCATTATCGAGGTTAAAGTCTTCTTTGATCGAAGTATGATTAAACAAATACTCAAAAAGTTTTTTGTTTTTTGCTATTTGTCTTTTACCTGGACGCAGGTTTGTTGTCTCTGAATAATTTTCAAGATATTGATCTATAAATTCGTTTCCATATTTTCGCAACACCTCTGGTGCATCGCCCTGATCGGGTCTTGGTGATTCTATGATAGCAATCTTATCAAATCGTTCGGGATAGAACATGCCTGCTTTAAGAGCTACCAAACCTCCGTAACTGTAACCTACCAGATGTACTACTGACAAGTCGAGTATGTCTAGTAATGTTATCAACTCATCCGCCATGCTTTTTAAATCATAGCCATGATCTACAAGCTCACTCATCCCGTGACTCCTCAGATCATACAGTACAACATGGTATTTTTTTGCTAACTCGGGTGCAATATTGAAATAGAAAACCGACATATTGGTAAACATACCGTGAATCATCACAATAGTTTGTGATGCTCCACGATTCATTTCTAATACATTTACACCTACATTATTTACCTGAATGATTGGCATCTACAATATAGGTTATAATATCATTAATATTTAAGTTAACTAGTTGATCAAGATCCATTGATGACAACCAAGCCGCAAAATCAATTTTATCTCCAAACTCGACTTTCACCTTTTCGGCAAAAGCAACAATTTCGATACTATCCATTTCTAAATCACGCGTGAAATTACTTTCTTTTGTGATTTGTAACTCCTCGGCAATATCTGCACCAATTATATCAAAAATAAATTGTTTGAGTTTTATAAATAACTGTTCTTTTTCTTCTTGAATTTTTATTGTGTCCATCCTATTATAAAATTTTGGTGTTTAATTGTTTTTATTGTTATATTTTCGATCGTCAATACCTCGCCATCAATTTGTTTAACCTCATACTGTTTTGGTTTTCCTTGCAACCCCACTCCTAGCATTTTGCTATAAGCTTCTTTTGCAACCCAAAAACGAGTACTCCATTCTGCAATGTCTTTTCCTTTGAGCAATTCTAGCTCCTGAGCTGTAAAGGATATCTGCATAAAGCCATCGGTACGTTCTTCGATTACCTCAATATCCACGCCCACAGGCTTGTCTGATGTAACCCCTACGCTATTGTTACCTTTATGGGCTATTGATATTTCAAGCCCTTTAGCCTCATCTATACCCTCAACAATAGGTTTGTTGTTTACATCATGTTTTATCTCAAACTCGATAGGATAAGTATATAGTGGCTGATCTAGCTTTCTACGTATAAAGGCTCTTAAACTATCTTTTACGGCTATTCTACTGATGAGGTATCCCTTCTGTTTGTTCAACTGCAAAGACTCGAAATGTCTCTTTTCTTTTTGATTGAGGTATTCCTTCTTGAGATAATCCCAACAATACGATTTATCATAGGCATGATAAAAGAAGAAGATATTAGGTGCAATTTCTTTTGATAAAATCATGGTTGGTGGATGCAATGATAGCTGCCACAAATCATCGTCGAAAGCAAATCGCCTGTTCTGCCATCCTTTTATCACACACCATAGCCTACCGTCTCTTTTGAGAATCATATCAGCATTAACAAACTCGTCCGTTACTCCTGTATCTAAACATACACATTCAAAAACACCTTCTTGATCGTGCATGTCTTGATAAAAAATAATTTCCTGTATTTTTACGGGAAAACTAATAAAATTAACATCAAGCGTTAGCTGTGCATACAAACCAAAGGTTTGCCCCACATTGTCAAATAACGAACCTTTTCCAGCAGCTTGCGTTATGTAGGTTCTTATTCCTTTGCGGGTTACATCAGTAACTTTCTCTATACCTTGATAGGCAGAACCGTGAAACATGTAGTCTTCGTATATCTCTTCTCGTGTAGGAAGCGGGTAAACCGTATCTCCTAAATCGATCGGATTTGCATAGAACGGCTCGGGGGCAAGATACTGATCTCTGAGCATTACCTCTCCTGATGCGTAATTCTTGATTCCTACAGATAGTACATCTTCTGATTTCCAAGTACCTGTTATCGTTTTCTCGAACGGATCATTCACTTCAAACCATTGAAAAACGCTAACAGGACCTATTCTAACTGTTTTTTTACTTTGGTCTTGTTTATTTGCTGCTTCTGCCAACAATTCAAACACCATGGTCATCGGAATAACGGGCGATCGGTCGGCAACACACTCCCAATAGTCTGGTTGCTTTATCAAAGCATGATCTATAAGTGTTGGATGTGTATCTAAAGATACATACAATCGCTCCTCGAATACCTTACCTGCATTACCCTGAACAGCAACCGATTGATTAACCGATAGGGTGGTTGGTGCTACCGAAACAGGCTGAACAGGTGTTGCTACTAGCTGCACCGTATTTGATGTTTTCGGTATAGATAGTGGTTGTGATTGCTGTTGAAATAGTTTAGCCATTTCGGTCTGCATCAAAGCCATCTCTCTCAAGTTGTCGTTCAAAGCAGCCAGTACAGGATGGGTGGTATCTATAGCCAAAGAGGGAATATCTATTGAAACCGTCTTTGTATATTTCGTAGATAGTTCTGATAATAAAGGTAGATTTTTTAGAATAGCCATCTCCATCGTCAACTTGATTCCTTTTTCAGGAACTCCGCTTGATTGATTATCTGTAATAACATTCAAAAAATCCAAGTCAATCTTACGCCCTTCGATAAACAGCAATGCCAAGACACGCCTTAGTTGTTCCAACGTAGAACGTAGATGTGTGTTTAGAGAAATGGAACTATAGGTTCGATCTTTGAGAATATCATCGACAAAACCGACCAAACTTCCTGCTCCTATCTGAACAAAGACACGAGCATTTTCTTGGCTATATAGTTTTTCGACAAGGTCTCTGAAAAGCACAGGTTCTAACATATGCTTTACCCCCAAATCTTTTATTGCCTGCGGATCGGTGGGATAAACATCTACCGAATTACATGACCACATGGTTGTAGAGTCGAGATTGCCAAATTCGAGTTTAGCAAAACACTCTTCTAACAGATGCACCTTGTTTTTGATAAACGGTGTATGGAGGCCTGATTGAAATGATAATATTTGATAATATATTTGCTCCTTCTTAAGCTCTTCGGTCAAGCTTTTTATAGCAACTTCGGTTCCACAGAGCAAAACTTGACTGGGGCAGTTATCATTTGATAAATACAGGTCGGGGATACCCGTCAAATACTTACCTACACGTTCACGTCCACATCCTAAAGCTATAAAGTAGATGTTATGTACTCTATATTCCGTAGGGTCTAACGATCTGATAAGTTCTTTAGTTGACTCTTCTGTAAATAATCCTGAAGCTCTGATTCCACACCACTCACCCATACTATGACCTGCTCTCATATCTGGCTCTACATTAAGACAGGCTAATACTTTGTTCATAGCCTCGCTACAATGGAACAGCTTGAATGTTTGCTCTACCAAGGGATTGTTGTCTACTGTTTCTTTAGGTATTGTCAGATTAAAATAGTTGACAATACTATCCATTTCGGGATTTGCGGTAGGGTCAAATCCGGGGTACATAAATACTACTTTCCCTCCATTTTGGATCAATGGCTCATTGGTGTACCAAATGTCTTGACGACCTTTCCAAACAAGGTCTTTTTCTATAAATTTTATGGCTTTATCTATTCGCTCTTTTGTAGGGTTGAAAAGTACTAATCTACACTTACCTTCTTGACCTGTATTTGAGAAATTACCTTTCAGCAATTTGTCAATCAATATCTCTTTTGTTGGAGCTGATAATGCAATAACTTTGTCTTTGAAAGGATTTTTGCTAGTAACTACTGCTGCTTTCTTCTCTCCATAAGCCTCTAAAACCACGTGAGCATTGATGCCTCCAAAACCAAACGCATTTACACCGGCTACCAAGGGATACTTTTGCTCGTCCCATTTCTCTAATTTTTGTACGGGTCTGAAACGTGTCTTTGCCATATCTTTCAATGGACGATCGCAATGTAGTGTTGCTGGTATTTGCCTATGATACAACGCTAATGATGTTTTTATTAGACCAAAAACACCTGCCGCGGGCATAGCATGCCCTATATTCGATTTTACTGATCCTAACAATATAGGATTTGAATCTTGGTCGTTCGTAAACACAGATGCTAATGAGCTTAACTCTGTTCTATCTCCTACTATGGTAGCTGTTCCATGAGCTTCTATATAGCCTATTTTATTTTTGTCCAAGCCTGCCTTTTGCCACGCTTGTTCAATTGCTATTTTCTGCCCACCTAGTGCTGGTGCCATAACACTTACACCTGCTCCGTCGCTACTTACTCCAATACCTTTTATTACAGCATAGATACGGTCATTGTCTGCAATTGCCTTCTCTAGACTTTTGATCACAACAAAACCAGCACCTTCGCTAATCAATAAACCATCGGCATCTTCATTAAATGGCGTAATTTTTTGTTTACGGGACAAAGCTCCTAATTGTGAGAAAATACTCCAAAAGGTAGCATTCTGCCCATCATGTATACCTCCTGCAATAGCAATATCACTTCTACCACTCTGTATTTCATTAACCGCATGATCTAGTGCTATAAGCGAACTGGCACAAGCTGCATCAATGGTATATGAAGGTCCGTGCATGTCGAGCTTATTGGATATAAGAGATGCAATAAGGTTAGGGATCAGCCCTGGCATAGAGTCTGCCTGATAACGTCCTCTTGATGCTTGATATGCTTTTTTTATTTTATCTACTTCGTCAAGGGGAAGATCTGGCAAAGCCCCTTTTACTACATCTGCAATCTGCTCTCCAATATGAACGATATCAATTGCTCGGAAAATAGCTGACCCGACATAATTACCTTTTCCGATAATCAATGCCGCATTGGTGAGTGGTATTTTTTTTTCAAAAACGGAGGCATCTTCCAATGCTTTATAAACCATTTTGAGAGCAAGCAAATGTGCTGTATCCATACCCTCTACGGCTATGGGCAAAATAGAATATGAAGCTGGATCGAAAATAACGGGTGGTACAAAGCCTCCTCGTTTACAATAGAAACGATCGACAGCTGGCGTTGCCGAACTGAAGTATCGTGGGTCAATCCGATCGGTAGGGACATCTGTAATAGAGTCTACTCCGTTGACCAGATTATTCCAAAACTCGGATATGTCATGTGCCCCAGGGGCAAAACATGACATTCCGACAATAGCTATATCTTTATGATTCATTTGTTAATCAGCCTTTGAAAAAGTTTTTAAGAGAATCAGATCCACCCATAACTAATACATTGGTGTCGGTTCCGTATTTCAACTCTTTTACAAAATATTCAGCACCACCTTTGAGGGGTATAAGACCTACGCCTCGTTTTTTGAACTCAGCCTCCAAAGCATCCGATACCATACCTGTACCTTTCCAAGGACCCCAATTAACAGTTAATATTCTAGCTTCTATTTTATCACTCAACGTAGATGCAATGAGGTCGAAAACACTATTTGCCGAGGCATAGTCTGTTTGTCCTTTATTTCCGTACGAAGATGCAACACTACTAAACATCACAAACAGCTTTATATCAGCATGTAACTCTTCTAACAGTACATGTAGAGGTGTTATTTTAGTAGCGTATACTTGACCAAATGACTCTACCGATTTGTGAATAAACAGTTTATCGTCTAACAAACCTGCTGCATGTATTATGCCATCTATCTTACCATATGTATAATACGTGCCTTGTATAAATGCTCGAAGAGCTTTTTCGTTCGTTATATCTAGTGATACATAGCTTACAGTTGCTCCTGTTTTTGCTATTTTGTCAATATTTAATGCTATTTGATTGGCTTTAAATATTTTCTGAACTTTCTGCTCAATCTCGGCAGGAGATTTCATCTGCTCCTCCATGATTAGATATTTGCGTATCTTCTCTTTTGAGTCTAGTGATTTGTATTTAGCAAATTCGGCTGTTGGATTTTCTGAACGTCCTACTAGGATATAGTTACATGGATATTGCTTAGCCAATTCGCTCATCAACTCAGGCGTAATACCTTGAGCTCCACCGAATACAAGGATAACAGAATCTCTATTCAAGTCTAAATTTCCTGACCCTTCAGTCTTCAATTTCTCGGGTGTTGGATTGAAGAAACAACGTTTCCCTCCTTTGTAAACAATCTCTACATGCGATGCTTCACGAGCCAAAAGCTCATCTATAACCAGTTGAGGTAGTGTTTCTTTCTCAAAAATAGAGTGGGATACTACTGCACGGAAATTGATTCCTGTAAATTCGTGAGCAAGACTCTTTATCAACCCTGGGAAACCTTGGATGTGTTTAAGTTCAGAGATTCCTTTTGCTGACTTAACATTAGCTAATGAGTCACTTAATGTATATACCCACTTAATCTTGGTTAAGTCTGTAGACTTAATCATACTAAATGCTTCGTTAATTGTATATTTCTTGGTGCCTCTTGACGCAGTTAGGATAATAAGACCGTCGTATGATTTAAGATCTTGGCTACCATTGATTATATCGACCAATGCACCGTTTTCTTCCATCATTTTTTTGATGCCAGGTGTGTACATACCACCATCATCTGTTAAAGCAAATCGTTTACCATCGATGAGTAGTCGTTCGGAGGAATCTAAGAATTTTTCTTCCAAAACAAAACGCATTCTCATAATATCGGCTTCTGCCTCAGTTGTAGTTTCTTCAACCACAGCAGTAAGGCTTTTCTGATCTTCTTTTTTCGAATCATTAGCTAGTTCTTCGATCCAGCCAATCAATCCATTCAATGTCTTGATAGATGCCATTTTTTCGATTGCATCTTCAGAGTCTTCGAGGCTACCTGTTATATTCAATTTATCTCGCAACGAACCTACAATCTCCATACGTTTGATAGAATCGATACTTAGATCTGCTTCCAAATCTAAGTCTAATCCTAACATATCGGTCGGATAACCTGTCTTTTCGCTTACGATATCTAACAATAAAGCTTTAATATCTTGAATTGACACGTGTGCTGGTGTGCTTGCTACTGGAGCAGATACTGCAACTGGAGCTACATTTTGTATCGGAGCTGCAACAACTGGAGCAGAACCTGCTGCCAATTCTTCGATCCAGCCAATCAATCCGTTCAATGTCTTGATAGATGCCATTTTTTCGATTGCATCTTCCGAATCTTCGAGGCTACCTGTTATATTTAATTTGTCTCGTAACGTCCCGATGATTTCCATACGCTTGATGGAATCGATACTTAGATCTGCTTCTAAATCTAAGTCTAAACCTAACATGTCGATCGGGTAACCCGTTTTTTCGCTTACTATATCTAACAACAAGGCTTTGATGCTATCGACTGAGGCTACTGCTACTGGGACAGTATTGTGTATTGGTGCAACAGGTTGCGAAGGTGCACTTTGTGGTGCTGATTGAGCGAGCTCTTCAAGCCAGCCAATCAAACCATTGAGTGTTTTGATAGATGCCATTTTCTCTATTGCATCTTCAGAATCTTCAAGGCTACCTGTTATGTTTAACTTGTCTCGTAATGTACCGATAATCTCCATACGTTTGATAGAGTCAATACTTAAGTCTGCTTCTAAATCCAAGTCTAAACCTAACATATCGATAGGATAACCTGTTTTCTCGCTCACTATATCTAACAACAAGGCTTTTACGTCTGCTGCTGATGGGGCATTGGCTGGTCTAGCAACTGCAACAGGTGCTAACGCAGGCACTGCAACTTGTACTACTGGTTGTACGGGTATGGTTGGCTGTACACTAGCAGCTGGAAGTGATTGATATTGTATGGGTGCTGACGGAATTGCATTTACGCCTAAATACCCTAGCATAACATCACGTTGACTTTGCAACATTACTTTCATGCTATTAAGGTATTCTAACACAATTTGATCCGAGGCTGATGGCGAATTACTATTGTTATTATTATTTACGTTTGAGTTCATGTTTTTTTGTAAATTTTCAATATCGATAACTGGTTTGTTTATTGGGTATGAACCATTTGTTGGCATTTTGCCATTGGATGGTATTGCATTATGACCATTGATGTACCAGATTGTAGCATTTTTTTTATACTTATCAGGATTGTCAATGTCTATTATAGATGTGTTACGCTCATCAAATAGCTTAACTACGTCTGCGGTTCTACCTGTCGACATGTATTTAGCCATGGTGTGCAAAATAAATGTAACGCCATTCACCCCCTTATTCTCTGTTTCGAGTGTCATTACCTTATCTCCCACAATAGATTGTACTAGTCCTGATAACACTTTACCTGGACCTGCTTCGATAAAAATACGAGCCCCGTCTTGATACATATTTTCGACCTGTTTTGTGAACTGTACAGGCTTAACTAGATGTTCGCACAGACGATTTTTAATTTCTTTATCTGTGGTAGGATATAATTGGGCAGTTGTATTAGACCAAACTGGCATCGTTACTTTGGCAAAGGCAACCTTGTTCAGATCGTTGGCATACAAATCTTTCGATTTTTTGAGTAACGGACTGTGGAATGCACATGCAACGTTAAGTTCTTTATAGCCAATGTTTTTTTGTGTCAACTTCTGCATAAAGGCATTAATACCTGCCGTAGAACCTGCTAATACGGTTTGCTTGTGCGAGTTGTAATTTACAGCCCATACCTCCGTTTCACCTTCTAGCAAGGTTTGCAATTGGTCTACCGCTACGCTTATAGCAAGCATTTTTCCTTTATCTTCTTCTACTGCATTGAGTATTGACAATGCTCTTTGACGACTTAGCGGAACAAGCTCTTTGGGATCAAAAGCTCCTGCGAAACACAAGGCTGGTAACTCTCCGTAGCTATGCCCTGCAACCATATCTGGTACAATACCAAACGATCTCAAAAAGTCGGCATAGGCATAATCTACTATACCCAGCAGGGGTTGTGCATTGCGTGTATCGGTAATTGTTTTTTGCTGTTGTATACGGCTCTCTTCATCAAATACGGCATTGGGGAATACTATTTTTTCGTATTCTTTATGATCGATTAGCATACGACGCATAGATGGGAATGCCACAAACATATAGCGAGCCATATTTACTCGTTGGCTTCCTTGCCCCGAGAACATAAAGGCAACTTTACCTTCTACTGGATTTCGGTAGTAAACACCAAATTCATTTTTGCCATTCAATGCTGCATCAATTTTATCTAGCAACTCTTTATGATCGCTAGCTACAATGGATACTTGTATATCTTTTTGGTTATAAACAGCCAAAGAGTATGCGAGATTTTTGATGCTCACTGTATTGTTATACTCAACTATGCTTCTTACTTTTTGTAAGTGAACTTTAGCTTCGCTAAGCGAATCGCCACGAAATACAAATAGCTCTGAAGGCCACAAAGGCATACTACTGCTTGGTATAGGATTTTTTTGATAATTTTCCATTACCATGTGGAAATTAGTTCCTCCAAACCCAAATGCACTTACACCTGCTATTCTCTTCTGGCTATTCCAAAGCCCTGTTTGTGTATTGAAGACAAACGGGCTACTGTCTTTATCATAAAACGTATTGGGCTGAGCTAGGTGTAGCGTGGGTGGATGCACTCCGTAGTAGATAGATAGTGCGGTTTTAATAACACCTGCTATACCTGCCGCACACTTCGTGTGTCCAATCTGAGTTTTTACAGATCCCAGCAGGGACTGACCTTTTACGGCACCCGATTCTAAAAACATATCTGTAAGAGCTCGTAATTCAGTCTTATCTCCAACAACTGTACCTGTACCATGTGCCTCGACCATCTCTACCTGCGAGGGAAGTATTCCTGCTGCATGATAGGCTCTTTCTAAAGCTTTGATCTGCCCTTTTCGGTTTGGAGCAGTCATACCCAAGCTCTTGCCATCGCTACTACCTCCTACACCTTTTATTACAGCATATATTTTATTGCCATCTCTTTCGGCATCCTCTACTCTCTTCAACACCAACACACCGATACCTTCGCCAAGGGCAATACCATCGGCATTGGAGTCAAATGAGGCTGAGTATCCTTTTCGAGAGAGTGCATGGGTACACGAGAACATCAAGAAGTCATTGATACCGTTGTGTAAATCGGCTCCGCCTAACAATACCATATCGGATTTGTTACTTGCCAATTCTTGACAGCCTAAGTCTAATGCTGCCAATGATGATGCACAAGCTGCATCGACGGTATAGTTACGACCTCCTAAATTGAGACGGTTAGCGATTCGTCCGGAAATAACATTGGATAATACGCCTGCAAATGAATCTTCGTTAAGACGAGGTAACGCATTTTTAAGTACTTCGGGCAATTCGCCTAAAGCTTGTTTTGCATATCCTCTAAATCCATAGCTAGCTGCTAATTCGGTAGCACCTTCCGCTCCAAATATTACAGATGTATTTTCTAGATCTACGTGTGCTAGATTGGCATATCCTGCATCAGTAAGGGCTTGCTTGGATACTAACAAGCTTAACAGCTGTGTAGGCTCTATCGAAGCCAGAGATTGAGGGGTCATACCAAATTCTAATGGATCGAAATCTATTGATGGTATAAACCCTCCCCATTTAGACGACACATAGTCTGTGTCTCGCGTATTGGGATTATAATATAAATCTTTGTTCCAACGATCATCAGGAACTTCTGTTATGCTATTCCTTCCAAGAACAATATTTCTCCAATACTCTTCTATATTCTTTGCATCTGGAAAAATACATGAGATACCTACTATGGCTACATCAAGAGGTTTGACTTGTGATTGAGGTAAAGGCATATCTGGTAACTCTAACAACAACTTGTGGCTATCTGCTGAGACATGCGTGTGCAAGTCGTCCATGCTGATCACCTCGTTACGCAAGGCTGCTACTTGCCCTATCATGTACAGACCTTTGTCCACTTGCTCACTATCGGCTAGCTTGACAAATTCAGACCCTACCTTTTCAATTCCTTTCGATGCTATTCGAAGTCTTCCTAGGTTGAGTTCTTCTAATTTCATCCAAACCTCTTTGCTATCGGAATGTTTGAGTTGAAGTTCTTTTTTCTCCTTTTCGAAAAAGTCGGTAAAAGGCGATTTTAATGAACGTGTTTCTTGACCTGGTGCAGCTTCTAATATGACTGTGCTTTTTTCGGCTATAGCCTGCGTTTGAAATGCTGGGACAATCGCTCCTGAGTCTACAGCTTCTTTTGTAAAGATGTAAGAAGAACCCATAAGCACGCCTATCTTAGCCCCTTTGGCTGCTAGTGATGCAGACATAATGGATATAAAAGCAGATGAGAAAGCATCGTGTATACCTCCTGCAAAAAAGACAGTTAATGCACGAATATCTTCTTCTCTCAACAATCGGGCAATTTGTCTTTCCCATAACACAAATGACGATAATGGACCTATGTGTCCACCACACTCACGTCCTTCGAAAATAAAGCTTGTGGCTTTTTCTTTCAAAAACATATCCAACAATGCCTGCGAAGGCACATGCAATAATGTTTTTATTCCAGCTTTTTCGAATTGTTTTGCTAACGATGGACGACCTCCAGCTATAAGCACAACCGATGGTTTAGCTTCTAAGATATACTTAGCTTGCTCTTCTCGCATCTGCGCTGGCATAAAGCCAAGCATACCCACACCCCATGTTTTACCTGCAAGCAACTTGCTTGTTGCTCCTAACAAATTACGTGCAGCATCGCCCGTTGTTACACTAAGTGCTATAAAAGGAAGTGCACCTGAATCTGCCACATCGCTCGTAAATTGAGGTACATCGCTTACACGTGCCATTGGTCCTTGTGCAATAGGATACTTAACCCCAAAGTGCTGTGCCAATGAACTATTCGCTTGTAAGGCATTCTGTTTTTTGGCTTGCTGGATATGTCCAAATACAGCTTCTTGAAAAGCGAGTACTAAGTCTGTTAAGGTTTTATATTTCTCAAAGAAATCGATCGACAAAGCTACATCTTGCCCTATAGGGATCAAGTTGTTGCTAATTTCAGCCCCACCCAAATAGGGTATAATATCTTGATAGGTAGCTTGAATGGGTAGCTTAGGCGAATTGTTTCTTGCTAATATCCTAAAATTATCTACTATTGTGGTTTCGCTACCACTAAGTCTCTTGCAAACCTCTTTGAGTTCTTTGGGCAGGCTGCATTCATTGAATACAGCTACTTGGCTATCCATAATTACACCTTTAGCCCCCAAAGCCAAACATGCGGCAGATGTATGAATACCTGCTCCACCTTGTATATATACATTTATGTCTTTGTTATTGGCTAACTTTGCCATAACACTTTGGAATAACACAAACGTATTTTTGTAAGCTACTTTACCCGCAGCTTCGTTACCTTTCAGTATAATATTTTTATGCCCTTGCAAAACAGCGGCTTCAGCTTCGTCTGTAGAATGTACTTGGCAAAAAAGCTCAATCCCGTTTTGGACAGACACATCCATACCAAAAGGAAAAACAATTCGAGTTACATTTTTAGGCAACTCAATATTGGGAGACATTTCATTAACAAAACACACACCAAAAGATTCAGCCGTTTTTGCCGATAATGTACTCAACACTTTTTCTGCCTCTGATTGATTTCTACCTAAATGCAATATTGGATATGCTCCTGCCTTAATAGACTCTAAGACCAGTTTAGCGTCAGGAATTTCGAATGGAGACAAAATTAATAGTTCTTTGTGCTGTTGCTGTTGCATATAAATTATGGAATATTTGTTAATTTATTACTGATTTACTTATATCAAGTTTGCGTATTTGATATATATATATTATGATTGCTAAAAGCGTTGATAGAAAGTCTGATAATGGGATAGTAGCCCACACACCCAATAGCTTGAAATAATAAGACAGGATAAATAGAATTGGAACTAAAAATATAAACTGTCTTGTCAAACTTAGTATGGTTGCCTTCATTGGCATACCGATAGACTGAAAAAAGGATGATATAACCATCTGCAAACCGCTTAACGGAAGCATAATTGTAACAATTCGGATGGCTTGAACAGACTCATCGGCTAAAGCTGGGGTGGGATTAAATACTGAAACAATACGTTCAGCAAAGAAGGATACAACAACCAAGCCTACAAAGCCTATAGCGATGCCTACTTTGATGGCATAATTGACTGTTGCTATCACTCTATCCATCCTTTTTGCTCCATAATTATAGCCTATTATAGGCTGCATACCTTGAGTCAGACCTACAATAACCAAAATTATAATTAGAGTTAACCTATTCACTATTGTATATGCCTCGATAGCCAAGCTACCGCCATACAACCTTAAGCGATTATTTATGAAGAACACGACTACGGAGGCGGCTAATTGTATTACAAATTGAGCAAAGCCAATGCTTAATATCGACTTTGTAGTATCTAATCTAAGTTTGGTATTAGCCCAATAAAACTTCAACGTACTATTTTTATTAAAAAAATGATGTAGTATAGGTAATACTGAAACGATTGTAGACAAACATGTTGCTATTGCTGCACCTTTCATGCCCCATTCTAAACCAAATATAAAGATTGGAGCTAATATAAGATTAGCAATAACGCCTGCCAACATGGCATACATGGCTTTTTTGGGGTAGCCCGAAGCCCTCATTACACTACTTAAGGTAAAACTTAAATTCAAGAAAAGATTACATGGTAGGTAATAAAGCATAAACTCATAAGCAAAGGGATAGGTGTCGTCAGTTGCCCCTATTGCCAACAATATTGGTTCTAAGAACAGATACAAAAAGAAAATTAGGAGTAGCGTCAATGATATAGAAAGCGAGAAAGCATTACCTAAAACACTTTCTGCTGAGGCCTTGTCTCCACTACCCAAGAAGATAGAAACTCGGCTAGCCGCACCTGTTCCAACCAAGAAACCAACTGCGGTAATAAGGGTCATTATTGGAAAAATAATACCAATCCCCCCTATGGCATGATCTCCTAAGCCTGGACCATGACCTATGTAAACACTATCAATAAGATTGTACAAAGCTACAACTAAAGAACCTACAATAGCAGGAATAGAATATTCCCACAGAAGCTTATTTGGCTGTTCTGCTTCTAACCTTTCCAATACGGTAGACCCCATAAGTACGATATTGTAAAGAAAGATATTTAAAAAAGTTCCTTAAAAAATCAAAATATTTTGATTTTTTAAATTTAATTTCACCAACACAAAAAAAACTATTTTTAAGTTTTCATCAAACTCAAAAACAATCAAGAAAAGGCTTCAAAATACAATTTTCAAAAAAAACGGAAAGGAATACTGCTCAACCATAAGGCTACTAGCTGCCTTGTTACGAAATACACTTATGCCCTCTCATTCTATTGCGAGAGCAAAGATAATACGTTTATTCTAAGACAACAATAAATTCAACAATAAAAACAATCAAAGAAAGATGATACAACTGAAAACCACACAAAGGAATACCGAAAAAAGGAAAGGCTTGTATTCGAATATTCTACAATCGGAATGAGGTAAAAAAAAATGTCATTTTTCGAAATAAATGTCATTTTTTTTATACACTCAGTTTTCGTTTGTTAAAAAAGATTACTCGTCGTTTTTCACAACCGTATTCATCATATAATGTGGTGATAACATACTCATCCCTGCTTCTTTGAAAGTATCTTGCACATTGCGACGCAGATCTGAGTATATATCATTCATTTTATTGGCATCTTTTGTGAAAACATTCAATTGATATTCTGCATAAAAATCATTTTGTGCAGTTTGCATAATAAAAGGCTTCTGCTTTAATGATATATTGGTTGTTTTTGCTGCTGCTTTTAACAATAGCTCATGCACTTTTGTCCAAGGCTCATCATATGCCACAGCCACTGGTATAAACAGAATCAGCCCATACTCATCTGCCGAAAACGTGTAATTTATTGTTTTCGTATTCATTACGGTCGAATTAGGTATTGTCAATATCTCGTTCTTAGCCGTTTTAACACGGGTAACCAGAGCCGTTTTTTCGATTACATTACCCACAGTGTCATCCATTTTTACTCGATCGCCAGTCTTAAATGGTCGCATATACGTAATCACTAGACCTGCAATCAGGTTACTAATCAAGTTTGAAGACCCTAATGATATCACAAGACCTAGGAAGACTGATACCCCTTGAAAGATTTGAGAATTTGAATTGGGAAGATAAGGGAAAATAAATATAAACATAAACACAAATAGTATACCACTAATAATGTTATATGTGGGTCTAGCCCAATCGGGATAAAACCCTTTGATTGCAATTTTCCCTTCTTCTATTCTATTAGTTATAGACTGTAGAAATCTTTTTATGTACATAAAGATGGCTACTATAATTAGTATCATAAAGAATTTAGGTAGGTAAGCAATAATACTTTCCCAAATTGTACTAAGAGGAGAAATTACGTATGATAGAATCTGATCTGACAACGATATTGTATGAGGAAATAGTTTCAGTAACGAGACAATGGCTATAAAAAGGGTGGTAGCAAGTAATAGAAAACGTAAAAATTTGAGCATGGTAAAAATCATACGCTCTTCCCGCTCAGCATCTATAATACCTAGAACTCCTTTTATTTTTTTGTTTCGTTGCCTTCGAATGAGCACTTTTATTTTTTTGTACCCAAATTGAATAAGTCTGAAGCAAACATATTGACTAAAGAGAATAACGATAGCAATACCAATATTTATAGCCATTCGTTGCAGATTATTCTCATTGTGCCGTTTGATTATTGCTGACGTAACCAGACCTCGATACACATCGGCTAATTCGAGCTTAGATCGCCCATATATTTGCGCCTGAAGCGTATCTATACTTAGTATAATGCTGGCTTTATCATACTTAGGGTCATTGTATTCTATGTTTATTTGATCGCTAAAAGCGACCAGATCCAAGGAGTCATCCTCAAACAAGGGATATTTTTCCAGGTCTTTAATTTTTTCTTGTATTGCTAGAGCTCTTTGCTCAACTGTAAACGAACCAATATTACCGTGTATAAAAAACAAGGTATCACCAAAGGGTGCTACTGGTGCACCTCGTGTTTGGGTCAACACTATTTGTGTTGAGTCTACTTTGGTAACAACAACCGCCCTCTTTTTGCGAGCCGCAAAAGTATCGGTAGTGTACACACACAACAATACCATTAAAATAATGACATTCTTTATTTTATAAATTCTATAACTATTATTCATTGCAAACACATTATAATCACGCAACGAATATATTAATAAAATATCAGAAAAATGAATCAATCCGAAATATAGATTAGAGATGTGTCTACAATAGTATATTTTAAGTTCTAAATAAAACTTATATTTGCAAGAAAAACGGTATGGATAAATATGGGCTTATTGGCTTTCCTCTTAAGCACTCGTTTTCGAAGAGATACTTTACTGAAAAGTTTGCTATTGAAAACATTGATGCAGAACACAACAACTATGAGATAAGTAGTATTGATGATTTTGTTTCCATCATCTCTTCTGAGCCAACTCTCAAAGGCTTAAATGTTACCATCCCTTACAAAGAGCAAGTAATACAATACTTGGATGAGTTGGACGAGATGGCTCGAGCAATAGGTGCCGTAAATGTGATTAAAATAATTCGCAAACAAGGCAAAGTATACTTGAAAGGGTATAACTCAGACCTTATAGGCTTTAGAGAGTCAATCAGCCCCCTGCTCAAGAAAGAGATACACACCAAGGCTTTGGTCTTAGGAACTGGTGGAGCTTCGAAGGCTATTGTGGTTGCTCTAAATAGTTTGGGTATACAAACTACCTATGTATCTCGAACACCTGAAGTGGGTATGCTCGCCTATACAGAGTTGCCCAAGGCTGTAATGGAAGAATACAAAGTGGTGGTAAATACATCTCCTGTTGGCACATTTCCTAATGTAGATGAATATCCCGACATTCCTTATCAGTACCTTGGGGCAGAACACCTATTATACGATTTGGTATATAACCCTCCGCTTACTCGATTTTTAGAATTAGGACTTAAACAGGGTGCAAGCATCAAGAATGGAGCTAATATGTTCGAGCTTCAAGCCATTGCATCATGGGATATATGGAAAAAAGGAGAGTAACTTTTTGATTTACTCTCCTTTACTTATCTTACATATTCTTCCTCAGCTTATTTTTCGGCTAGCAGCTCATCGACTAACTTGTTGAAGTCTGATTTAAATTCTTCATAAAACAACCCTGTTGCTGGACCATTAAAGCCTGTATGTATTTTGCGTACCAGTCCCTTTTTATCTATAAAAATAGTAGTTGGATAGCTTTTTACTTTATCTAACTCAGGAAGAACTTTTGACTCATCACCAAGTTTCCCTGCAAACAGGATATCGTATGTTGGATTATATTTTCGCTCAAGATTAGATAATACTTTATGTACATACTCAGAATCATCCTTACGTTCAAAAGCAAGTCCTACAACTTCAACGCCTTTGTCCTTATTTTCTTTATACCAGGGGGCAAGAAATTCCATTTCATCTAAACAGTTAGGACACCAGCTACCTAATATTGAGACTACGACTACCTTACCTTTAAATTTAGAATCGGATAATGAGATTTTTTGTCCTGCTAAGTTGTTTAAACTAAACTGTAAGGATGTAGCCCCTTTATTGAGCTTCGTAAGACTGTACGGATCAGCTAATGTTGCCTTACTGTTGCGAGTTCCTTTTATTTGCTGAACTCCTCGGGCTGTTATAAATTGACCTTCAAAATGATCTTTATCGGTAAACTTGCCTTGTACTAGGTAAGGGCTCAATCCTGCAAATGCAGACAGTCTGAAACCTTGATTGTCAAGAACGCCTTCTAAATAACGCAGATCGCCCGAATCGGTTAAAATTGACCCTGTCAGTTTTCTGTCTTTTTGGCTGAATATTCCTACATTATTTTTAATTTCAGCATCTTTAATAAACTGAATATCCCATTTACCATCAATCGAATCTGTTGACGGATCTCCTTTCGTAAAACGATCTTGACTACCAGATATCGCCTTGAATGCAACGCCTGGGTCATTCTCTGCAAATGATCTTTTCAACAGACCTGTGAGGGTATCTCCAGATAACACGCCTACCAATTGTGTATCGTAATCCGTGATTGGGATACACAGTGTATCTCCTTTGTAAGAAACGCCCACAATTTCGACCCGCTCATCACCATTGATAAGTGTTACTAATGTAGTCGAATCAGTAGATCCGTTTTTCACCTCAAATACAAACGGAATACGTGCTTCGTTTATGGCAAACTCGGCATGCCATTTCCCATCTTTTAATTTTTGAGTTATTTTAGCGTCCTGCTTACAAGATACAAACGCCAGTAATGAAAGAAATCCAAATAAGATATATTTTCTCATTGCTTTGTAGTTAATTAAGTTATTTGTCTACAAAAGTAGAAAATTAAAAACAAATACAAAATAGCATAAAAGAGGTATATAAAAAGGCAGCCCTAATCAAGATAGAACTGCCTTATATGCTAGTAAAAATAAAATATTACTTTAATAATGAATTGGGGTCAAGGTTAGCCCCTTCAATATCTTTAAAGTACCTGTATGTACCTACTTTTATTTCTTCCGTAGCCACCTCATCGCAAACTATTATTGCTTTTGGGTGCATTTGCAATGCCGAGATTGTCCACATCTGGTTTATCGAACCTTCAACGCCTTGTGCCAAAGCTCTAGCCTTGTTATGCCCGTTTACCATAATCAATACCTCTTTAGCGTCCATTATAGTACCTACACCAACGGTAAGAGCTGTTTTAGGAACTTTGTTGATGTCGTTATCAAAGAAACGTGAGTTGGCTATAATGGTATCTTTGGTCAATGTCTTGATACGGGTTTTTGATGTAAGTGATGATCCTGGCTCGTTAAATGCAATATGCCCATCGGGACCAATTCCTCCTAAAAACAGATCAACACCTCCGTATGCTTTTATTTTAGCTTCGAATTCTTCACACTCTTTATGCACATCGGTCGCATTACCATTCAATATATTTACATTTTCTTTTTTTATGTCAACATGGCTAAAAAAATTATTCCACATAAATGTATGGTAACTTTGTGGATGATCTTCGGGCAAACCGATATATTCATCCATATTGAATGTTACTATATGCTGAAATGAGATCACTCCTTTCTTGTATAGCTCTATCAGATGCTTGTACATGCCTAGTGGCGAAGAACCTGTGGGCAAACCCAAGACAAAAGGCTTGTCTGGTGTAGGTTTAGCTGCTATAATTTTAGCTGCTACATAATTTGCTGCCCATTGCGATAGGTTGTTAAAGTCGGGTTGAATAATTAATCTCATAATCTTTTCTTTTTAAAATATATGATACTTAAAACGGAAGATGAGCTATTTTATTTTACTTCACCTTCCGTCCCTATATGTTGTTTATTAAAGAACTTTGTATTCTACAAAAGCCTCAATGGCTTCGTAAGATGCCAAACCTAGTTTACGATACAATTCGGCAGTAGCATGGTTTCTATCCTCTGAACGTTGCCAAAACAAACGCTCGTCATTACCTAAGAATGGGGCACTCTCCATCTGCGATTGATGTTTTAGAATCGATGTACGTTTTTGACGCAACTCTTCGGGCGAGATAGGCACAGCCATTTCGATGTAATCGATCTCCCACTCTTGCCAAGCCCCTCTATACATCCAAAAGCGACAATCGTTGAGCCATTCTGTTTTTTCTTCTTTCAGTTCGTCAACCGCTGCCAAGATAGCATCTAAACAGACCTTGTGTGTACCATGAGGGTCTGCCAAGTCTCCAGCAACAAATACTTGATGTGGTTTTACCGAAATCAAATAGTCCTTGATGATTTTCACATCGGCTTCAGATATTGGATTTTTCTTTACTTTTCCAGTTTCATAAAACGGGAGGTCTAAGAACTTTATTTTAGACTGATCTAGTCCCACAAATCGACAACCATTGGTAGCCTCTTCTCGGCGAATACGTCCTTTTATTAATAGTACATCGCTACTATCCTCGTCTCCTACTTGTTTTTCTTTCAACAAAAAGTTAAGTATACTAGCTAGTCTTTCTTTCAGTTTGGTATCTTCTGGGCTAAACTGTGCACGCACGTTTTCCATCAAAGAGACATAACGGATTACCTCTTCGTCTCCTACGGCAATATTACCAGATACTTGATAGGCTACATGCACATCGTGTTTTTGATTTACCAATCGCTGGAAGGTTCCTCCCATCGATATAACATCATCGTCGGGGTGAGGACTAAATATAATTACACGTTTAGGATATGGGGTTGCTCTTTCGGGACGGTTTGTGTCGTCTGCATTCGGTTTCCCTCCAGGCCAACCCGTTATGGTGTGTTGCAAATCATTAAACACTTTTATGTTTACATTATATGCCGAACCATATAGAGCCAATAGCTCACCTAAACTGTTTTCTTGATAGTCTTTGTTCGTAAGCTTCAATATCGGTTTGTTTACTCTAAAGCACAACCACACAATGGCACGACGAGTCAATTGATTTGTCCAATCGCAATTCGTAACCAACCATGGCTTGCTTATTCGGGTTAGGTCGTAAGCTGCACTTAGATCTGCAAAGACACGGATATTGGGGTGTTTTTGCAACCACGATGCAGGTATCGCCTCGCTCATCTGACCCTCTACTACATCTTTGATACTGTTCGATTTATCTTCGCCCCATGCTACCAGTGTAATTTTTTTAGCTTGTAATATAGTCGATATACCCATTGTTATCGCACTCTTAGGGACTTGATCTAATGTACCAAAGGTGTTTACAGCTTCTTTACGAGATTGATTATCTAATAAAATCAAGCGTGTTTGAGAGTTTATATTAGATCCTGGAATATTTACTCCAATATTTCCATTTCTACCTACTCCCAGTAGCAGGTAATCTATACCTCCATATTTTTTTATCTTTGCTTCATAGCTTTTGCAGAAGGAAATCAATTCATCCATAGGCACATATCCATCAGGAGAATGTACATTTGCCCAATCAATATCAACATGATCTAGCAGTAAATCCCTGAGCAACTGCAAATTGCTACTCGATTCATTGGCCAATGGATAATATTCATATATACTAAATACGACTACGTTCTTAAAACTTAACTTCTCTTCTTTGTGCATGCGCACTAGTTCTTGATAGATCATTAGAGGAGAATGTCCACCAGGAAGAGCTAAAACAAAAAACTCTTTCTTTTCATTTTTCAATCTAATTTCATCTGCTATCTTTCTTGCGATATGATTAGAAGCTTCTTTAGATGATTCATAAATCTGGGTATCTATTTTTTCGTAACGTGTTAATGCTGTTTGTTCAAAAGCATCAACAGGACGATAATACCTCAATGGTATTCGTTCTAGTGTGATCTGAGAGCTAAGATCTGTTTTCATATTGTCTATCTTTATCGGTTTTATATTAAATGAATGTGAATAGCAAAGATAAGGAATGTTAATTCTTAATTGATCAATCTCCCCTCTGAATTTCGACCTTAAAGTGTTAAAAAAAACACCTTTTGTATTTAGTTTTAATATTTTAACCAAGATTAATGTACGAGGGTGTGAAAGAAAGTGTTCTAAAAAAAGCAGAGATGTAAAAGTATCACCTTCCACATCTCCACTTGATAATGTATATAACAGTCAAGTTATTTCACACTTGTATTGTAATTACTTCTTTTCGAAGCCCACCATAAAGGCGTGGAAGTTTTATCTCCTCCCATTGTTGAAGACTCTGCATTTAATACAGCTACCCCAGTTTCATACTTAACCCTATTAATTAAGAACTCATTCTGAGGATATGGCAAACGAGATATGAAGTTACTCACATTTTGAATATCTCCATCGCTCGGATATGTTCCCGAAGAGGTATTCCTTAAAAGTGGAATATCAAATGCAGGCAAATTTAATCTTCGCTTATCGTTCCAAACTTGAAAAGACAGATCAGGATAAGAAGCAATATACTTTTGTGTTATAATTTTCTCTAATGCTGTATTTCCAGCTCCCGATACATCGTCATAGTTCGCAGATGTTCCCCATAGATTCTTTTCATTTGATGCCAAATATTCTAGTGATTGTAAATCTCCAAGACTCCATTGGCTAAATGAGGCTTTTACCCCCTTCTCATACCATTCTTTAGCAGTACCCTGCCCCGCCACAAAGCCTCGTTCAACAGCTTCGGCCATCAAAAAGCAAATTTCGGGATACGTCAAGACTTCTGTTTTTCTAGTATTATCTTTAAGAATCCAAGTAATACTCATTGCCGAAACTGAAGCTTTCATTTCATCAGTAATCGTCTCAATACCAGTATTCATACCTCTCCATGCGTCTCCTTTTACACTTGTATCAAAATACTTCGTTCCTCGAGGATCAACTTTTGCTGGATGCATTTTTGCAGCTCCATTATAATCAATACCACCAATATTTGTCAGTATTTTCTCCATCGAACTCATCATAGTTTGCCTATCTCCCCAACCTTGTTGATACAAGTAATATGGATATTGCTTACCCCAACCCGAAGTACTACCGACAACAGCATTATCTGCATTAGATTCTATTATCCCCATATCAGCCTTAAGTGCAGCTTGTGCCTGCTCTCCACATAATGCAGGGTCAATTTCCGAAAGCTTTATGGCTAATCTTAAACGCAAGGAGTTTGCAAAACGCTTCCATTTATCAATGCTACCCCCATATACCCAATCTTCGAAAGTAAGGAAGGGCTTAGTAGAGTCAAAACTTTTAACCGCCTCATCTAATTCAGTAAAATAAATTTTATACTGCTCTTTCAAGGGCATATAGTCAGGCTTTGTATCTGCTGGAGATAACGGAAAAGGAATTGAGCCAAAGTTATCCGTTATCATGGATTGCATATATACACGCCAAATACGAGCTAAAGCTTTCGTGTTTTCTCTATTGGGGTAAATGTCTGCATCCACAATAATCATATTAAGCTCTGCCAACCAAGAACTATAATAGGTATTCCAATATAAACTACTCCACGAATCTGTTGGCACATAATTTCTGGTTTGCCAGTTTGACCCTGCCCCCGATACATAATGAGCAAAAACATCAGCACCAAGTGCTTTTACACGCTGCTGTATGTCGGCATCATTATATACTGCTCCGTTTCGGAGAGCCTTTCCTAATTTCCCTTTTGAGAAATCATACATATCACCAGTTGGATCATTCGGATTGGTATTAATTGAATCAAAACCATCTGAACATGATACTCCAAGTATTGATGCTCCCAATAAAAGGGCGTATACTATATTCTTCTTTTTCATCACTTATACTATATTAAAAAGAAACATTCAAATTAAAACCATAACTTCTCAAGGTAGGCATAGATGCAAACTCAAATCCTTGAGCATTTCCAGTAGAAAATCCAGCCTCTGGATCAAAACCTTTGGTATTGCTATGAATCATAAATAGATTTCGAGCAACAAGACTCAACTTAACACCCGAGAATGGGCTTTTAGCTAACACCTTGCGAGGGATGGCATATCCCAAACTCAACTCCCTAAATTTTATATTAGTAGCATCATAAATCCAAGCTTCTGAGATACCGCCCATTCTAGCCCAATAACTCTGAGCTGTGGTTTGAACTGTATTGGCTGCTCCAGATTCTGTTACACCGGCAACAAGCATACCTTCACGCCCATGTAGTGTACCCTCTAACGTTCCTGCACCCATTCCTGCTTTGATTGAACCCATGTATACATCACCTCCATAACGCATATCAATCTGAAAAGACAAATCAAAGTTTTTATATTTGAAGCTATTGGTTAATCCGCCCATCCATTCAGGGCTACTATTGCCTAATTTTACGTAGTCGCCATTTTTCATAGGCAAGCCTTCTTTATCTACAACAACATTACCTGCAGCATCTTTCTGCACAGTAGTACCATAGAGATCGCCATAAGCACCTCCAACCTTAGCTACTATACGTATCATATTGTCATAAGAAGCATCACTCAGTATCTGCTGTTCAATACCATCCGATAGTTCTATAATCTTATTCTTATTTTTAGAATAGTTCAAGACGACATCCCATTGAAAATCCTTCGATTGTACAGGAGTTCCAGATAGCACAAATTCAATACCCCTATTTCTTACATTCCCTGCATTGATATATTTGTACTGATACCCACTAGCTGGAGGAATATTCATTCTCAAGATTTGATTCTTTGCATCCTTGCTATAAAAAGCAAAATCAAGGCCAACTCTATTTTTCAAAGCTTTAAATTCAAGACCTAGTTCATAAGATGAGATCAACTCATTTTTAAGATCATACAATGCCAGTGTACTTGATTTAGATCCATTCAAGAGTGTTTCTATCTCTCCATTATTAGGATTGACAACATACTCTGTACTTAAAGATTCATAATCGAGTAATTGATATGGTTTTGCATCATTACCCACTTGTGCCCAAGAGGCACGTATTTTTGCATAATCAATAAAACCTAAATTCTCACTCATTCTCTTTAACGATTCTGACAACAACCAGCTAGCATTTACTGATGGATAAAAATAAGACCTGTTCTCTTTATTTAAAGTTGAAGACCAGTCGTTACGGGCAGTTAAATCTAAATACAACATATTGCCATAAGATAGTGATGCCGTACTGTACAGAGAGTTAATTTGCCTGCGGTACAGTGCACTAGAAGAGCGAACACCTTTAGCATTTGCTATTGTATAAAAATTAGGTATAATTAAACCATGATTTTGACTTCTCAAGCCTTCAGTCCGAGTATACATAATATTTCCTCCCCCTGTTGCTACAAGATTGACTTTGTCTGTCAAATTTTTATTGAAAGTGATAAGAAAATCACTATTTACTTCATAAAAATCTTCTTTGTACATCAGATAGTCGCCCTCTTGATACCAATATGGAGTACCTGTAGCATGCCTGTTTTTAGACTGATACGAGTAATAATCGATACCATAACGCCCTTGTATACTAAGCCAATCGGTAAAATCGTATTTCAACAAACCAAAACCCAACATGCGGTTTTTTCGATCATCATTTGTGTTTTTATTTACTGCCCAATAAGGATTTCGGATAACTCCATCGTACTTCGAGGTCCAAGAATATGGCTTACTCGAAAGGTTCGTGTCCCCATATACTGTTCCTTCAGGAAAAGCATATCCAGGATACATATTCTTAAGATCACTAAAATGAATGGAACGAGGCATTGTTAAATAATTGTAAAATATATTATCTCCATCACCTGCTAATTTTACCCTATTTTCTGTTTTCTGGTTTACATAGGTAATTTTTGCATCCAATGACAATTTTTCTGACAATTTTGCAGTTCCACGTAGAGTGGCTGATGTTCTTCCGAAAGAACTATTAGGTACAATACCCGTATTTCTCAAGTTCATAATACCTACTCGAACTGTATTTTTATCCGTAACACTACTTAAATCTATACTATTAGTCCATGTTGTTCCTGTTTTCAAAAAGTCTTGTAACTTATTATCTCCTGCGGAGTAGATTACCTTATTACCTGCAATATCGGTTACTTGTGCTCCATCCATTTTACCACCCCAGCTCATCGTTTCATTGATGGCATACTTGCCTCCTGTACCTTGTCCATAAACATCTTGGTATTTCGGCATCTGCATAGGGGATTCAACCATTAAGTTAGAATTAACGGTTATACCCAAACCTTTGTTAGTCGACCCTTTTTTTGTGGTAATCATAATCACACCATTACCCGCACGTGATCCATAAAGGGCGGCGGCGGCAGGACCTTTAAGAACAGACATAGACTCAATATCATCTGGAGATATATCCGCCATACCTGAACCTTTGTCTACCGATTGGTTGCCCCAGTAGTCATCTGTTCCCCCTGTCGAGCTATCAATAGGTACACCATCCACTACTACCAAAGGTTGATTATTACCTCCAATTGAATTGGCTCCACGGAGAACAATTCTACTTGAACCCGAAGGACCTGTTCCAGATTGTTTGATTTGCAAACCTGCCACCTTACCTGCTAAAGCATTTGCAACATTAGGATCACGAGACTCAGTCAACTGGTCGCCTTTGATCTCCTGCAAAGCATATCCTAACGATTTCTTGTCTCGTTTGATACCCAGTGCAGTAACAACCACCTCTTCCAGAAGTTTTGTGTCTTCTGAGACAACAATGTTTAATTTTGTTTGTCCTTTTACAGGTACTTGCTTTTGGTTAAAACCCACGTACGTTACTTCTAGTATTGCATTTGCAGGAACTGTAAGTATATAGTCTCCGTCTATACCTGTCATCGTAGCATTGGTTGTTCCTTTTTCAGCAACACTTGCCCCAATAAGGGTTTCGCCTGCAGCATCTGTTACAATGCCTGAGACTGTTATTTTTGCGCCTGTTTGGGCATACATCGAAATAGAAAATAATAGCATGACAAATGCTGCACTAATCTTGGACCATAGGGTCAGGTTAGCCATTCTAGGCACTTTTAATCGTTCTACATTGTTCATAAAATAAGATATTGATGTTAACTGATTATATTTTAAAACGAGTAAACTCAGGTTTTAAAACAGAATAATATATTTTTAAGTTAATAACTACCACAATCAAGCAATCGTAATGTCCACTTTTGTAAGGTTTAGCAACAAAGTTAAAAAACATAAACGCAGCATCAAAATAATACTTGTTAATCTATATCTAATCGAAACTCTAGGCTCAAATATCAACAATAGCATACTTATCTGACAAAAAGGAACTTAAACTTAAAATAAACTCTACAGTTAGACTTGTTGTGTTTTATAACATACGTAACGAATACTGACATTTTATAGTTGACCCAAATTTTCCTTTTTTTAAAGAATCTGAATACACAAAGATTCTTGATGCTAAGTTGAAATAATGTATATTTGCCTTTTATTTATCAAACAAACATATGCCCGCACCAAGAAGAAGGAAACAGGTTAGAAAACAACCAAAAAGAAGTATTGTAAGCTTTTTAAAGAGTGAAAGAGGTCATTTTTTAATTGGGGTCTGTTTCGTTTTTATAGCTCTATATATCACCATTGGCATGGTTTCATTTTTCATCACAGGAGCTGCTGACCAAAGCAAGGTTGTTAACAAAAGTTTCTGGGATCTGATTTCTCAAAAACAAGATATAGCCAACTGGACTGGTGTAGGTGGTGCTTTTGCTGCCGAATCGCTTATCAATAGGTATTTTGGTATATTCACGTTTGTTGTTCCTGCTTTTTTGGCAACAATAGGAATACTGCTAATG